>NZ_CAIPNF010000066.1 GCF_903866365.1 uncultured Thiocystis sp.
GATAACCAATTAGGTTTCATGATACACCCCGTCATTCTAAATCTATTCAACTTATACTGCTGTAGACAGATGTTTATGAGTTTTGTTCCCATGAAATGTCTGGATGATAAATACGAGATCTATATATCCCGATGTCTTCGTCACCTGCGATCCCGCCGATGCCGGCGAACGCCACGCCAAGCGAGCGCCGACGGTGATCGTCGAAGTCTTGTCGGACGCGACCGAAGCCTATGATCGCGGTCTAAAGTTCGCGCGCTACCGGAAACTCCCCAGCCTACGCGACTATGTGCTGATCGACTCGCGCCGTCGCGTGATCGAACTCTATTGCCGTCAGGAAGACGGCTGGCTGTTCCGGCCGCTCGCGCCTGACGCGCCGCTCGTGCTCCCGTCGCTTCAGTTCTCGTGCGACACAGATGACGTGTACGAGGATGTCCGCTTCGATGTGTCGGAGCCCGACGCGGGACACGACGATTAATCCAGGGCGGCGGCGATCTGCCAAGTTCCGACGTTAGAGGCGGGCGCTGACTCGCCCAGCGTGCCGCCGAGCGCTATTCCACGGTCTCCGGCAGCGGATTCGAGTTGGCTTGAGTCGTGTCCGCTCCGTTCTCGGTCGGTTTGCGCCGACGCCGGCGGCGCTTGGGTTTGGTTTCGTCAAGGCTTGTGACGGGTTCCAAGGTGGACTCCACGAGCGGCGCGGTCAAGGTGGCCGGGGCGGGCTCGGGCTTTGGTTTCGCTGGGGAGAGCGGTCGACTGGTTAGCGCGGCTCGCTCGACCTTGGGACGGGACGTCGCCGGTCGCCGGACCCTGGCGGGGGGCGCGGGCGCGGGCGGGATCGGCTGGAGGTCGGGCGCGGTCGTCGATGCCGGTATCGTCGCTGGTGTCGATACCGGCGCTGCAACTGGTGCCGTCGATGCCGCTTCAGCGGGTTTGGCTGACGCCACTGGCCTGGTTTCGGAAGTGCGTCTTGGCGTTGACGCTCGACTCCGTTCCGCGCGCGCGCCCGGACCCTCGCGCTTGGCCCGCTCGCCCCGCGCGGGCGTCGCGCCGCGTCCGTCGCGCCGCTCTTCCCGATCCTCGCGGGCCGGACGCAGCCGGCTGCGCGGGTCCACCTCGGCCAGCAGTGCCGGATCCACCGGGAAGACCGGAATCCTGGCGCCAATGAAGGTTTCGATATCGGGCAGGCAGAAGGCGTAGGTCTCGCAGACGAAGCCGATGGCGTCCCCGGCCGCGCCGGCGCGCGCAGTGCGCCCGATACGGTGGACATAATCCTCGGGATCTTCCGGCAGGTCGTAGTTGACCACATGGGTCACGTCCGGAATGTGCAGACCGCGCGCGGCCACGTCGGTGCCGACCAGCACCGGCAGGTTGCCCTCGGTGAAATCGCGCAGCAGCTTGAGACGCTTGTTCTGCGGCACGTCGCCGGAGAGCACGGCGGTGTTGATGCCGTTGCCCTGCAGATAGCCCCAGACCCGGTCCGCCTCGCGCTTGGTGTTGACGAAGACCATGATGCGGGCATCGTCCCAGCCGCGCACCAGCCCGATCAGCAGCGGGATCTTTTCCTCGTTGGAAGTCATGTAACAGCACTGGCGCACGCGGTCGGCGGTGATCTTGTCGGTCTCGATCTTGATCAGCAGCGGGCGGTTCATGTGCTCGTAGGCGAGTTCGGTCACCCGATAGGAGAGCGTCGCCGAAAACAGCATGCCGAGCCGCGACTCCGGGGGCGGCATGCGCCGCAGCAGAAAACGGATGTCCTTGATGAATCCGAGGTCGAACATGCGGTCCGCCTCGTCGAGCACGACCGCCTCGATGGCCTTGAGATCGAAGACGTTCTGTTTCAGATAGTCGATCAGACGGCCCGGCGTGCCGATGAGGATATCGACCCCGGCGGCCAGATCGTCGCGTTGCTGTTGATAGCCGGTGCCGCCGTAGACCAGACCGCTGCGCAGTCCGGTGTGGGTGGCGAGCAGCAGGGTATCGCGGTGAATCTGCACCGCCAGCTCGCGTGTCGGCGCCAGGATCAGCGCCCGCGGATGGCTGATCGGTCCCGGCGGCGGTGGCGGCGTGTTGAGCAGTCGCTGCATGACGACCAGCAGAAAGGCGGCGGTCTTGCCGGTGCCGGTTTGGGCCTGACCGGCGACATCGCGCCCGGCCAGGGCGATCGGGAGGGTTTCGGCCTGGATCGGGGTGCAGCGGGAAAAGCCCGCGTCGGCGAGGCCAGCCAGGATGCGCGGATCGAGGTCGAAGCCGTCGAAACGGATCTGGGTGAGATGTTTATCTGTCATGAAATTTGGCTGTCGGAATGGTCGATCGTTGAGGCCATGAGCCTCGCGAACGGGCAAGGCTTGCAAATTGTCTGCGCTTTGGATCAAATAGCATCTTACCCAAGGGCCGTTATCAACGCCAATCCGCCCGCCCGCTCCTCAAGCCGATCCGCGCGCCGCCGTCACTGGCCGGTCATCACGCCTTTCATACCACTCAATGCAAAATACCAATGGGAGATAACTTCAGTGAGCGATAGCATCGTCCATGTGACCGATGACTCTTTCGAAGAAGAGGTTTTGAAATCCCCCGACCCCGTGCTCGTGGATTACTGGGCCGACTGGTGCGGGCCGTGCAAGATGATCGCGCCGGTGCTCGACGAGATCGCCGGGGAATACGCGGGCCGGCTCAAGGTCGCCAAACTCAACATCGACGAGAACCCCGGCACGCCGCCACGTTATGGCATTCGCGGCATCCCGACGCTGATGCTGTTTCGCGCCGGCGAGGTCGAGGCGACCAAGGTCGGGGCGGTGTCCAAGTCGCAGTTGACGGCTTTCATCGACAGCAACCTTTGAGGCGAATTGCCGACTTTGCCGAAAATACCTGCGTGCCCTTCAGGAAATTGCCTAGAATAAACCAACACGGGGCGCCCGACCGGGCGTCCTCTCTCCGGTAAGCTGCCGCCCTTCAGTCGCCTTCCCGCGCGACTCTGGCCCTTCACGGGCGCTGCCGACCAGCCATGACCTCTGTCCTTTAACGAAAATCGCGATGAATCTAACCGAACTGAAGAAGACGCCTGTCCCCGAGCTGGTTGCCCTGGCTCAATCCATGGAAATCGAGGGCGTCGGACGCTCCCGCAAACAGGACCTGATCTTTGCCATCCTCAAGGCCCAGGCCAAGCGGGGCGAGGATATCTCCGGCGACGGCGTGCTGGAAATTCTGTCGGACGGCTTCGGCTTTCTGCGCTCCGCCGATGCCTCCTACCTCGCCGGCCCCGACGACATCTATGTCTCGCCCAGCCAGATCCGCCGCTTCGCGCTGCGCACTGGCGATACGATTTCCGGCAAGATTCGTCCGCCCAAGGACGGCGAGCGTTATTTCGCGCTGCTGAAGGTCAACGACATCAACTTCGACCGGCCCGAAAACGCCAAGTCGAAGATTCTGTTCGAGAACTTCACCCCGCTGTTCGCCAACAAGCGGCTCGGGCTAGAGATCGGCAACGGCAGCACCGAGGACATCACGGCGCGCACCATCGATCTGGTCGCGCCCATCGGCAAGGGTCAGCGCGGACTCATCGTCTCGCCGCCCAAGGCCGGTAAGACCATGATGTTGCAGAACATCGCACAATCGATCGGACACAATCATCCGGACTGTTATCTGATTGTGCTGCTGATCGACGAGCGCCCGGAGGAGGTCACCGAAATGGCCCGCTCGGTGCGCGGCGAGGTGATTTCGTCGACCTTCGACGAACCGGCGACCCGTCACGTTCAGGTCGCCGAGATGGTGATCGAGAAGGCCAAGCGATTGGTCGAGCACAAGCTGGACGTGGTGATTCTGCTCGACTCCATCACCCGTCTGGCGCGCGCCTACAACACCGTGGTGCCTTCATCCGGCAAGGTGTTGACCGGCGGCGTGGACGCCAACGCGCTGCAACGACCCAAGCGATTCTTCGGCGCGGCCCGCAATGTCGAGGAAGGCGGCAGTCTGACCATCCTGGCCACCGCGCTGGTCGATACCGGCTCGCGCATGGACGATGTGATCTACGAGGAATTCAAGGGCACCGGCAACATGGAGATCCACATGGATCGCCGCATCGCCGAGCGGCGGATTTTCCCCTCGATCAACATCAACCGCTCCGGCACCCGCCGCGAGGAACTGCTGATGGGTCCGGCGGAGTTGCAGAAGATGTGGATTCTGCGCAAGATCCTGCATCCGATGGACGAGCTGGCCGCGATGGAGTTTTTGCACGACAAGCTCAAGGCGACCAAAACCAATGACGAGTTCTTTTCCTCGATGAAGGGCTGACGGTTTTGCGTCGACCCCTGGGACCGCCGACAGGTTGTCGGCTGTCGCGAACGGAATAAAGGCGGTCTTGGGTGTCGTTCTTGAGTGCCCCTCTGGATCGATCTCCAGCGGCAGACGGCGATGTTCTCGTGACACCGGGCGGAACCCCCCCGGATTGACAGTGATTGAGCGTATGGATTTCGAGTGGAACCCAGGCAAGGCAGCGAGTAATCGCAAGAAACATGGTGTTGGCTTTGAAGAAGCCCGGACCATCTTTGCCGACCCCCTGGAACTGACCATCTCGGACCCAGACCACTCTCACGGAGAGTATCGATTTTTGAGCGTTGGACGATCTGAACTGGGACGAATCCTGGTTGTCTCCTACACTGAGCGCGAACCACATCACATCCGCATCATCACCGCAAGACCGGCATCGCGAGCGGAGCAGAAATCCTATGAGTCAAGACATTGAGTCAAGCGACATGCGACCCGAGTACGACTTTGCACAAGGCGAGCGCGGTCGGCATCGTAAAGCGTATCTTGAGGGAACGAACGTGGTTCTCCTTGAGCCGGATGTCGCAAGCGTCTTCAAGGATTCCGCATCCGTCAATCATGCGCTCCGCTTGCTTCTCCAATTGGCGCAAGACGAAGTCAAGCGCAGCCTGACGAACGGTTAGCAAAGGCTGAGCGCCGATGGATCGGCCTAATTTTCGGAAGATGGTTTACATCGCCCGATCCCGCCCGGCCTCTTTCGCTTCATAGAGCTTGCGATCGGCGGCCTCGACGAATTCATCGAGACTTTCGCCACTGTATTGGCGGATGCCGCCGCTGATGGTCACTTGCAGGCGCGGCTGCGGCCACGCCTTTTCCTTGAGCTTGACGCGGATTCTTTCCGCCACGTCCATGGCGTCCGAGGCGTCCGAGTGGGGCAGGATCAGGAGAAATTCCTCCCCGCCATAGCGACCGGCGACATCGACATCGCGAATGCAGTCGCCGAGCGCGGCGGCGACCTGGATCAGAACCTCGTCGCCGGCGCCGTGCCCGTAGGTGTCGTTGACGGTCTTGAAGTGATCCAGATCGAACAGGACGATGGACAGCGGATGGCCATAACGGTTGACCAGGTCGATCTCGCTGGTCAGCCGCTGAAAGAGGTAGCGCCGGTTGTAGAGTCCGGTGAGCCCGTCGGTGAGCGACGCCACGCGCAGTTCGTCCTGACTCCGCTTCATCTCCGAGACGTCGACCAGCGAGACGAGCCGGCTGGCCGTGCCGGAAAACCGCAGGGCGATCGCCGAGACCAGGGCCCAGCGCGGGGCGCCGTCCGTGGCGGGGAGACGCATTTCGCGGGCCTCGCCGTCGTCGCCCGGCAAACCGGCAGCCTTGAGCGCCAGCCAAGATTCGCTGGAGAAACGTCCGCTGGCATCCTCGCGGAGCGCGAGATAGTCCTTGGCCGCGCGATTGGCCTGTCGCAATCCGAGTTGGCTGGGCTCGTGAAGCATCATGGGGAAGGGCGCGGCCTCGAAAACATTGCTCAGATTGGACTCGCTTTCGCCCAGGCGCCGCAGCAGCCGGCTGGTTTCCAACCAGGCGATACCGATCAGCAGAAGCACGAACCCGCCCACCCAGAGCAGCTTGACGCGGATGTCCAGGATCAGATGCTCGAACGCCCAGGGATTGGAGTAACAGGTCGCGATCCCGATGAGCTGATGACTGCGCGGATGGTAGATCGGGATGTCGGCGACAAAACAGTTGGCGCAATCCTCCTTCCTGGCACCCCGGAACTGGTCGAGACTCCCGCGCGGCGCATCCAACTCGCCATCGTCGAAGCGCAATTCGATCCTCTGGACGAATGGCATCCCCGTGGGCTGTTCCTTAAGCAGCAGGATAGCGTCCAACAGGGTCAGCAACTCCTGCTCCAGGCGCGCCGGCGGCAGGTCGCGGTCGAGCAGTTCGTCAACCCCCTGGAGATGGGCGGAGGCCAGGGCGGTCGCGCGACTCTCGGCCTCCGCGCGCAGGGTCGGTTCCAGCACCAGGAACCAGTGCAGCGCGATCGAGGCGGCGAGCATCACACCGAGCAGGCCAAAGATCAGCGCGAGATTTCTTTCCGATCCCGGCGAACGAGGAAGGATGGCGGTGAAGGCGGTCTTATTCATACTGCCAGGCCACCTTTAGAAAGAACGGCTTGAAGCGGATGCGGGCGCGTTGCGCCTGGATTCGGTTGATCGCCGGCAGAATCCGGTCGGCGACATGAATGCCGGCCACCGCGCCCGCCTCCACGGCGCCGGCGAAGGGCGAAAACACCATCACCTGGTCGCGCTCGGACCAGGTTCGCAACCGTTTGGGAGTCAGCTCGACGCTGGCGACGAAGATCCCGGCCACTCGCCCGCCGGTCCCCTGATCGAGCGCGCTGGCGGACAGGATGCTCGCGCGCAGCGGATGGCCGCGGATCCGGTCGATGGTCTCCAGGCTGGAGACGGCTTGCCGGGCGGGCGCGTCGGACCCTTCGTAGACGACCAGCACCCGCAGCGAGCCGTCCGGGGCGAGCGCGTCGTCCAGCGATTCCAGCGCGCCCAGACAGGCGGGAAAGATCGTCAGTCCCACCCGCAGACGTTGCGCGTCCTCCTGCCAGAGCGCCGGGGTTTCAGCACGCGCCACGGGCATCCCGACCCACAGCGGCAGGCACAGCGACAGTCCCAGCCACAGCGACCGAGCCAGCATGGAGGCAGCGAGGATCATGGCGGGCGGGGCGCCGTCAGAAGGCGTAGCCGACCGACAGCCACCAGCGGCGGCCAGGGCGCGGATAGCCATCCGCATAGGGTAGATCGACCCCGCCGAAACTGGTGAGCTGATCGGGATAGCGGATATCGGCATCGGTCAGGTTCTTGATCCCCAGAGAGGCAAACACCCCTTTGACCGGCGTGCGGTAATTCAGGGTGAAATCCAATTGCGTGTAGGGATCGATCGGTTCGCGCATCGTGAGTTCCTGACGCTCGCGTTCGCCGACATAGCGCAGTTGCAACGCCGCGGTCCAGCGGTCGCGCGGTTTCCATAGCAGCGCCAGATTCCCCAACAAGCTGGCGCCGCCCGGCAGGGCTTGATCGGTGGCGGGGCGCGTGGCATCCACATAGGACAGGTTGGCATCGAGTTTGAGCCTGGAACCGAGACGATGCACGTATTCCAACTCGATCCCGCGCAGTCGGGTATCCGGGTTGTTGACATAGCCGTCATCCTCGACCTCATCGAAGGCGATCGGCTGGGTCAAGTCGGAGTGGAAGAGGGTCAGGTGCCCTTCCCACTGGGATTTGGTCAGGATGTAGCCCAATTCGTAGGTCGCAATCTCGCTGGCGTCGAGGGAAGACTGGGCGGCATATTCCAGCTCATAGAAGGTCGGCGGACGAAAGGCCCGCGCATACTGAAATTTGAGCACGTTCTCCGGATCGACTCGCCACACCGCAGCCAGGCGTGGACTCAGGAAGGCGCCCACATCGCTGTAATCGTCATAGCGCAGGGTTCCGGTCAGCGTGACCCGCTCGCTGACGCGAAACTGATCCTGCGCGATGGCGCTGAGAATCTGCCGCTCGCGATCGAGATCCAGCCAGGTCGCGGGGATCTCGAAGGGCAGACCGGACCAGTCCCAGCTTGCCTGGTCGACCTCCACCTGACTGGCCTCCAGCCCGAACAGCAGTTCATGACGCGACGCGGGCCGCCAGTGGATGTCGGCCGCCCCCAGAGTGCGGGTTTCGCGATAGTCCTGATCCATGTAGATCGGCTGGTCGGCGAGATAGCTCGCGGGAAACACGTAGAGATCGTTGCGGTCGCGCTCATGCTGCAATGCCTCCAGACGAACGCGCGCGTCGAGCGACTCGGAGAAGCGCAGGTTCTGTCCAACCTCGGCGGTCAGATAACGATTCCGGGAGGCGAGATTATGATCCTGTGGGGGCAAAAAGTGGTTGATCCCAAAATGATCGCCATAGTCGTCTTCCAGAAGCTTGACCGATGCGAAGGTGTCGCGCCATTGCAGGTCGGCGAAGACTCCCTTATAGCGACTGGCCTCGTTGGAGCGACCCGGCGCGTTCGAGAGTTCCGGCTCGCCGGTCGAGAACAGGGCATCCTCCGCGACCTTGACATGATTGCCATCGCCCTCAAGCCCGGCCAGGTTCATGGAAAAACGCAGCTTCCGCTTCGGATCATGCCAGTTCCAGACCCCGCCGCCGCCCGTGTCCGCGCCATCGTTGGACTGGAGATGCAGGGTTCGCTCCTGTTTGCGGGTGATGATGTTGACCACGCCCGCGTAGGCATACTCGCCATGCACCGAGGAGCCGGGACCGCGGATGACCTCGATACGCTCGATCTGCTCGATCGGGATGTTGAGCACCGCGTTGGCGGTCGCGAGTAGCGTGGAGTTCATGGATACGCCATCGAGCAGGATCTTGACATTGCCCGAGGCGTAGCCGAAGCCCACGCCACGGCTCAGGATCTGACGCTCGCCGGTCATTTCGAGCCCTTGGGTGATGCCGGGCACCAGCGACAGCGACTCCCAGACCGTGCGCGCCCCGCGCGCGAGCAGTTCGTCGCCGTTCAGGACGGTCGCGATGCCGGGGATGAAGTTCGCGTTCATGCCCGTCTTGGTGGCGAGTTCGGTTTCGGTTTCCAGGAGCGCGAGCAGGTTGTGGAGATCGGGATCGTCCGCCGCCTGTTCCGCGGCAGATCCCACCTGGAGCACCGACAACAGGCAGGCGCCAAGACAGAGCGAGCGCAGGCCGGCACGCCCGAATGCGCGCATCTCTCCGCACGAAACGCCTAGGATCCGGCGAGGGCGATGCAGGGGTTTAGCGTGATTTGGCATGGGCGATACGGGCGTCGGCATCCGGTGTCGGCGAAGGCCTGTCCAGAAACCGCACACACGAAACGCCATCGCCGATTGGCCGCATTGACAACGCGGCGCCGCGGACGACAATTTCTGGCTGCTGGCTGCTGGCTGCTGGCTGCTGGCTGCTGGCTGCTGGCTGCTGGCTGCTGGCTGCTGGCTGCTGGCTGCTGGCTGCTTCATACGTTGCGGACATCTCGCTCAGGCGACGGTCCATGTGCAATCACCCCATGCGCGGCAATACGTGTTGATGGAGACAGCCGTTCGTTCGGTTGTATTTTACGGCTACCGGTTGCGTTTTTCACAGACAATAAATTTCACTCCAGAAACACCATCGCGCGTGCCGCCGCACCCCGGCCATCGATCAACGAAATGACAACGAATCCTGGACCATCCGGGGTCCAGCGGGCGGTGCGGTCGAAGGGCGCGCGCATGATCGGCACGCCATTGGCGAACCAGACAAAGGGCGGCGTACCGCCCCGAACCTTGAGCGCCAGATCGGCGCCCCGACCAGCCGCAAACCCCAGATCGATCCGCGCACCGGAAGGAGGATAGGCGATCTCCAGGACAGCGTCTGTCGCATCCGCTGCGCCAGCGCGTCGGGGGTCGCGCACCCGTTGCAGCGGCGGCGGCAACGCGGCGGAATTGGCGGCGGTCAGGATACCGGGCGGTGCCGACGGCAGCGGGACGCGCGGACCCAGACGGGCGAAGGCGTCGAACAGGATGGGCGCGGCGGCCTCCAGACCGACCAGACCCGGCACCGGCGCGCCATCCGGGCGTCCGGTCCAGACGCCGACGACATGACGACCGTCGAAACCGATTGCCCAGGCGTCGCGGTAGCCATAGGAGGTGCCGGTCTTGAAGGCGATGCCGCCAGTCGGGGTGTGCATCGGGGTGGGCGCGCCGGCGAGAATTGAGGCGACCGACCAGGCCGCGCGCGCGTCGAGCACCGGCGGTCCGTGAGTCGCGGCGGACGGATCGCTTGGCACCCCAAGCGCGTTTCCCGTGTGCGTTCCATTCAGCCGCTCCTTCAGCACGACCGCCGCTCCGCCCCGCGCGATGGCGGCATAGAGTCGCACCAGATCGGTCAGAGTCAGACCGACCCCGCCCAGTCCGATGGCGAGCCCCGGCGGCGATCGGTCGGGCAGCCGCGGACGGGCGCCGGCGCGGCGCAGACGCGCCGCCAGACGCTCCGGTCCCACGGCGTCGAGAAGCTGGATCGCGGGGATGTTCAGCGAGAGTTGCAGCGCCCGGCGCACCGTCACCGTGCCCTGGAACTCGCGGTCGAAGTTGGTCGGGACATAGCCGGCGAAGCCGCTCGGGCGATCCTCGATCAGGCTTTCGGGGTGTGCAATGCCGTCCTCGAAGGCGAGCCCGTAGATCAGCGGCTTGAGCGTGGAGCCGGGCGAGCGCGGGGCGCGGGTCATGTCGATATAGCCGCGTCGCCCGTCGTCGAACAGATCCGCCGAACCGACCGCGGCCAGCACCTCGCCGGTGACGTGATCGACCGCCAGCAGGGCGAGCGAGACCTTGGCGCCCAGCGCGGGCGCGCGCTCGGCGGCCAGGCGTTCCAGGCGTTGCTGGAGCCCGGCATCGATGGTCAGGCGCTGGCTGGCCTGCTCCGGGTGCGCCCGATGCAAGCGCCAGGTCAGATGGGCGGCGAGCATCGGGAAGGGTCGCCGCTCGGTCGGCACCGGTTCGCGCAGCGCGGCGGCCAGCGCGATCCCGTCGATGACGCCGAGACGATGCGCGCGTTGCAGAATGCGGTCGCGCGCCCGGCGCAGGGCGGCCGGGTCGCGATCGGGGCGACGCGACTCCGGCGCTTGGGGCAGGGCCACCAGCAGGGCGGATTCGGCGGCGCTCAGACGGTGCGGCTCCTTGCCGAACCAGGCCAGCGCGGCGGCGCGTACCCCTTCGAGATTGCCGCCATAGGGCGCCAGCGTCAGGTAAGCGGTCAAAATAGCGTTCTTGTCCAGCCGGCGTTCCAGGGCCAGCGCAAGGCGGATCTGATGCAGCTTGCCGGACAGCCGTCGGGTCGACTCGCCCTCCAGCAGCCGGGCCACTTGCATGGTCAGAGTGGAGCCACCGGAGACGATGCGTCCGTTGGTCATGAACTGCCAGGCGGCACGCAGTAGCGCGCGCGGATCGACGCCGGCATGCGCGCGAAAACGTCGATCCTCCACCGCCAGCAGCATGGCGAGATAGCCCGGATCGACCTGATCCAGACTGACCGGCAGGCGCCAGCGTCCGCCAGCGACGGTGAAGGGACGCAGCAAACGCCCATCCCGGTCGAGCATGAGGGAAGAAACGACGGGATTGATCGCGGGGAGTTCGGTGGCGGCGATGCGCGCATTGATGCTGGACAGGGCACCCGCGATCAGCGCGACGAGCAGACCGCTCAGGGCGAAAGCCCGCCAGCGACGCCGCCAAACCTTGCCGATTGCCCTCATCACGGTTACGCTCGCGAGTTTGCGGTATCCGAGCCGATTGGCTTTCCCGATGGGATCCTAGAGCATGAATGAAAGTGCGTTATTAATCGAGAGCCTGCGCCTGGCGCCGGAGGAGGCGCTGTCGCTTCCGACCACGTAACCGCAGTCTCCGTCCGCCGCGCCCGACGACCTGATCGCGGTCATCGCAGCTGCCGTCGCGCGTTACCGTCGCCACCACTGAGACCCCATCGCTCGTCCCCGCCGATTCTTCCGTACTCCATCGATCACCTTTGCTCCAGGCGCCGAGCGCGTCCGGTCCGGGCACACTGACAGAAACAGGCTCCATAACTCAACACCCTCCGCTTGGTATCACCGATGTCGTCCTGCGCGATGCCCATCAATGCTGCTCGCAACCCGCATGCGCATTGAGGACATGCTCCCCATCGCCGCAAAGTTGGATCAGGTGGGCTACTGGTCGCTGGAAACCTGGGGCGGCACGACCTTCGACGCCTGCATCCGCTATCTGGGTGAGGATCCCTGGGACCGTTTGCGCCAACTCAAGGCGGCGATGCCCAACACGCCCCAGCAGAGGCTGCTGCTCGAAGAGATCGCCGCCTATTTCCGCGAGGTGCGCAAGAAATACGCCCGTTTCGAGGGCGCGCTGAAGGGCGTGGACTCGCGCATTCTGGTCGCCCAGGTGCCGGGCGGCATGCTGACCAACATGGAAAACCAACCACTCTGCTACTCGGGGCCGCGGCCCAATTCGGCATCTTCGCGACTCATTCAGCCGCCGATCATGCGCGCGCTGACCACGCACAAGGAGCGGGCCGTCGTGATGGAGCAGATGCGTCCGGTCTCGCGGCTGGAGCGCATCCTGTTTCCCTTCGTGGTGCTGATCCTGTGCGCCCTGCTGCTGCCCTCGGCGGCCCCGTTGATCGGGATGCTGACCTTCGGCAATCTGCTGCGCGAAGCCGGCGTGGTCGAGCGTCTGAGCCGCGCGGCCCAGAACGAGATCATCAACATCGTCACCATCCTGCTGGGCCTGGCGGTCGGCTCCAAGCTCTCGGCGGACAAGTTTCTCAACCTGGAAACGCTCGGCATCCTGCTGCTCGGGGCCTTTGCGTTCTGCATCGGCACCGCCGCCGGGGTGTTGATGGGCAAGGTCATGTGCTACGCCACGGGCGGTAAGATGAACCCATTGATCGGCGCCGCCGGCGTCTCCGCCGTGCCCATGGCCGCGCGGGTCGCCAACAAGGTCGGGCAGGAAACGGATCCGCACAACTTCCTGCTGATGCATGCCATGGGGCCGAACGTGGCCGGGGTCATCGGCTCGGCGGTCGCGGCGGGGTTGCTGCTGGCGTTGATTGGGCCTTGATTGAAACCGCATCCATTTTGAATTCGGCCCCGTCCAGCCGGCGCTGGGGTCATGGCAACTGGAGCAGGATGGTTTCCCCTTTGGGCATGAAATCGGGTCGAAAAGCCCCGTTTCCCGAGGTCTTCCAAAGCGACCACGTCTGCCTTTGCCGCTAGCACCAATTCGTATGGCATACTCAGCAACCAAGCCAAGGCCGCCGATGCCAACACGATTTGCATTGCGCTCGGTTTGTTCATTCTTATTCTCCGTCGTCAAATCATGAGGTTCAATCACACTCGAAAAGCTATAAGTTATTGGCTTTTTAACGGATCCGTGTGACGACTCAGGAATGCTGACAGTGCGCAATCAACCCGGCGATTTGCAAAAATCGAAGACGGGCGCTGGACGTCCTGCTGTTCCCGAAACGTGCTGAAAAAATTTTCCTTATCCACCTCACCTCTGATCAAACCGAGGAGATCCCATGACCCGCGCAACGATTCTGAAATGTCTGACCGGTGCACTGCTCGCCGCCCTAGCCACCGAATCCGCCGCGTTTAAATGCATGCCGCTCTATGGCAACTGGTGCGGGATCAACTATCCGAATGGCGGCTTTCCGCCGCCGGTCGATGCCTTCGACGCCGCCTGCATGCGCCATGATCTGTGCACGGCCGCGCCGGGTTCCGCGACCGGGTGCGACATCGCCTTTGTCTCCGAACTGCATGCGATTGCCGCCCAGGTCGGTTATCTGCCGCGTCCGCTGCAATGGGCCGAGTACGTGATTCGCGTCAAGTCCGGCGGCCCTTGGGGTGGCATGCCGATGCCGACCCCCTGGGATGCCTTCGGTGCGATGTCGAGCGTCGCGGCGCCCTGCTGGTGAGGCGGTTACCATTGACGGAGCGATCATCCAGAGTGACTGACCCGATTGAAATAGTGGCGACGGCTCCGGCCAAAGCCAATCGGCCGATGGTCCGCGCAGCGGACCCTACCGTAGGGTCCGCTGCGCGGACCGAGCGACGGTGGCTGACACGATGACCGACGCCCGGATGGACCAGTTGGACGAAACGCCGCTGCGCCTTCTGAACCGGGTCTTCGGCTTCGATCGCTTCCGCGGCGCTCAGGCTGAGATCATCGATTTGGTGATTGGCGGGGGCGATGCGCTGGTGCTGATGCCGACCGGCGGTGGCAAATCGCTCTGTTATCAGATTCCGGCGCTGTTGCGTCCGGGAACCGGGATCGTCGTCTCGCCGCTGATCGCGCTGATGCAGGATCAGGTGGACGCGCTGACGCAGCTTGGCGTGCGGGCGGCCTTTCTGAACTCCTCGCTCACCCCCGACAAGGCGCGCGCGGTCGAGCAGGCGCTTCTGTCGGGTCGGCTGGATCTGCTCTATGTCGCTCCGGAACGTTTGCTAACCGAGCGCTTCGAGGATCTGCTCGACCGCATTCCGGTCGCGCTCTTCGCCATCGACGAGGCGCATTGCGTGTCTCAATGGGGGCACGACTTCCGGCCCGAGTATATCCAACTCGACCGCCTGCACACGCGCTGGCCACAGGTGCCGCGCATCGCGCTCACCGCCACCGCCGATACCCCGACCCGCAACGAGATCGTCACCCGTCTGAGCCTGGGCCGGGCGCGCCAGTTCGTCTCCAGCTTCGACCGCCCGAACATTCGCTACCGCATCGTCGAAAAGGCCAATCCGCGTCAGCAACTGCTGGCCTTTCTGCGTCGCGAGCATCCCGAGGACGCGGGCATCGTCTACTGTCTGTCGCGCCGCCGGGTCGACGAAACCGCGACCTTTCTCCAGGGGCAGGGCTTTCCGGCGCTGCCCTATCATGCCGGTCTGCCCGCCGACACGCGCCGCGCGCATCAGGCCCGTTTTCTGCGCGAGGAGGGCGTCGTCATGGTGGCGACCATCGCTTTCGGCATGGGCATCGACAAGCCGGATGTGCGTTTCGTCGCCCATCTGGATCTGCCGAAAAGTCTCGAAGCCTATTATCAGGAGACCGGCCGCGCCGGACGCGACGGTCAGCCGGCGGATGCCTGGATGACCTATGGGCTCGGCGACGTGGTGATGCTGCGCCGGATCATCGAGGACTCGGAGGCGGAGGAGCACTTCAAGCGCATCGAGCTGCACAAGCTCGACGGCATGCTCGGGTATTGCGAGACCACCGAGTGCCGGCGTCAGGTGATGCTCCACTATTTCGGCGAGACCCTGCCCAAGCCCTGCGGCAACTGCGATACCTGCCAGGAGCCGGTCGAGACCTGGGACGGCACGCTTGCGGCCCAGATGGCGCTGTCGTGCATCTATCGTACCGGCCAGCGCTTCGGCAGCGCCTATCTGGTCGATGTGCTGCTCGGCAAGAGCCTGGAACGCATCCGTCGCTTCGGACACGACCGGGTGAGCACCTTCGGCATCGGCAAAGAGGTCGACGGCAAGCCCGTGAGCGCCGATCAATGGCGCTCGGTCTACCGACAACTGGTGGCGGCGGGCCTGGTCGCGGTGGACATGGAAGGCCATGGCGCGCTCAAGCTGACCGAGCAGAGCCGCCCGCTGCTGCGCGGCGAGCGTGCCATCCGGCTGCGCCGCGATCCCGAGCGCAAGAGCGGTGCCTCGTCGCGCGCCCCGGTGTCCGCGGCCCCGACCGATCCGGAGGCGGCGGTGCTGTGGCAGGCGTTGCGCGAGCAGCGTCGCCAACTGGCGCTGGCGCAGAACGTGCCCGCCTATGTCATCTTCGCCGACGCCACGCTGCGCGAGATCCTGACCTATCGTCCGCGCACGCGGGACGAACTCAGCCAGATCACGGGAGTCGGACAGGCCAAGCTGGAACGCTTCGGCGCGGAGTTTCTGCGGGTGTTGTCCGAGCACGCGGCACGGCATGGCCGTCCGTCGGGGCTGCCGCCGCTGCCGTTGCGGTCCGTCGCCCGTGCCGCGCCGTCCGCGGGGCGAATCTGGGAGTCCGGAGATTTGGGCGACACGCTCGTGGTCACCCTGGAACTTTTCCGCAAAGGGATGGATCCGGAGGCGATCGCCCTGCATCGAAACCTCAAATCCACGACGATCTACACCCATCTGTCGCGGTGCATCGAGGAAGGGGAGCTGACGGTCGAGGACGTGGTCACGCTCGACGCAGAGACCCGGCGACGGATCGAATTCGCCTTCGACCAACTGCCCGAGGGCGCGATGATGGGGCTGAAACCGGTCTTCGATGCCTTCGAGGGGCGTTACGATTACGGGCTCCTGCGCTGCGTGCGGGCGGGGATGGGGAGACCTTCGGAGGATTGATCGCCCAGATGGACAACCGATTGAGAGTTGAACAATGACCGAGCATTTTACCGAACAGCCCTTTCTACCGCTTAACATCGCGCTGCTGACGGTCTCGGACAGTCGGGGCGAGGACCAGGACACCTCCGGCAAGCTGCTGAAGGAACGCGCCGAGTCGGCGGGTCACCGGGTCGTGGCGAAAGAGATTGTCCGTGACGATGTCTATCAACTGCGTGCGGCAGTTTCGCGCTGGATCGCCGATCCCGAGGTGCAGGTCGTCCTGAGCACCGGCGGGACCGGCGTCACCGGGCGCGACAGCACGCCCGAGGCCGTCACGCCGCTGCTCGACAAGGTGGTCGAAGGCTTCGGCGAGCTTTTTCGCCAGATCTCGTTCGCCGAGATTGGCGCCTCGACCCTCCAGTCGCGCGCCTTCGCCGGATTGGCCAACGGCACCTTCGTCTTCTGTCTGCCGGGCTCGACCGGCGCCTGCCGGACGGCTTGGGATGGGATCCTGCTGCCCCAACTGGATATTCGCACCCGACCCTGTAATTTCGCCCAACTCATCCCGCGTCTGCGCGAACGCTGAAGCTCTATGACGACCCACAACGACTGCCCGGCTCCAGCCGCGGAAAAACGCCCCACGCTGACCAAGCAGGAGGCCATCGACTTTCTGCTGTCGCGGGTCCAGCCGATCGTGGACACCGAATCCATTACGACCGACACGGCGCTCGGGCGTGTGCTGGCGGCGCCGGTGACGAGCGCCATCGATGTCCCCGGCTGGGACAACAGCGCGATGGACGGGTACGCCATCCGTCACGCGGATCTGGCCGCGGAGGACGGTTGGCTGCGGGTCGGTCAACGGATTCCCACCGGGTCGACCGGCGTCGATCTGGAGCCGGGAACCGCCGCGCGCATCTTCACCGGCGCGCCCACTCCGGGCGGTGCCGATACGGTGGTGGTGCAGGAGATCTGCGAGCGCGACGGCGACCGGGTGCGCATCCCGCTGGACTGCAAGGCCGGCGCGAACATCCGCCGCGCCGGCGAGGACATCCGCGCCGGGGCCGAAGTGATCGCCGCCGGCACGCGGCTCGCGCCCCAGCATCTCGGGCTGGCCGCCTCGGTCGGCGTCGCACGCTTGCCGGTCTATCGGCGTCTGCGGGTCGCGATCCTGGCCAGCGGCGACGAACTGGCGATGCCGGGCGAGCCGCTGGGGCCGAGTCAGATCTACAACTCCAACCGTTTTCTGCTGATCGGTCTGCTGCAAGGCTTGGGCTGCGAGGTGGTGGATCTCGGGATCGTCGCGGATACCCTGGACGCGACCACCGACGCACTGACGCGCGGGGCGCGCGAGGCGGATCTGATCCTCGCCAGCGGCGGGGTGTCGGTCGGCGAGGAGGACCATCTCAAGCCCGCGGTCGAGAAGATCGGCACCCTGGATCTCTGGAATATCGCGATCCGTCCCGGCAAGCCGGTCGCGTTCGGCTGGGTCCAGGGCACGCCCGTTCTGGGCGCGCCCGGTAATCCGGTGTCGCTCTTCGTCACCTTCTGTCTGTTTGCCCGTCCGGTGGTGCTGCGGCGTCAGGGGGCGACGGGGGATCTCGCGCCGCGCGTTCTCAAGATCCGCGCCGGGTTCGACTGGCCGAAACCGGACAAACGGACCGAGTTCCATCGCGCCCGTCTTCAGACCGGCGACGATGGCGAGCTTGAACTGGCGGTCTTTCCGACCCGCTCCTCGGCGGTTCTGTCTTCGGTTGCCTGGGCGGACGGTCTGATCGAGATTCCGCCGGGACGGGCGACCCGGCGCGGTGAGTTGGTTGATTTCATGCCGTTCGCCGATTTGCTGCACTGACCCTTCAACCGAGCGAATCCAGACCCAATGATCAAGATTCTCTACTTTGCCCGACTGCGCGAACGGCTCGGCTGTCAGGAGGAACGACTGGATCTGCCGGCGGGGGTCGGCACGATCGCGGATCTGCTGGCGCATTTGCGTGCGCGCGGCGGACTCTGGGCGGAGGCGCTCGGCGAGGGCGAGCGGTTCATGAGCGCGGTCAATCAGGAGATTGTCCAGCCCGGAACGTCCATTCGCGATGGCGACGAGGTTGCATTTTTTCCGCCGGTGACCGGGGGCTGAATGTGCTTCATCAACCAGTCGTTCCGAGATCCGGACGATGGCATCGTCCCAAGATGGCGGCTTTATCATGACGATTTTGATCGAAGCGCATGATCTGATCCGGCTCTATCCCGGCGTGCGCGCCGTGGACGGCATCAGCTTCAGGGTCGAGTCCGGGCAGTGCTTCGGTCTGCTGGGACCGAACGGGGCCGGAAAGACGACGACCCTGGAGATGCTGGAGGGCATCCAGCCGCCGACCTCGGGGCGCGTGCTGTTCAAGGGCCAACCGCTGGATCGCGAATATCGTCAGTCCATCGGCATTCAGTTCCAGGCCACGGC
>NZ_CAIPNF010000067.1 GCF_903866365.1 uncultured Thiocystis sp.
CAGATCAACGCCGAGTGGCTGCACAGTCTGCTGGCGCCAAACCCCACGCGAGACCTGCTGGTGTGGATGAACGACCCCGAGGCGGCCCAGAAGCAATGGGGTAACACCCGCTGGAGCGTCTTCCTGAAACGCTGCAAGGCGGATTTCGGTTTTCATCCGGTGAATGACGGCCCCCTCGCCGCAGCCGAGCGGTTGGCCAATGGGGATGGCCAGTGGTCGGCCGTCGCGGAGCTTTACCGCGATTCGTTCACGAGCTTCCCCAACGTCTACGCGCGGCTGCTGAAGGTCCAGCCGCCGCAGGGACAGTTGGAGCTATTCGTTGAACCCTCGGCGCTGGCCGGCTATCCCCAGGTGAACGAGCAGGCAGAGGCCGCCCTGCGCTACGCGCTGTCAGCGTGCGGCGCCATGCCCTCCGACACGGCACGAGCGGCCGTTCTGGAGGCCGAACAGAAACATGGGGGACGGCGCGACTGGCTGTGGCGGCGGATGGGCTTGTCGCCGGTGGTGACGGCCCTGGGACACCTGGCGGAGCTGGCCACGCGCAGCCAGCCGCTCCCGACCGGGACAACACCCGAACAACTGGCCAGGAGCTATCAAGATGGCGGCTGGCGCGTGGATGCGGCGGCACTCCGCGCCCTGGGAGCCGTCCAGACCAAAGCCGATCTCGACGCGGTCGCCGCGGCCGTGCGCGCCCTCTATTTGCCCTGGATCGAGGAGTCCGCCAGGCGGTTGCAAGAGGCCACCAGGATCCTGGGTGGTTTTGGCGTGACGATACCAGCGAGCCTGAGCGAGGGGTCGGACGATGGGGTTTGCACGGTCTTCGTGGACGGTCTGCGCTACGACGTAGCGGTTGGGCTCAAGGAGCGCCTGGACAGGCTCGGCAAGGTCGAACTGGAGGCGCGCTGGACCAGCCTACCGTCGGTCACTGCCTCGGGCAAGGTGTGGTGCTCCCCCGTGGCGCACCTGGTCGCGGGCGACGCGGCCGACCAGGATTTCCTCCCGCGCGTGGCCAGCGATGGCAAGCCGCTCTCGGGACATCATTTCCGTCGGCTGCTCACTGAGCAGGGGATCCAGCCGCTGGACAGCCAGGCGACCGGAGATCCGACCGGCCGGGCCTGGACCGAGGCCGGGGATCTCGATCACTATGGCCATGCCCATGGAGTGCGTCTGGCGCGCGATCTCGACACCCAACTCGCCCAGGTACTGGAGCGCCTCTCCGAGCTACAGCAGGCGGGTTGGAAGCGGTTCCGCATCGTGACAGATCATGGGTGGCTGCTCCTCCCCGGCGGACTGCCCAAGTCCGAGCTGCCCAAACATCAGACCGAGACGACAGGGGGGCGCTGCGCCATCCTCAAGGACAGTGCGCACGGAACCTCGCTCACCTTTGGCTGGAGCTGGTGTGGCCAGGTTCAAGTCGCCTACGCGCCTGGTGTCTCCTGTTTCATCGCCGGGAACGACTACGCCCATGGCGGCCTGAGCCTGCAGGAGTGCCTGGTGCCAGTCCTCTTCCTGGAGATCGCGGATGCCGGCGCGGCGGACCTGAAGGCCGAGATTCGCGCCCTGACCTGGAAGGGGCTGCGCTGCATCGTCGCGGTCGAGACCCTGGCCGAGGGACTTCAGATCGACATCCGGACCAAGGCGGCCTTGGCCTCGACCTCGCTGGCGGCCAGTGTGAAGACGCTGGAGGGTGGCAAGGCCAACCTCGCGGTGGCCGACGACGATCAGCTCGGTGCGGCGGCCGTGGTGGTGGTGCTTGGCCCCAACGGTGAGGTCGTGCAGAAGCAGGCGACCACCGTCGGCGGTTGACTCACCCTCACCTCCGGCCCCGCCCGCAGAGGAAAGGGGTGTTTCTGACCGACTTCGAGATGAACCCAAGGAATTTCTGATGCAACTCGATGACCTGGATAGCAAAGCGACAGCGGCCTTCGAGGGCTATGTCGTGCGCAAGGACTTGGTACGAACCTTCAGCCGGCAGTTTCCCGTGCCGACCTATGTCGTGGAATTCCTCTTGGGCCGCTACTGCGCCACCACCGATGAGACCGAGATCCAGGAGGGTCTGGACATCGTCCAGCGACAACTGGGCTCGCGCACGGTCAAGGCAGGCGAGGAGGAGCTGTTCAAGGCGCGCGCCCGCGAGTCGGGCTCGGTCAAGATCATCGACCTCATCACGGCCCGTCTGGACGCGCGGAGCGACTCCTACATTGCCACCCTGCCGAGTCTGCGCCTCACCGATGTCCGCCTGACGCCGGAGCTGGTCAAGGACCACGAGCGGATGCTGACCGGCGGTTTCTACGCCGAGGTTACCCTCGGCTATGACGCATCCATCGCGCAGGAGAAGAACGGGCGTCCCTTCGGGGTCGAGTCGCTGCGCCCGATCCAGTTGTCTCAGCGCGAGGTGCTGGCGGTCCTGGCTCAAGGGCGTCAGGGGTTTTCCACCGCGGAGTGGCGCGACCTGCTGCTGCGCAGCGTCGGGTTCGAGCCCTCGACCCTATCCGAGCGCGCCAAGGATGCGCTGCTGCTGCGCATGGTGCCCTTCGTCGAGCGCAACTACAACCTGGTCGAACTCGGGCCGCGCGGGACCGGCAAGTCACACCTGTTCCAGCAGGTCTCGCCCTATGCCCATCTGATCTCCGGCGGCAAGGCCACGGTCGCGCGGATGTTCGTCAACAATGCCACCGGCCAGCGCGGGCTGGTCTGCCAGTACGACGTGGTCTGCTTCGACGAGGTGTCGGGCGTCTCCTTCGACCAGAAGGATGGCGTCAACATCATGAAGGGTTACATGGAGAGCGGCGAGTTCTCGCGGGGGAAGGAGAGCATCCGCGCCGACGGCTCGATCGTGCTGGTTGGCAACTTCGAGGTCGACGTGGAGCATCAGCAGCGCATTGGTCATTTGCTCGGCCCCTTGCCACCCGAGATGCGAAATGACACGGCCTTCATGGATCGCATCCATGGCTTTCTGCCCGGCTGGGACGTGCCGAAGCTCAATCCTGGGCTCTTCACGGAGCACTTCGGTCTGGTGAGCGACTTTCTGTCAGAGTGCTTCACCCAACTGCGCAACCAGAGTCGGGTGTCGGCGTTGCAGGGACGTGTCTACTGGGGCGGCGCCCCATAAGCGCCAACTTAACCGCACCGTTGACGCACTTGTGAGTTCATCATCTGCATGACCCTGGCCGGAACGGTTTGCAAGCGACGGCGGCGCGGACGTTCCTTGAGCACGTCGAGGCAG
>NZ_CAIPNF010000068.1 GCF_903866365.1 uncultured Thiocystis sp.
CCACTCGACCCACTTGACTCCGTGACGGCTGCGTCCCCGGAGCGGTCACTGGGCCTTTCGCAAGCGGCGTCCGATCCATCCGGACAGCGGAAAGTCCATCGGGCTTCGTCAAGTGATCAGTCACGACCCGAAGGAGCCATCCGGCACGTGATTCCGAAAGGCAGCAAATCGCCGCTCAGCGGACATCCAACTCAGGTTGGTCTGCGATCCGATAGCCCATCGCTCGATATCCCCGTTGGCGCTTGTCCCACATGCGTCGCAGTGCAGGGTGGCCGGTATCGATGAAATCGATGACGCGCACGTCACGCTTGGTAGCATGCTCCCGGTGCAATCGGCCAGCATATTGTTGGAGCGTCCCCTGCCACGACACCGGCATCGCCAAGACCAAGGTATCGAGCGGCGGATGATCGAAGCCTTCCCCGACCAGTTTGCCCGTGGCGAGTAACACCCGCGGAGCATCGGGCGGTAGCGCATCCAACTCGGCGATCAAGGCGGTTCGCTGCTTTCCGGACATCCGTCCGTGCAGCACGAAGGGGGATGGGACCTTGTCAACCAGTGCCGCATGGATGGCATCCAAGTGGTCGGTGCGCTCGGTCAACACCAGAATCTTGCGTCCCCGATCAAGCGCCTCGCGGATGGCGGCGACGATGGTGTCGGTCCGACCCTGGTCATTGGCCAGGTGACGAAAGACGTCCTGAATCCCGGACTCCGGTGGAAGATCGATCGGCGCTGACAGCTCGCGCGGCACGACTGCGAGGTCATGCGGGGCGCTGGCAGGCTGGGCCGCCGTGTATCGGATGGGGCCACACTGCATGACGATGAGGGGGTGTTGGCCGTCACGGCGGATCGGCGTGGCGGTCAGACCCAGAACATATCTGGCTTTGACGCGCTTGAGGATGTCCTCGAATGAGACGGCGCCGAGGTGGTGGCACTCATCCACGATGACGTGACCGTAGTCTTCGACACAAGGGTTGATCTCGCCCTGACGCGCGAGCGACTGCATCACGGCGATGTCGATCTGACCGTTGAGCTTGGCCGTGCCGCCGCCGATGGTGCCGATTACCCCTTTGCCAACGCCGATAAAGGCTTGCAGACGCTCCCGCCATTGGTTGAGCAAATCCGTTCGATGTACCAGGACCAGGGTGTTGACGCGGCGCTGGGCGATCATCGCGGCCGCGACGACTGTCTTGCCGAACGCCGTTGGTGCGCAAAGAACGCCCGTGTCCTGGTGCAGCATGGCGGTGACCGCCGCAGCTTGCTCGGGGCGCAGGATGCCGACGAACTCGACCGCGAGTGGCCGACCTGAAGACCGTTCGTCGTGACGCTCGCAGCCAATGGCGTTGTCCCGCAACAGGTCCAGCACGGCATCGAGACAACCCCGCGGCAGCGCAATATGCTGTGGGTAGTTCTCCGCGCAGCCAATCACGCGCGGCTTGTCCCATACCGACAGGCGCATGGCCTGCGCCCGGTAGAAGGCCGGATTTTGAAAGGCGGCGAGCCGGATCAGTCGGTTGACCAGTGGCTGCGGCAGTTGCGCCTTCTCGAAATAGAGGCGATTGGCCAGGGTCATGGTCACGGTCTTGGGCATCGGCTTTGGCAATGCCTTGGCCGCCGGCACCGGTCGTTTCCAGGGCTCCGCCTGGTCTTCCTCGTCGATGAAGGCGATGTCCAACGGATGGACCCCGCCGCCACCGCGCAGGATGGTGGGCGCGATGTCCTGTGGCGACATCAGCCGCAGGGACGCCAGGAAGGCCCATTGGTCTGGGTGCGCGCACCAATCGCGGTCGACGAACAGGCTGCACTGATTGTCCCTCGGTGCCTTCTGTAGCGGCAAGGCAATCAGGTTCCCGAAACCGCCCTTGGGCAGCCGGTCCTGGTTCGGGAAGAGTCGGTCGTAGGAGGTGAGCGTCAGTTGCCGGGTCCGGGCGCAGGTGTGGCTGATGAGGGCGGTGCCCAGATGCCGGGCTTCGCGCGCCGGCACCCGCTCGGCAAAGAAGATCCAGGCATGCGCCCCTTGGCCGGAGCGCGAGATTTCCAGCGCGACGGGGACACCCAACTCCTCGCAAGACTGGGCGAAGGCGAGCGCATCGGCGCGCCAGTCGGCCTCATCGAAATCGACCGCCAGAAAATGGCAGGTGTCGTCCTCCAGCAAGGGATAGACACCAATGGTGAGCTTGCCGGTCAGATGGTCATGGATGACCGCGTCGGTCAGTGGAATCAGCACGCGATGGCCGCAGTCCGCGCATTTGATGCGCTGCTTGTCGCACACGCCGGCGCGCCATTCGTTGGCGCAGGCCGGCGTATAGCCTGATCGGTCGCGCGTCTTGTTCTCCCAGCGGGCCGGATAGACGTCGTCGCGACGTCGTCGCGGCCCCGGAACAGCCGACGGAACAGCGCCACCTTCTCGCGCGTCGACAGCTTTGAAGTGCCCGTCTCGGAGACCTGAGGAGCAGGCTCGGGTGGCCGTCGCCATGCGATGCCATGCGCCTCCAGTAGCTTGATCAGCCGGGTATTTTCGGCCCGCAGCGCCGCCAGCGCATCTTGCTCAGCCATCGATTCTGCCATCGGCGAGGCAAGCGTCCAGATCGTGTGCACCATCGACATCCGACCCGGTGATGCTGATGGCGCTCGATGTCGTCGTGGGATGCGTGGTCACCATACCGGGGGCCAGTCTCAGATCAGCGCGATCTCGTGCTGTAGAAACGCCGCCACGCCGGGGAGTCCTTGCCGTCGCAGTTTGCTGACGAACTCATCCGGCGAAAGGGGCGGATCTTTGAGTGCCGCGCGTTGCCGCTTTGCCGCCGTGGTGACAACGGCCGGCTCGAGATCGGCCAGATCCAGGATGAAGTCGTCTGGGTGGCGTGCGAAGATCTCGAATGACGCGAGCGTCTCGGCTGGAAAGTCCTTGACGTTCATCGTCACGATCGCCTGAGCGCCGCAACGAATCGCGGCGGCCAGCACATGCCGGTCATTGGGATCGGGAAGCGACAATTGCTCGGTCAAATATTCATAGCCGGTGATCAGACAATCCGGGACGGCCTGGTTCATCAACGTCATCGTCCGTGACAGCTTGATTTCGTCAAGCTCGGGCCGATTGCGCAACAGGGCGATCAACCACTCGCGTTGAATCGCCTCGGTCCAATGGGCACGAAAGCGGCGCGTCTGAGCCAGGCGGATCATCAGGTCTCGCAGCGGTGCGGGATAGAACAGGCAGGCATCATAAACCACCGTGAAATTCGCCACTCAGTACCCCAAGTCAAGCGCCTGGGCTTGCACGGCCAGCGCGTCCGCCGCCGCGGCACTTTCCTGATCGAGGTGGTCGCGGTAGTCCATCAGATCCGAAAAGCGAATCCGCCGATGTCGCCCTACTTTGTGAAACGGGATTTCGCCCGACTCCAATTGTTTGACCAAGAACGGCCGGGAGACATTGAGCAGATCAGCGGCCTGTTGCGTGGTCAGTTCCGCATGAATCGGAACGAGCGACACCGCATTGCCCTGGGCCATCTGATTCAGAATGTCGACCAGCATGTGGATCGCCGAGACTGGCACCGTCACATCGGTGCAGCCGTCAATTAGACGCAGGCGTGCCGACTCGCCTTGCCCAACGCACGCGGCTAGCAAGCGACTGCTTTCGACCGCCAGGGTCACCTCTTCATCGGTCGGCATTCGTGTCCCGTGATCTGTTTGCGCCATATTCATCATCATTTGAACGCTCCGAGGTCTCATGTTCGTCCAAAGTGTAGCGCAATCGAGGGCATCGTCGAAATATTCGAAACGACTCAGCTCGGGTCAGGGAATCCTGTCCAGGTTCCCGTTTGAAGGATTGTCAGGCGATCTGCGGATCGATCAGATGAGATGAGATGAGGCCAGATAGACGCAGCCGGACTCACGGCAAACATCGTAAGCCCGACCCCGTGTCTGCGTCGGCTATCGAGGAAACTCCAGCCTCTGCGAGTCAAGTATCCAGTGACAGCTTTGGGGCAGACCTGTCACTGGGCAAGGTGGCTCGACTGACAGAAATCCGCGGTTATGTGAAGCTTCACATAACCGCGTCAACCGGCAGCTCTCCATCAACGCGAGACGATTCCCAACAGGTGACGGACCCGCTTCCAGGGCGTCAGCGTCACCGGCGCTTGGTCCGCTCCCCGCTCAAAGAAAAAACCGCTCGACGATCCGCCATCAAGGTTGATGGCGCGATCGACCCGCCAGGGCGTCAAACTCTCCGACGACGCGAGAGCGTCCGCCAGGTCGGCGAGGGTCACCCGGTTCAGGGTCGCCCCCAGCACCCAATGTCCGCGCCAATCGGTGGCGATGAAGGTACGGCGGTCTGTCACGGACGTGGACAGACCCCGCACCGTCCGGCCGTCCTCGACCAGGTAGGGTCCGGTCTGTAACAGGGCGGTGATGCCCGGATGGTCCCGGAAGCGTGACCGCCGGACGAGATGAAGACCCCGGTCGTCGCTGTAGACCACCCCGCTGAGAAGTTTTGCGGTCTCGAACCGGTTGATCCGTCGACCCTGGGCGATGACCAGCCCTAACGGCTGCCCGTTCGCATGGAAGTAACCGCCGTTGACGCCGGCCAGGCAGGTCGCGGACCGGAACGCTTCCGCCAGTGCCGGGGTCGCGGCGTCGGTCCCGGCCCCGAGATCGATCACCGTCAGGCGGTACGCCCGCGAGGTGAAAAAGGCGAGGTGCGCGGCGACCTCCTGGCCGTCGGCGGATCGCACCGCCACGCGCTTGGCATACAGCAGCGCCGGGCCGAGCGCGGACCGCTCCGCGTCTCCCGCGAGCCGCCAGTCGGCGGCAACGGCGTTCGCGGCCACCGTCAGCAAGACCAGGAGCAGGCCCCATGGCGACCCTGGGATGCGCGTCGGGCGCTGGCGCCGGGGACTCATGGCAAACCCGGCTCCGCGACCTCCACCATCACCTCGTTGCGGCGCAGGAAGGGGAGCGAGAAGGGCGAATTGTAGCGGGCATAGATTGGGGTGCCGAGCGGCGTCAGTCCCGCAGCCCGGACGGCGGCGAGTAGCTGCGTCTCATGCTCGCGATAGCGGGACTCGGCCCAGCTCCCCGAGTAACGCAGCACCGCCATGAGACGGGCCGGCTCCTCGCGGAGCATCACCCGCGAGTCATTCGGGCGCGGGAGTGTCGTCAGGGTGAAGCGCGCGGGCATCAGGAAGCTGATCACATAGGTGCCGCGCGTCGGATCCGTGAGCCGCTGGATGACGGGAGCGGTCATCTCGATACGGGTGCCGGTGTCCGGTTCCGCACCGCCGACCGGGCGCTGACTGACCGGCGCGGTCATGGCGATGGATTCGCGGGTCTGGTTGTTGCCGAAGATATAATCGGCCAGAATCCGGAAGGCCGTGCCGCCGACGGCGTCAAAGTCGCCGCTGACCTGGGTCTCGGCCAGCAGGATGGGCCGATAGCGCCGCAATTCAACGTCTGGTCCCTGACGGATCGTCTCATAGGAAGGTTCCTCGATCGCCATCGTCTCGCCTCCGGGTAGGGTCAGGAGCAGCGCGACCAGGGCTGCGGGGACAGGCCATCCTGACAGTGTCGACATGAATCACCTCCATTTGGAATGCGGTTGAAGCGCGACCCGCGCGCGGGCAGATGCTGAGCGATCCACCTGGATCGCCCTGGAGCGAAAGAGATGGGGCCGTTTATCCCCGCCGACAGCCATTGTCACGAGAATCGTCTCTGTCATCCTTGCGCCGATGCCTTTTTCAACGAGGGTCATCGGCTTTACAGGATCTGACTGACCGCGCGACGCAAAGACCCGAAAGCCGATCCGCAAACCGCCTAGCTCTCGGGGATCTCGAACCGTCCTGCGGCGCTGGAATCATGATGTCGCCTGGTGGTGTACGCCGACATGAGCCCCTGGTCTTCGGGGTGGCGGTCGAGCAAGGCAGCCTGGTGGCGGGTCTGATCGGGCGATTCGGACGGGTCGGCGGGTTGACCGTCGCCCGCTTTCGCGCGCTGATCTTGGCGCGGAGCAGCCGCACCGCTGAACGGTGCCGGTATTCCACGCGGTCCCGCTCCATTCGGTTGCGCGGGATGCCAGGAAGCGAGCCTTGCACGTTGCCTGACGGGGCGTTTTTGATTATTGTGCGGCTTTCAATTGCTCTTCGGTCCGCGCCATGTCCACTCCCATCCCTCAGTCACGCGGCGGCGCCCGCCCCGGCGCCGGCCGCAAACCG
>NZ_CAIPNF010000069.1 GCF_903866365.1 uncultured Thiocystis sp.
CTGGCTCAAGGCGGTGACACAGCCCTTCACCGCCGCGAACGTCAGCCCGTAATCTCCCCCCACCCCAACCCCTCACCCCGCGGGGGAGAGGGGTTGGGGTGAGGGGGAGGGGGGCTTTTGGCGAAATCGCTGGACCATTCTTTCAGGAAATATCTTCGTCATGGCGCACACAGCACCATCCGCCCGCAAGGTCATTGGCCTGGGCTTTCTGCCAGAGGAAGCCCGCCACGGGTTTCTGATCGACATCCCCAAGGGCAGCGGTGGCAACCAGATGATCTGCATCACCGAGCACCGTGGCGACGATCTCGACCCTCTGGGCGCGCGCGCGGTGGATGCGCCAGCACCCAACGATCCCGCCTTGCGCGTGGTCATCGACCGCACCCGCTGGCTGGCCCTCGCCCCGGCCTTCTGGGACGAGGCCAATCGCCGTCTGCGCGCCAACGGTCTGCCCGCCGCCAGGTTTCAGAAGAACCCCGGCAAGCCCGTCCCGGTGCATCCCTCGCTGGGCAAGGAGCTGTGCATCCTCTGCTGGGCGGTGGAAGAAGCGTCACCCGACGACATCCCCAACGCCTTGCACAATTGGGAGGCGCTGGCCCCCGAGGAACGCTGGTGGCTCTACACCATGACCGTGGCCACCACCGGCCAGGCCATGCAGAAGGGGATCGGCTGGCGCAAGGCGTTGCGGGCCGCCATCGCCGACAATCCCTTCGTCAAGGGCGAGGGGCTGTCGCCCAAGGCGCGGCGCGAGTTGCTGGGGCATGCGCAGATGTCGCTGTCGCTGTGATCGGGTTGTCCCGATCCGTGATTTGATGCGAAAATGCTTTGATTGAAAACAGGCATTTGATTGCGGATGGCAACAGCGATGAGAACCACGCTTGATTTACCTGACGACACCTTTCGCCAACTCAAGGCGCGGGCCGCGCTCCAGGGCATGAAGCTCAAAGAGCTGGTCGCCCAGTTCATCGAACGTGGGCTGGCAGCGGATTCCAATCCGCCCGTCTCCCCGCGCGAGCGTCCGCCGTTGCCGGTCGCCATCCAGCGTGACCCCAACGCACCGCTCACGCCAGCGCTCACGAACGCGGAGCTTGCCGCCATCCTGGACGCGCAAGATCTGGAGCAATACCAGCGTGTGCTCGACCAAAGCGGGGCCGCGCCGCCATGACCGACCTGCCCGATATCAACGTCTGGCTGGCCTTGGTCGATGAAAATCACATCCACCACACCACCGCCAAGCGGTATTGGCGTGATCAGTTAACGGACCAGGCGGCATTTTGCCGCATCACCATGCTCGGGCTATTGCGCTTGAGTACCCAGCCAAGGGTTTTGAGCCGCACGCTCACCCATGAAGAGGCGTGGCGCATCTACCGCCAGTATCTGGACAACCCCGCCGTGTGTTTTCTGGCTGAACCCGCCTCGACAGAGGCGCAATTTGCCGCACTCTCATTGGGCGGCGACCTTCCGCACCGCCTCTGGACCGATACCTACCTGGCCGCTTTTGCCATGACCACCGGCTGTCGATTCGTGTCTTTCGACAGCGATTTCAAACGCTTTTCCGGACTGAATTTTCTGCACCTCGTTTCCTTGCCGTCGCCCTAGACCTTCGTCGCCCAGGGCGCGGCGCGAGTTGCGGGGCATGCGCAGATGTCGCTGTCGCTGTGATTCTTGACGCCGATACAGCAATACAGGAAACTGGTTTTATGAAAGCGACACTCGACATCCCCGACGAACTGTACCGCCGCGTCAAGGCTCGCAGCGCCATTGAAGGCCGTCCCGTGCGTGCCGTTGCCGTGGAGCTTTTTGAACATTGGGTCGAGTCTCCGCCAGTGCTCTCTCAAACGTCCTCGCTCCCGCCCGTCGGCACCGAACGCCAACCGACCCGTTTCGACAACGCCGCCTGGCTGGACATCGCGCAACGCTACATCAAACCTGGCATGCGTCATGACTTGGGCGAGATCCGCGAAGCCATCGCCACGGGGTGGGCCACGGAGGTTGCCGCCAAGCTGAATCCACCCGATGCAAACCCGTGAGCAATCGTCCGCGTGCCATCGCACTCGATACCTCGGTGGTCATCCGTTTGCTGGTGCAGCAACCCGCCCTGCTCTTCGATTGCGCCGCCCTCTTTCTTGAAGAACGCCTCGCTGCCAATGCCAGCGTTCAGGTGAGCGACCTGGTGCTTGCCGAGACGTATTTCGCGCTGCAATCCTTTTATCGGGTATCGAAAACCGATGCCTTGCAAATGCTGCGGGCATTCGTCGCAACGCCCGGCATCGAGGTCTCACCGACGGCGCGTGCCGTCTTGTCCCTGCCCGGCCTCGCCACCGCGAATCCCGGATTCGTGGATCGTCTCATCCATGGTGCCGCTCAGTCCGCGGGACAGACCCTGGTGACGTTCGAGAAAGCCGCTCGCAAGCTTCCGGCGACGCATGTGCTGGAACCGTCCGCATTGACTCCATCATGAACGCGCACCCGCGAAGGACATCCGAGCGTCCGTCGCCATAGAGCCATCCCCATGCCCGCCTTCATTGAAACTCAGTTTCCCATCGCCCGCTTGTCGGCGGAGTCTTACAAGGAGCGCAAGGCGAACAACGGGCAGACGCTCACGCGCCTGGGCAAATGGTGGGGGCGCAAGCCGCTGATTCTGGTGCGGGCGTCCATCATCGGGATGTTGATGCCCGCGTCGGACAATCCGAAACGCGACCGCGAAATCTTCCTCAAGATCCTGACGATGGACGACGATGGCGTCTGGCAACGGGTCAAGGAAGGTGGCACAAGGCCGCCTTGGTTGAGCGACGACATCCAGATCAGCCGTGCCGAATTCGACGCATTGAACTACGCGGAACGCCTGCGTGACTGCGAACGCCCGGAAAACGTGAATGGCCCCGACGAAGACGCCTGGACGGAGATCAACACCCACCTCGACACCACCGCTACCAACCTGCCCGAACTGGTCGAACAGCTTGGTCAGAAGCAATTTGGCCACCGGCCCCGCGTTGGTGACAGCTTCTGCGGCGGCGGTTCCATTCCCTTCGAGGCCGCCCGCATCGGTTGCGACGCCTTCGGTTCGGACCTTAACCCGGTCGCCGGTCTGCTGACCTGGGCCAGCCTGAACCTGCTTGGCGGGGGGCGGGAGGTTCAGGAAGAGGTGATGCGGGTCCAGGCCGAGGCGTTGGCCGCTGCTGATCGTCAGGTCACTGACTGGAACATCGAGCACAACGACCGGGGCGAGCGCGCCGACGCCTATCTGTACTGCGTGGAAGTGAAGCCGGAGGGCTGCGATTACTTCATCCCGTTGGCGCCAAGCTGGCTCGTGGGCGAGAAATCCAAGGTCGTTGCCCGCTGGCAGCGCGTCCCTGACTCGGATCGGCTAACGCCCGAGATTGCGGTCGTGTCGGCGGACGAGATGAAACGCTACAAGGAAAAGAAAGGCGCCACCGTGATCGACAGCCGCGTGGTTGATCCCTTCAATCCCGCGCGTTCCTGGTCAGTGGAAGCCCTGCGCGGCCCCGAGGGTCTGCGGCGCTGGACCAATGAGGATCTGGTGCCCCGACCTGGCGATGTATTTCAGGAGCGGTTGTACTGCATCCGCTGGGCGAAAACCGTCATCGAGATACTACCCAACGGCAAACAGAAAAAGACGATTGTCCGGCGTTACGCCGCGCCCGATGCCACCGATCTGGCGCGTGAAGCCAAGGTGCTGGAGCTTCTACGCGAACGCTTCGATGCGTGGCAGCGCGAGGGGTTCATTCCTTCCAGGGCGATTCCCGAGGGTGGGGACGAAACCGCGCGTTTATATCGTGAGCGCGGCTGGACTTACTGGCATCACCTGTTCACGCCACGGCAGTTGTTGACGCATGGGTTGCTGGCGGAGCTGTCGTTCAAGGGGCTGGGATCGGATTTCGAGCATCGGAGCGATGCCGAAGCCTCTCCCCCTCATCCCCGGCCCTTCTCCCCCCAGGGGGAGAAGGGAGAAAAGCCCCTCTCCCCAGCGGTGGAGAGGGGTTGGGGTGAGGGGTGAGGCGTCCGACAGTCCGCAAACGTATGACCCGAAGCGCCAGACCAACTTGGGCCTGGCCTTGACGCGGGAGGCGAGGGTCGGCTGCTTGCTTGGGTTGGGGCGGATGGCAAATTGGGATTCTCGTGGCAGCGCGTGGATGTGGCATGCAACGAATGAGAAGGGTGATCAAACATTTAACTCACGTTTCGGAGTTGAAGTTCGCCATGGCGATCGTCTCAGACCTCCATAGAATCAGTCTCTGCGCCCTCCAATTGGAGGGTGAACTCATCGAGTTGCAGTGCCTGAACGACGAAGCGCTGCACCTGCTCATCGATGGCGCTCATCACCACGGCGGTGGCCTCGCCGAGCGTCTCCTGGAGTCCATCGACGGCCTCGGCGATCAAGGCC
>NZ_CAIPNF010000070.1 GCF_903866365.1 uncultured Thiocystis sp.
GGCGCGGCGGATGCTCTCGGCGAGGTCCGTCATCTCCACGCCGAAGCGCGCGAGCATGGCGCTTAATGCCTCGCGGTTGGCGAGGCAGATGTCGCGCCACATGACCGGGTTGCTGGAGGCGATGCGGGTGAAGTCGCGGAAACCACCGGCGGCATAACGGAAAATTTCGTCGTTCTCGCGCATGCGCGCCAGCGCGTCGACCAGCCCGAAGGCGAGCATGTGGGGAAGATGGCTGGTCGCGGCGAGCACTTCGTCATGGTGCGCCACTGACATGAGGGTCACCTCGGCGCCGCAGGTTTCCCACATGGCCTGTACGCGCGCGAGCGCGTCGGGATCCGTATCGGGCAAGGGGGTCAGAATGACGCGGCGATTCCGATACAGTTCGGCGAAGGATGCCTCGACCCCGCTATGCTCGGTTCCGGCGATGGGATGGCCCGGTACCAGACGCGGCGGCAGTGCGCCGAAGGCCGCGCTGGCGTCCAGGACCACGCTGCCTTTGACGCTACCCCCATCGGTGATCACGGTTTCCGGCTGGAGATGCGCGCGAATCGCGTCGAAGACGCCACGCATGGCCCCGAGCGGGACGGCGACAAAGATCAGGTCGGCATCCGCGACCGCCTCGGCGGGAGCCTGGGTGAATCGGTCGATGACGCCGAGCGCTTGCGCCTTCTCAAGATTCGGCAGGGCACGACCGCAACCGACCACCTCGCGCACCGCGCCGGCGGCGCGCAGGGCGCGGGCCAGCGAACCGCCGATCAGCCCGACCCCGATGATCGCGAGCCGCTCGATCATGCCGCGAGCACGTCTTCCAGGGCGTCGATGAAGCGCGCGTTTTCTTGCACCAGACCCACGCTGATACGCAGATGATTCGGCAGACCGTAGTTGCCGACGGGACGCACGATGACGCCGCGATGGAGCAGGGCATCGTTGACCGGGCCGGCCGGGCGTCCGAGGTTGAGGGTGACGAAGTTGCCGACCGAGGGGATATAGTCGAGCCCCAGCCGGACGAACGCCTCGGTCAACTGTCGCATGCCGGCGCGGTTCAGCTCCACCGAGGCGCGCACATGTTCGCGGTCGGTGATGGCGGCGGCGGCGGCGGCCTGGGCCATGGCGTTGACGTTGAAGGGTTGACGGACCCGATTCAGCAGATCCGCCACGCGCGGATCGCTGATGCCATAACCGACCCGCAGCGCGGCCAGACCGTGGGCCTTGGCGAAGGTGCGGGTGACGATCAGGTTCGGACAGCTTTCGATCCAGTGGGTGGTGTCCGGGAAATCCGGCTCGGACACATATTCGGTGTAGGCTTCGTCGATCACCGCCACACAGGTTTTCGGCAGTGCGCCGAGAAAGGACTTGAGCGCCTGCGCGGACAGCCAGGTTCCGGTCGGATTGTTGGGGTTGGCGATCCAGACGACGCGGGTCTGGTCGGTGACCAGCGCGGCCATGGCGTTAAGGTCATGACCATAATCGCGCGCAGTGGCGATCCGCGCGGTGGCGCCGACGGCCTGAGTCGCGATCGGATAGACGGCAAAGGCGTACTCGGAAAACAGCGATTCGACACCGGGTTGCAGAAAGGTGCGTGCCACCAGATCCAGCACGTCGTTGGAGCCGTTGCCGAGCGTGATGGACGCCGGCGAAACGTTGTGGAAGTCTGCCAACACGCGGCGCAGATCGAAACCGCCGCCATCGGGATAGCGGCCGATTTCGTCCAGCATCGCCACGATGGCGGCCCGCGCCTTGGGTCCGGGTCCGAGCGGGTTTTCGTTCGAGGCCAGTTTCACCGAGTCGCGGATCCCGAGTTCGCGTTCCAGTTCCGAGATCGGCTTGCCCGGCACATAGGGCGTGAGTCCGGCGATCCAGGGGGCCGCAAAGGCCAGAAAGGGGTTGTCAGCTTGGCTCATAAGGCATCGAAAGGGTTATTGAAATGGAATGTCGTCTGGCACGTTGGGGAATAATCGGGAATGCTCGATTGAGTCGCGGCAAGTGAAACACCGCAGACGACCATCCTCATCGCAAACCCAAACCTCCCGCGCCCCTTTGGACAGATATAAATTGACCTTTTCCTCGATTTCCAGCGTCGAGTTGGACGGAGAAACGATCTCGACACACAGCTCCGGGGCTTCCCGGTAAGGCGTTTCCAGTCCATTCCTCGCGAAGAAATCCTGCGACCCCCACGCGACATCCGCCACCTTGACGCCTTTGGCGGTGCTGATCGAACATTCCGTGATGATCTTGCCGTGGCCCCGGTGATCCCGCAGAAACCCAGCCAATTCCGCTTGCAGCAGTCCGTGTTTGTTGGAGGCGGGACTCAAAACCACCTTCCCCCATTCATTGAGTTCGATTTTATAGGGAAGGTTTTGCAGAACCGGATCCGCGAGAACCTGCGACCATCTCATGTAGAGAGCCCCCATCGAATGTCGGCGGCAAGGCACCGTGAAGGCTCGGGATTACAACACGGCCACCGGATAGGATCCAAGGATCTTGAACAGCGGCGCGTCCTTCTCCAGATGCTCCAGGGCGGCGGTGACCGCCAGATCCTGGCGATGACCGAGGATATCGATAAAAAAGACATAATCCCAGATGCCCCGGCGCGAGGGGCGCGATTCGATCCGGGTCATGCTGATCCCGTGCGCGGCCAGCGGCATCAGCAAGGCGTGCAGACCGCCTGCCTGGTTGCGGCAGGAAAGCAGCAGACTGGTCTTGTCCTGACCGCTCGGCGGCGAATCCGCTTTGCCGATGACCAGAAAGCGGGTGGTGTTGCCGGGATCGTCCTCGATCCGTTCGGCGAGCACCGTCAGGCCGTAGATCTCGGCCGCCTGCAAACCGGCAACCGCCGCCGCCCCTGGCTCGGTCGCCGCCGTGCGCGCGGCGTCGGCGTTGCTTCCGACGGCAATCCGCTCGGCGTGGGGCAGGTGGCGGTCGAGCCAGCCGCGGCACTGGGCCAGCGATTGCTGATGGGAGTAAAGCACGCGAATCGCGCTCGGATTGGCATCATGACTCATCAGATGATGATGAATCCGCAGCGTCACCTCGCCGGTGATTCGCAGCGGCGAACTCATGAAGAGATCCAGGGTATGACTGACCACGCCCTCGGTTGAGTTCTCCACCGGTACCACGCCGAAATCGCAGGCCCCGGATTCGACCTCGCGAAAGATCTCGTCGATGGTCGCCATGGCGCGGGTCACGACCGAATGGCCAAAGTGCTTGATCGCCGCGGCTTGGGTAAAGGTGCCTGCCGGCCCCAGAAAGGCCGTGTTGAGCGGGCGCTCCAGCGCCAGGCAGGCGGACATGATCTCGCGGAACAGGCGGGCGACCTCCTCGCTGTCCAGCGGCCCCGGATTGGCGTCCTTGATGCGGCGCAGTACCGCGACCTCGCGCTCCGGTCGATAGAACTGGACCTGGTCGCCATTGGATTCGGTTTTGAGATGCGCGACCCGCTGGGCGCAGCGGGCGCGTTCGCTGATCAGCCGCAATAACTCCTGATCGATGGCATCGATCCGGCTGCGTACCTGATCGAGCCCGTCGCTGCTGACTGTCGCCATGACGCGGGAACTCCGTTCAGCCGCCGAGCCGGCGGACCGAGAGCACGCCCGCGATGGATTGAAGCTGGGCCAGCGTGTCATCGGGACAAGGCTTGTCGATATCGATGAGCGTCACCGCCACGTCGCCGCGCGAGCGGTTGAGCATGTCGAGGATATTGAGCCCGGCAGTGGCGAGATCGGTGGAAATCTGACCGACCATGTTCGGTACATTGCTGTTGACGATGGCCAGCCGCAGACCGCCATTGAGCGGCAGACAGATCTCCGGGAAGTTGACCGCATTGGTGACGTTGCCGTTTTCCAGGTACTCGCGGATCTGATCGGCGACCATGATCGCGCAATTGTCCTCGGCCTCGCGGGTGGAGGCGCCCAGATGCGGCAGGGTCACGACGCGCGGATGGTTTTTCAGCAGGTTACTCGGAAAATCGCAGCAATAGGCGTAGAGATGGCCTTGATCCAACGCGGCAACCACGGCGGCATCGTCGAGAATGCCCTCGCGGGAGAAGTTCAGCAGCACGGCGCCCTTGGGCAGGGTGCGGATGCGCTCGGCGTTGATCATGTGCCGGGTCTCGTCGGTGAGCGGCACATGGAAGGTAACGAAGTCCGAGCGCGAGAGCAGATCGTCGATGCTCAGGGCCGGCTGGACATCGCTGGCGAGCTGCCAGGCGCGGTGGACGGTGATGGTCGGATCGTAGCCGACGACCTTCATCCCCAGGGCGCGCGCGGCGTTGGCGACCTTGACGCCAATGGCGCCGAGTCCGACCACGCCGAGAGTGCGACCGGGAAGCTCGAAGCCGCCGAATTGTTTCTTGCCGGATTCGACCGCCTGATTGATGGCGGTGTCGTCGCCTTCGAGCCCGCGTGCGAACTGCCACGCTTGCGCGATGTTGCGGGCGGCGATCAGCATGCCCGCGATCACCAGTTCCTTGACGGCGTTGGCGTTGGCGCCAGGGGCGTTGAAGACCGCCACGCCGCGTGCGGTCATAGCCGCGACCGGCACATTGTTGGTGCCGGCGCCGGCGCGTCCGATGGCCTTGACCGTGGCGGGGATCTCCATGTCGTGCATCTTGGCGGAGCGCACCAGGATGGCGTCCGGATGGGCGATCTCGGAGGCGACCTCGTAGCGGTCGCGCGGCAGGCGCTCCAACCCGGCCACGGAGATATTATTCAGCGTTTGGATTTTGAACATAAGATCAAAGGTGTCAGTTTTTAGTTGTTAGTTGTCAGGTGTCAGTGATCAGTTGTCAGTGAAGAGGTCGTTGCCAGCTGACAACTTGCGTTTAACCTTGTCTGCGCTCGAACTCCCGCATGAAAGCCACCAGCGCCTCGACGCCCGCCTCGGGCATGGCATTGTAGATGCTCGCGCGCATGCCGCCGACCGAGCGATGCCCTTTCAGCGTGGTCAGATTTGCCGCCTTGGCCTCCTTGAGGAAGGTTTCGTCCAGCTCGGGATTGGCCAGCGTGAAGGGTACGTTCATCCAGGAGCGCGCATCCGGCTGGACCGGGTTGGCGTAGAAATCGGACGCATCGATGGTGTCATAGAGCAGCTTGGCCTTGCGCGCGTTGATCGCAGCCATCGCGTCCAGTCCGCCTAGATCCTTCAGCCACTTGAACACCAGCCCGGCGAGATACCAGGCATAGGTGGCCGGGGTGTTGTACATGGAATCGTTATCGGCGTGAATCTTGTAATCGAACATGGTCGGCGTGCCCGCGATCGGCTGACCGAGCAGATCCTCGCGCACGATGACGATGGTCAGTCCGGCCGGGCCGATGTTCTTCTGTGCGCCCGCGTAGATCAAGCCGAAGCGCGCGACATCGATCGGGCGCGACAGCAGGGTCGAGGACATATCGGCGACCAGCGGGATGCCCGCCGTGTCGGGCACATAAGGGAACTCGACGCCCTCGATGGTCTCGTTCGGGGTGTAGTGGACATAGGCCGCGCCATCGGCGAGCTTGAGTTCGTCCTGGGACGGCGCGCGGGTGAATTTGCTGTCCTCGGTCGTTGCCGCGACGTTCACGGCGCAGTAACGACGGGCCTCGGAGATGGCCTTCTTGGACCAGGAGCCGGTATTCAGATAATCGGCCGCGCCGCCGCCGCGCAGCAGGTTCATCGGCACCGCCGCGAACTGGCTGGACGCGCCGCCCTGCAGGAACAACACCTTATAGTTGACCGGAACCTTCAACAGCTCACGCAGATCCGACTCGGCCTGCGCGGCGATGGACAGGTACTCCTTGCCGCGGTGACTCATCTCGGCCACGCACATGCCGCTGCCCTGCCAGTCGAGTATTTCATCCTGGGCCTGGCGCAGCACCGACTCAGGCAGCATCGCCGGACCGGCGCTGAAATTAAAGACGCGAGCCATATTGACTTTCCTCATGCGGATTGCAGTTGTTCATTGTATTTTCGACCCTTCGGCTCCGCTCAGGAGTCAGGACGAACGGAAAATCAGTCAAGTTTTTACCTGAAATGACCTGGGGCGCGCCATCAATTGTATTCGTGTGGGACGATCGTCGCTCCGCCACGCTCACCGTAGGGGCGAATTCATTCGCCCCTACATCCTCAACGATCAGTCAGGAGTTAAATCCTTTGGCGCAAACCGCCTAATGCAGCTGTGCGAAAGTCCCAAGACCGTCTCAGGTCGTTGTCGTAATCGTAATCGAATATTCGCCATGTCGAGACCGCGATTACAACGACAACGACAACGAGGATGCCCGGTCTCGGAACTTGAGCAGCGAAGCACTAATCTTCCGCGTCGGTTTCCGAATCGCCGTCGTCTTCCGGATCCGGTTCGCCGTTTTCAATGGGATCGTCTTCCGGTGCGCGATGCTGCAGCGGATCTTCGGTCTCGCCGTTCTCTCCGTCGCTCTCCAGGGCCACGATCCGCTCGACATAGACCAGACGCTCGTTTTCGCTCAGGTTGATGAGTTTAACGCCCTGCGCGCTCCGACCGACGACCGGAATCTGGTCCACACTGGTACGGATCAGGGTGCCGCCCTCGGTGATCAGCATGATCTCGTCGCCGGGACGCACCAGCACCGCGCCGACCTGGGCGCCGTTGCGCTCGGAGGTGCTGATGCCGATCACGCCCTGAGTGCCGCGCCCCTTGGTCGGGAAGTCCTCGACCCGGGTGCGTTTGCCATAACCGTTTTCGGTCACGCTGAGCACGGTTCCGGGCTCCGGTACCAGCAGCGAGATGACCCGCTGACCTTCCTGGAGACGCAGGCCGCGCACGCCATGCGCGGTGCGCCCCATGACGCGCACATGGTCTTCGGAAAACCGCACCGCCTTGCCAGCGGAGGTAAAGAGCATCAGATCCCGATTGCCATCCGTGATCGCAACCCCGATCAGCACCTCGTCCTCGCGCAGATCGATGGCGATGATGCCGCGCGACAGTGGCCGCGAGAAATCCTTGAGCGGGGTCTTTTTCACCGTTCCGGCGCTGGTCGCCATGAACACGAACAGCCCTTCCTCATACTCGCGGATCGGCAGCAGCGCATTGATGCGCTCGCCCGGCTCCAGCGGCAGCAGGTTGACCATGGGCCGCCCGCGCGCGCCCCGCCCGGAATGGGGCAGTTCGTAGACCTTGAGCCAGTAGACCCGGCCGCGACTGGAAAAACAGAGCACGGTATCGAGCGAGTTGGCGACGAAGATGCGGTCGATGAAATCCTCTTCCCGGAACGAGGTCGCGCTCTTGCCCTTGCCGCCGCGCCGCTGGGCCTGATAATCGCTGATCGGCTGGGCCTTGACATAGCCCTGATGCGAGAGCGTCACCACCACATCCTCGGGATTGATCAAGTCCTCCAGGGTCAGATCCGTATGATCGACCTGGATCTCGGTGCGCCGGGCGTCGCCGAACTGCTCGCGAATGGCGACGAGTTCCTCGCGAATCACCTCCATCAGACGATCCGGATTCGACAGGATCAGCAACAATTCGGCGATTCGGTCCAGAATCTCCTCGAATTCCTTGAGGATCTTCTCCTGCTCCAGACCGGTGAGCCGATGCAGTTGCAGATCCAGGATCGCCTTGGCCTGACGCTCGCTTAACCGATAGCCCGATTCGGTCAGACCGAACTCAGGTTCGAGATCCTCTGGACGCGTCTGATCCGCACCAGCGCGCGCCATCATCCCGGTCACGGCTCCAGGCGACCAGGCTCTCGCCATCAGACGTTCACGCGCTTCGCCCGGATTCGCCGACGCCTTGATGGTGGCGATCACCTCGTCGATGTTCGCCAGCGCGATCGCGTAGCCTTCCAACACATGCGCCCGATTGCGGGCCTTGCGCAGCTCGAACAGCGTCCGGCGCGTCACCACCTCACGGCGATGACGCAGGAAATACTCCATGATCTGTTTGAGGCCGAGCGTGAGCGGTTGGCCATCCACCAGCGCCACCATGTTGATACCGAACACCTGCTGCATCTGGGTGTGCTGATACAGATTGTTCAGCAGCACCTCGGCATGGGCGTCGCGCTTGAGCTCGATGACGATCCGCATCCCGTCCTTGTCGGATTCGTCGCGCATCCCGTCCTGCGCGATGCCATCGATCTTTTTTTCCTTGACCAACTCGGCGATACGTTCCAGCAGGCGCGCCTTGTTGACCTGATAGGGAATCTCAGTGACGACGATCGCCTCGCGTCCGCTGCGCTTCTGCACTTCGGTGATGGTGCGCGCGCGCATCACGCAGCGACCGCGTCCGGTGCGATAGGCTTCGCGGATGCCACGTACCCCATTGATCAGCGCCGCCGTCGGGAAATCCGGTCCCGGCACGATCTCCATGATCTCCTCGATGGTGATCAGCGGGTTCTCGATGATCGCTAGACAGGCATCGATGACCTCGCGCAGGTTATGCGGCGGGATATTGGTCGCCATGCCGACCGCGATCCCGGACGACCCATTGACCAGCAGATTGGGAAAGCGGGCGGGCAACACCGTGGGCTCATGCTCGGTATTGTCATAGTTCGGAATGAAATCGACGGTTTCCTTGTCCAGATCGTCCAGCAGCGCATCGGCGAGGCGCATCATGCGCACCTCGGTGTAACGCATGGCCGCGGGCGGATCGCCGTCGACGGAGTTATGGACGAACACGCCAGCGGCTAACAGGAAATTGTGGTGCTCATCGACCGTGATGTCGTAGGTGTCCGCCGTTTCATCGAGCATGCGCATTGCCACGACACGGTGATTATGATTTTTTCCTGCCTCAAGCAATGCCGAAAAATCGCCGAAGTATTCGACGGCCTTGGTCATGCGAGGAATCCAGTTCTGGCGACGCTGGTCTTCGTATAATTCGGGAGTCATCTCCTGGTCTGGAAACGCTTTGATCAAGTTATAGACATAACCGGAAATTTTACGGCGCATCACCTGCTGGCGATACTCCGCTGTCCGCCAATTCATCCGTAAGGACTCGACCGCCTTGCCATTGATATCCCGCATCATGTCGGGATGATCCGCAAGACGTCGGGCATTGGCGGCGCGCACTCCTTGCCTTTGCGCTTCGCGGAATTCCTCGCTCTCCCGTTGCCGCGCGATTTTCTCGCCATGCAGAACGCGGCTTTCCGGTTTTGCCCACAGGAGATGCGCCATCCGTACAAAATGATCGTCGGAAAATTTGGCGCGATACTCTGGATTACGCCAGTTGCGTTTCGCGGCATGGCTGATTTTCGAGCGAATCTCTTCCGATGCCAGCGCGCGACAGATCGCCGCGACGATCTGTCCCCGCTTCTCGTCGTCACGCCACATGAGTTTGCTTTTTTCGGAAACGATCCGCGCAATCCTGGCTTGATCGTCGTCCGACAGCGGACGTTTTTCGAGACCAGACAGGGCATTGGACATCTGTTCACGATAGTCCGCATCCTGCCAGAGCTCCCGCATCCGCTCCGTAATCGCCGTGCGCGCATCGGGATGATTGGTGTAATAACGGCGCAATCCGATCGAGGTACGCCCGGCGTTCTGCGTTTTGAAGGATGCATCCTGATTCTGTGCGATGAAACGCTGCCTTCGCTCATCCACAACATCGGGATGTTCCGCGTAATACCGCTGCACTGACTGTCTCTGCGCACTCCGGAAATCCGGGTCATTCCAAAGCTCTTTAATCTGCCCGGCATGCAGATGCAGGTGATCCAAAAAGGTCATTCGTTGAATATTGGACGGGCTATTGTCCCAACGGTTGAAATTTTTATGATGCCTGACAAAAGACCCTGACGAATCTGTCAGGCCACGTTCCGCATTAAATTCGTCGGCCAAATGATGAACGAACTGATATTGGCCGAGATTGGGCTGGAAGACACGCAGATAGTCATTCATGCCCTGCTTGACTGGCGCCGTGTCGAAAACCCCCGGCATCAGGCTGTCGTCGGGCGTCAGCGCCTGGGCTTCCTTATAGGTTCCGTCGCGCAGCATGAACCGATGGTCGGGTGTGCAGCGGATGGCGACACCATGATCGAGCGTCAGCTCCATGAGCGCGGTCTCGGGACGGGTCACGCGCGAATAACGACCCTCGGCGATGACGATCTTGCCGGTCTTGTCGACCGCATAGACATGGAACCTCTCGTCCGGTGGCAGCTTCGCCAGTTCCGCGAAAGTTTTTTCGGTGCCGTCGGCAAGTTTGATGGCGGTATCGCCAGTAAAACACCCGAAGTTACCTTGCCCATCCACCAGCAGATAACGCAGCGAAAAACGCTGGGCCATGCGGACCATGGTGTCGTAGATGGCCGAATCGCCATGCGGGTGATACTTACCCATGACATCGCCGACCACGCGGGCGGACTTGCGATAGGCGCGGTTCCAGACATTGCCCTGCTCGCTCATGGAGAACAGAACCCGTCGATGCACGGGCTTGAGACCGTCGCGGACATCCGGCAGCGCCCGCCCCACGATCACGCTCATGGCGTAATCGAGATAGGACTTGCGCATCTCGTCCTCAAGATTGATGGGGATGACTTCTCTGGCGAAATCTGGCATGGGCGTGATAAACCGGCTGTGATCTAACTGCGCGATCCTGAAGCATGGATCGCGTTATGCTTAATCTCAAAAACAATCAATTCTATCATGCTGGCAGGTTCCTCGCTCCCACCCTGTTACCCGTCTTGCGCGAAAAGCCCCGTCGTTCAGGGCGGGGATGGATAGCGCCGGACGGCAGCGCCGGCCTCTCTTGGCTCAAGTGGGCGTCTGCTGCTGTTCGATGTACTGACGCACGATCGAAATCGGTGCGCCGCCGCAGGACGCGGCGAAGTAGGAGGGCGACCAAAGCACGCCTTTCCAGTAGCGCCGCTCGATGTCCTGCCGCTCCTGACGGAGCAACCGGCTGGACACGCCCTTGAGGCTATTCACCAGGGCGGACACCGCGACCTTGGGCGGGTACTCGACCAGCAGGTGAACATGATCGTCCTCGCCATCCATCTCGACCAAGGTGGCCTCGAAGTCGGCACAGACCTTGGCGAAGATCGCGCGCAGGCTGGCGATGGCCTCGCCGTCGAAGACCTTGCGGCGGTATTTGGTCACAAAGACCAAATGGACGTGCATCGCAAAAATGCAGTGCCTACCTCGCCGAATATCGTTGTCATTGTTCATAGACCAAAGTATACTCTAGCGATGCAACGTCTCCAAGCCTTCAAGTTTGAGTTGATGCCGAACGGCGAGCAAGCGCGCGACCTGCGCCGCTTCGCGGGATCGTGCCGCTTCGTCTTCAACCGGGCGCTGGCATTGCAGCAGGAGCGCCATGCGACCGGCGAGAAGAAACTCGGATATGCCGATCTTTGCAGTGCGCTGACCGAGTGGAAGGCCGACCCATCAACAGCCTGGCTCTGCGACACGCCCTCTCAAGCCTTGCAGCAGTCCCTTAAGGATCTGGACCGGGCCTACACCAATTTCTTCGCCAAACGCGCCGACGCGCCCCGCTTCAAGAAGAAAGGCCAGTCGCGCGACAGCCTGCGCTATCCCCAGGGCGTCAAGCTCGACCAAGCCAACGGTCGCCTGTTCCTGCCCAAGCTCGGTTGGCTACGCTACCGCAACAGCCGCGAGGTGCTCGGGGCGGTAAAGAATGTCACCGTCAGCCAGTCAGTCGGCAAGTGGTTCGTCGCGATCCAGACCGAACGTGCGGTCGAAATCCCGGTGCATCAGGGGACGGCGGTCGGGGTCGATGTGGGCGTTGTCCGCTTCGCCACCTTGAGCGACGGGACGGTCTACGCCCCGTTCAACAGCTTCAAACGCCTCGAACAGGCGCTCGCCAAGGCCCAGCAGGCGATGAGCCGCAAGACCAAGTTCAGCAACAACTGGAAGAAAGCGAAAGCCCAGGTCCAGCGCATCCATGCCAAAATCGCCAACGCCCGCCACGACTATCTGCATAAGACCTCGGCCACGATCAGCAAAAACCACGCGCTCGTGTTCGTCGAAGATTTGCAGGTCAAAAATATGTCCGCGTCGGCAGCCGGGACGATGGACGCGCCGGGCACCAATGTTCGAGCCAAGTCCGGCCTGAACAAGGCGATTCTCGATCAGGGATGGGGTGAGTTTCGCCGGCAACTGGACGACAAGACGGTGTGGACGGGCGGACACTTGATCGCGGTGCCGCCGCACTACACCAGCCAGACCTGCCCGTGCTGCGGGCATACCGCCAAGGAGAACCGGCAGACGCAAGCCCGGTTCGCGTGCGTCGCATGCGGCTTCGAGGAAAACGCCGATTTGGTCGGCGCGATCAATATTCTAAGGGCAGGACATGCCCGGTTAGCCTGTGAAGTGAGCCCCGCTGGGGGCCAGCAGCAGGAACCCGCCGAAGCGATTCGCTCAGGCTCGACGCCTCAGCGAGTCGCCGTAGGAATCCCCGTCCTTTAGGTCGGGGAGGACGTCAACTTGCGATTGCTAGCATGAGACTGGTCGAATTCAACCAGCGTCATTATCCCCGGCGAGAACGTGGCAGTGGATGCGGGCGACTGGCGCTAGGAAGTATGCAGGTTCAGTGGATACCCTGACCCTGATCAAGCGACGCTCTTCCCGGCTTGGGTTTCCGGATTAACCTTATGGTAATGTTTCGCCCGTTTCCATCTCCAGAGAAGAGTAGGGCGCGACGATGCGATATTTCGGCTTGAAAGCGTTGACGGTGACAGGTGGACTGGTCGTGGCACCGCTGGTGTCCGCGTATGACCTGCCGGCCGTGAATCTTGGTTTCACCAGCTTTCTGGACGGCGCGCCGCCGGCGGGTCCAGGCTGGTATGCCCAGCAGTATGTCCAGTTCTACCGGAGCGGCCGACTCAAGGACTCGGACGGCGACGACCTGCGTCTGCCGACCCTGCGCGGTCTGGAAAAGGCCGAGGTGGATGTCAATATCGGCATCACTCAACTGACGTTCCAGTCCGATCAGGCGCTGGCGTTCGGCGGCAAATGGGGGATGAACCTGATGCTGCCCTATGCCGCCTTCGATCTGGATCCCGAGGACAACTTCGCGCTCTCCGCCAACAGCGCCAATCTCGGCGATCTGCTGATCGGTCCTTTTCTCCAGTGGGATCCCATCATGGGGCCAAACGGGCCGAGGTTCGTGCAGCGGGTCGAGTTGCAGATGCTCCTGCCGACCGGCGCTTATGACGAAGACCATGCGCTGAATCCGGGCAGCAACTTCTTTTCGTTCAATCCTTACTGGGCCGCGACCGCCTTTCTGATGCCGAAATGGACGATCTCCTGGCGTTTGCATTATCTGTGGAATGCCGAGAACGAGGATCCCTACCGACCGCTGGGCGCCGACGATGCGCAGGCTGGTCAGGCCGTCCATCTCAACTTCGCGAGCGAATATGAGGTGATGCCGAATCGGCTACGGGTTGGAATCAACGGCTACTATCTCAAGCAGTTCACCGACAGCAAACTCGACGGCCATGACGTTGCGGATAGCAAGGAGCAGGTGTTCGGGATCGGCCCTGGAGTCGTCTACCACTTCTCGCAACACGACCATGTGTTTCTCAATGCCTATTGGGAGACCGGCGCGGAGAATCGTCCGGAGGGATCACGGATGAATCTGCGGTACGTGCATCACTTCCATTGAGTCAAACGCCCTCATGGAGCAAGGGCACCCGGCGACCGATGCCGGTAAAGAGCTGATAGGCGATGGTGTCGCTGGCCTGGGCGACCTCATTGGCTGGGATGGTCGCGCCCCAGAGTTCCACCGGAGCGCCGATGCGGGCATCCGCCATCCCGGTCAGGTCGAGCGTGATCATGTCCATCGAGACGCGGCCGATGATCCGGGTACGTTGTCCATTGACCGCGACCGGGGTGCCGTCGCGCGCATGCCGTGGGTAGCCGTCCGCATAGCCGACGGCGGCCACGCCAATCCGGGTCGGCCGCTCGCAGACGAAACGCCCGCCATAACCGACCGGTTCGCCCGGCGCCAGATCCCGGACCGAGATCAGTGCGGATTCCAGCGTCATCGTGGGGCGGAGCGCCGTTGCCTGTGGATGCTCGCCCGGCAGTGGCGAGACGCCATAGAGCATGATGCCGGGCCGCGTCCATTCTCCATGCGATTGAGGCCAGGCCAGGATGGCGGCCGAGTTGGCAAGACTGCGGGGGATCCGGAGGCCACCAAGCGCCTGACCGAAGATCGCGATCTGCCGCTCGGTATAGGGATGCTCCGGCTCGTCGGCCCGCGCGAAATGGCTCATCGCGACCAGTTCGCCGAGATGGGGCGAGGCGGTTAGCGCGGCATGGGCGGCCGCGAAATCGTTCGGCGCCAGTCCGACCCGGTGCATGCCCGAATCCAGCTTGATCCAGCAATCCAGGCGGCGCGCCGGACGCGCGGCCAGGATCCACTCCAGTTGTTCGCGGCTATGGATCACTGCGGTCAGTCCGGCGCGGTCAACCAGCGCGATTTCGTGCGGCGCGAAGACGCCTTCGAGCAACAGGATCGGATGGCGGATGCCCGATTCGCGCAACTCCATCGCCTCGTCGATACAGGCCACCGCGAAACCGTCGGCCTCGTCCGCCAGCGCGCGCGCCACGGCAACCGCCCCATGACCGTAGCCGTTGGCCTTGACCACGGCGAGCGCGCGTGCTCTGGGCGCCAGACACTTGGCATGACGATAGTTGTGGAGTAGCGCATCGAGATGGATGCGCGCGCGGAGTGGGCGGGCTGGTGCGTTCATCATGCGACTGTGCCATGAAGGAGCGGACGACGGCAATTCAAGAGAGAGGCGTGCGCGTCACTCGGTTGCAGACAGGGCTCCTGATTCGCCGCTCAAACCGGCTTTCCAGCTCGGACGTTCAGCCCGGATTTAACTCCGGCAGGGCCGCCCAGCGGACCTTGCCGCTTTCCCGCGGTCGTTTCCGGAACCCGCGTCCGATCTGACGCATGAACTCGCGCTTCCAGCGGGGGAAGTCGAGCGTCTGCTGGCCATAGAGCGCGGCGTTCAACTCCGCGATCAGGTGCGCGAGGGTCTCGCGATCCGCGCCAGGGCGCAGCGCGAGGATGCCTTGAGTCAACGCGGATGGCGTAAGTTCGCCCTGGAAAGACGGTCGGATTCGCGCCTCCCGCTCGAAGCGTTCGCGCCATTCGCCGGGGGTTGTGGCGCGATTCGCCTGGTGTAGACAGGCGCGGAAATGATGGCTCGGCGGCAGTCTGCGCGACCAGCTCACGCGCGCCCTGGCCAGGATGGGTTGGGGATTCAGTCGGGTCAGCGTGCGTTGGAATTGCGCCCAGACGCTCGACAGCGCGGTGCGCAGTCGGCGGCCTAGGGCGCTCTTCAACGCGAGTCCGGGTTGCCGGACACGTTCGCGATAATAGACCCCGCCCCAATAACCGCCGAGCAGCAGCAGAAGACCGGCGAGGGGCAGCCAGAAAACGCCCAGTCCCGGTCCGGACAGCGCGGATGCCGAGAGTCCCAGCGGACCGCCGCCGCGCACGTTCAGCGTCTTGATAGGCAGGCGGGCGACTTCGCGCACCTCCCGATCGACATTCCACCAGGCGATGCTCATCTCGGGCAGGTTGAGCCGGCCGCCGGTTTGCGGAACCAGGGTGTAATACTCGGTGCGCCGGGCGAATAGGTCGCGACCCTCCGGCGACAGGCCGCTCTCCGTCAGCGTCTGCTCGCGGTAGAGGCGGAAGCCCGGCCCGGTCAATTGGCCTTCGAGGCTTGGTAGCTGGGCCTCGGTCGCGCCAATCGCGGCGATTTCCAGCACCAGGGTGACGGGCTGGCCCGGCTCCAGCGTGCCTTCGCGGTCGATGCTGGATTTCAGGGTCAATGACTTCAACGGCAGCCAGGGTTGCACCGAATTCAGTGGAGGGCGCACGCGCAGAGCGATGGGGCGCGCGGTGGCGGACTCGAAGCGCTGCGCCATGCCTCCGCCGGCTTGGGTACCGGTGATTTTGATCGGCGGCAGGTCCAGAGTTCCCGAGCGCAAGGGGATGACGCTGAGCACGAAAGCGTTGACGATCTCTCTCTGACCGCCCGTGGTGCGGGCGCTGGTGGTGGGTTCGCCCACTTGTTTGATCAGAACATCGTTGCTGGCGGGCAACTCCAGGTTTGCCGTGCTGAGGTTGCCGCGGCTGATCAAATCCAGCCGCAAAATGACGGGCTGCTGCTGATAGGGCTGGGGCTCGTCGAGCGACCATTCGAGTCGCGGCGGCGCGGTTTGCGCGGCTGGCATGTAACCTTGTGGATAGCCCGGCGGCCAAGGGGGTTGATAGCCTGGCATCGGGTAGGGTCTCTGGCCTGGATTGGGCGCGAACTGGTCGCTCGGCGGAACGCCCTGGGCATTCGTGGGCGGGACGGGCCGGAATCCCCATTGGGTCGCCTGCGGAGGAGTCTGGCCGTATTGAGCTTGGGGTTGACCATAATAAGGTTGAGCCCAGACGCCACCAATGCAGAGCCAGAACAGGGCGGTCGCCAAGCGGGCGGCTTTCCAGATCACCATGGCCGGTTCTCCCGCCAAGGGCCGGTCAAGCCCTGCATCTGGCGCATCTCTTCGAGCCGAAATTGATTGCGGATAAGCAGGGTCGGATCGCCCTCGACCTGTTGCAGCCGCTGTTCCATCACGGCCATGCCCGCCCCGCCCATTGCGGTCGGACCATCCAGCGCGGGTATCTGACCTTCCTTCGTCTCGGACTCCCGGTCCGCGCCGGGCTGACGACCGAGCTGGTCGAAGTCTTCGACCGCCTCGGCCTGACTGTCTCTTAGCGCCGCATCGGGAGGCGGGACCTCCGCCCGACCTCGCCCGGCCGCGCGACCGCTCCGCTCGGGCGGGGTGTCTGTTTCCCGATCCCGCTCGTCATCGCTGGCGTCGGTCTCCTGTCGGTCTCCGCCGGTCCCCGCGTCGGAGCGGTCGCGGTCCTGACGATCTCCAGCACCCTTGTCGGCATCGTCCCGAGCGCCACTGGTCGGCTTGTCGCGTGTTTGTTCTCCGCCGCCGGCCAAGGTGTCCGCGTCTTGTTCTTTCGACTCCCGTTCGCCGGACTTTTCGCCCTGGTCGCCGGATGTCGGCTGGTCGGGCTGCTCGGAAGACGTCTCGCGGGATTTGCCGCCTTCGATCTCCGGGCGTGATTTCTCGCCCTCTTCGCCCTGGTCGCGCGTCTCCTGCGACGATCCGCTCTCCTCGGATGGTTTTCGGTCGCGCGATGCTCGCGTACCCTCTTGGTCCTCGGACGACGGCTCGTCATCGCCCTTGCCCGGATCGGATTGCTCCCCGGTTTTGCCGCCCGAACCGGATTCCTTGCGATCCTTTGAATCCTGGCCAGCGTTCTCGTCCTTGCCTTGCTTGGCACCCTGGGCGCTGTCCTGCTCGGTGCCCTTGCCCTCGGATGCCTGATCTGATTGGCTCTTGCCAGTCTGCTCGTCCTGCTCGCTTGAATCGTCGCCCTTGCCGGTCTGTGCCGAATCCTTGCCGCCCGTCTGATCCTTGGATTCGGACCCTTCGGAAGACGATTCCTGGGGGTCGCCTTCGCCGGATTCCTGTTGTTCGCTCTCCTGTTGCTGACCGGATTGCTTCTGTTCGCTGGATTGCTGCTGTTGATCCGACTCTTTCTGCTCGCTGGATTTCTGCTGTTCCGACGGCTGTTCGCTGGACTTTTGCTGCTGAGCCGACGGCTTCTGTTTGCTGGATGATTCCTGCTTGTCTTTGCTCTTTTCCTTTTCTTTTTCCTTTTTCGTGTCTTTTTTCTGTTCGGACTGGTCGCGGAATTGTTCCTGCTCCAGGCGCGCCAGCCTGGCGCGGGTGAGCGCCAGATTCTGGGCCGCATCCTCATGCGCGGGGTCGGCGCTCAGGACTTCTTCATAGGCTTGGGCCGCGCCGGTGTAATCGCCAAGCTGAAAGCGGGCGTTCCCCTGATTGTAACGGGCGGATTCGGCCTGACTGCCGCTCGCGGCCTCGCCGAAGGCTTGCGTGGCTTCCCGATACTGACCGGCCCGATAGAGCGCGACGCCCTGACGGTACGGATCTTCGAAGGATTTGGCGGCGGTGTCATAGTCGCCGGCGCGATAGGTGTCGTAGGCCGCCTGTTCTTTGTTCTTGAACCAGTCGGCGCTCACCGGAGCGGCGGGGAACAGGATCAGGCAGACAATCGCCTTGCTGAATTTGCTCATGCGGAAGCCCCTCCGCGAGTCTGGCTGCGCGCGCCTTGCCAACGCGGCAGCCGACGGAACCGAGGCAACAACAGCCCGACCAGCAGCAGCACCGGCAGCCAATACCGCTCGTTCCAGATCCGGGTGCGTGTGTCGCTGGCCTCCGGGGGCAGACGGCTGACGGCGGCGGCCTTCAGAATGGCGTCGGTGTCCGCGTCGCGATAATCGGCGCGACGATAGAGCCCGCCGCCAGCCTGGACCAGGGCTTCGAGTTGCGCTTCGTTCAGACGCGAGCGCACCGGCTGACGGCCCGGATCGGCGGGATCGACGATCACGCCACCCTGCGGCGCTGGCACGCTCGCCCCGTCCGTTGTCCCCATCCCGAGCGCATGCAGTCGGACGCCCTGCTCGGCCAGTCGCGCGACCCGCTCCGTCAGGCCGGGCTCATCGAAATCGCCATCCGAGATCAGCAGAATGGCCCGCGCGCTGTCCTCGGGCAGACCGGCGAGCAGGCTTTCGGCGCGGTCCAGCGCGCGCGTCAGGCTACTGCCTTGCAGGTTGGAGCTGGCGAGATCCGCGGACAGCGCGGGCAGGGTATTGAGCAGGCTGCCGATGTCCTCGGTGATTGGCGCGAGCACATGCGGCGTCGAGGCGAAGACGATCAGCCCCAGTCGCACCTGTTGGTCCCTGGCGATCAGATCCTGCAACTCCTGGCGGGCGCGTCCGAGTCGGCTCGGGCTCACGTCCTGGGCCAGCATGGAGCGCGAAATGTCCAGCAGAACCAGTAGATTGTTGCCGGGATGGAAGAGTCGCACATCGGTCGAATCCCAGCGCGGGCCGGCCATGGCCGCGAGCAGCAGGGTCCAGAGCAGCGCCCAGCGCAGAAAACGCCCCCAGCGCTCGGTGGTCCTGAGATCGCGCGTCCCGCTGAGGTGCGGGAGCAGATGCGGGTCCGCGTACCGATGGATGGGACCGCGCGCGGCGCGGGCGGCGCTACGCATCAGCCAGAGCGCCACCGGCAGGATGACGAGCAGACCCAGAAACCAGAGCGGCTGCTCGAAGTGGAAGACTTGATCGACGATGGGGTTAGTCACTGGCGAGCCTGCGCACGAAGCGTTTGCGTCCTTCCGGGAAGAGTCCCAGCCACAGCAGGGCCAGCAGGGCGACCCCCAGTGGCCAGCGATAGAGCGGGCGGGGCAAATAGGCGGTGCGCGCCTCGGCCTCGGTCTTTTCCAACTGACCGACGCGCGCGGAAATCTCCTCCAGCGCGCGGGTGTTGGTGGCGCGGAAATAGCCGCCGCCGGTCAGGTCGGCGATCTGCTGGAGCGTGGTCTCGTCCATGGTGAGGTCGTCGCGAAACCGCATCGCGCCATCCTCCAGGATCGGGATGTTGGTCTGCTGGCTGCCGACCCCGATGACATAGATCCGCACCCCCGCGAGACGGGCAAGCTGAGCCGCTTCCTTCGGGGCGAAACCGCCGGCATTGTTGTCGCCGTCGGCAATGACGATCATCACTCGGGAGCCCTCGGGGCGGTCGCGCAGCTTCTTAACACCGAGCGCGATGGCGTCGCCCAGCGCGGTGGCCGGACCGGCGATACCGGGAATCACGCCGTCGAGCAGCAGACGCACGGCATGCCGGTCGAGACTCAGGGGCGCGAGGACGAACGCCTGACTGCCGAACAGGACGAGTCCGACGCGGTCGCCCTCGCGGGTGTCGATGAAGCGGCCCATCACCCCCTTGACCACCGACATGCGGTTGACCTGGCGGCCCTCGACGGTGAAATCGAGCGCCTCCATCGAGTGCGAGGCGTCCACGGCGATCATGAGGTCATAGCCGGGTGTGCTGATCTCGGTGTAGGGCGTCAGCCATTGCGGGCGCATCAGGGCGAGGATCAGGCCGATCCAGAGCAAATAGAGCAGCGCCCAATAGAGCCAGCCGCCGAGTTGCAGTCGCGGCTTGCGGAGACTGAAGGCCGCTTTCAGATCGTCCAGATGCGGATGCAGCAGGGTCTGACGCTGGCCTTGCAGCGTTTCCTCGATCTGACTCCTCTGCTCGGGCCAGAGATAGGGCAGGAGCAGTGGCAGCGAAAGCAGGAGAGCGGCCCAGGGCCAGTGGAATTCAAACACCGGATGATGTCCTCATTTGCAGGGATCTTTGGTTGACTGAAGCGTTGCGGTCACCGTCGCTCGGTCCGCACAGCGGACCCGACGTAGGGTCCGCTGTGCGGACCATCCGCCGATCGGTTCTGCCCGGAACGACGATCAAGTCCAACGAAAAGTTCGGGAGAGTGTTGTCCGGAAACCGCCTGTAGGCGTCGTCTCGCGGGTCGTCACCCAGCCCTCGACCGCTTCGATCAGGGCCAGTATTTGAGGGTCCTCACCATGGCCCGCCGGAGCATAGGGCGCGTCCAGTAGAACCCGGCCGCGTTCGCGCCACCGAAAGCCCTTGGGATCGTGCGTCTCCAGCCAGTCGAGCCAGTCGTTTCCCGTCAAGCCGGCGCAGGCGGGGCGTCCGAGCCGCGCCATGGCGATGCGGCGCAGCAATTCGGACAGCTCGCCAGCAGTTCGCTTGGCATCCTGCCCAGCGCGCGCGCGCCGTCGCAGATCGCGCAGCGCGCCCGCCGCGTCCCAGCGCCAGCTTCCGAGCGTGAGTCCAGGGATTGGAATCCGCAGGCTGAGGACCGCGCGCCAGCGCCAGACGGCAAAGGTCAGCAGCAGCATGGCGAGCGCCAGCAGCCACCAGCCGGGCGCGAGCGGCCACCAGGGGATCGCTGAAATATCATGGATATCCCGAAGCTGTTGCATGGGTGTCATCGGTTCCATCAGACCGCCCGCGAGCGCGCGCGCTGTTCGAGATCGCGGATCAGGGTCAGGTGGATTTCCGTATCCGTGCGCACCGGCAACAGCACGATCCGCAGACGATGAGCCATGGCCTGAAGCCGGTCGCGTCGATCCTCCCAGCGCTGGCGGTAGAGTCGTCTTGCGTGCGGATCGTCGGTATCGATCTCGATCAGTGCGCCATCGGTGCCGGTGAAGGTGGTCACGCCCATGGATGGAATCTCCCAATCGGCCGGATCGTCCACTGGAATCAGTGCGACGGTGTTGCGTTGGCTGAGATCGCCGAGCACCTGCTCCAGCCCCAGCGTATCGCGGTTCAGATCCGCGATCACGAACACCAGCGATCCGGTTGGCAGACCCGAGCAGGCCCGCCGCAAGGCGCCGCCCAGACAGTCGATGGACGGGTCCATGTCGGCGCCGGGTTCGGTCAGCGTGCGCAACAATTGCCAGAGCGCCCGCCGTCCGCGCGAGGGCCGGAAATGCTGGAGTCCGGTCTGCGGATCGCCGAACACCAGGCCGCCCACGCGGTCGTTCAGACGGCTGGCGGCCCAGCCGATCAGCGCCGCCGCCCGCGCCGTCTGCACCGACTTGAAGGTGCCGCGCGTGCCGAAACTCATGTGCGGCCCCTTGTCGACACAGAGCACCACCGAACGCTCGCGCTCCTCGCGGAAGATTTTCAGGTGCGGTCGGTTGGTGCGGGCCGTCACCTTCCAGTCCATATAGCGGATATCGTCGCCCTCGCGGTACTCGCGCACCTCCTCGAAGTTGACGCCCGCGCCACGGAACACCGAGGCATAGAGTCCGGCGAAGGTGGAATTCACCAGATGGTGCGACGGCAGGCCCAGCGTATGGGCCTGATGGCGCAGCTCCAGCAGATCATCGAGTCGGGGGTAGAGGCTCATTCTTGAATCAAGTTGTCAGTTGCTAAAGTGGCTCTTGATCGATTTCATCTGCTTCGATCAGATCGCCAACCACTGAAACAAGCGAAATAGAGGGGGGCGGCATCGTCCCGAACAAGATCGAGCAGGCTGTTGAGAAAATCCGTGGTCTGCTCATCGTCGCTTTCTGACTCGATATGCGACACTGGGTGCGTTGTTAGCATTTTCATGCGACGAATGTACTTGACGTACCACAGCATTTCTTAAATTTCTTGCCGCTCCCACAAGGGCATGGATCATTTCTCGCTACCTTGTTTGAGGCAGCCGGTTTTACCGGGTTTAACATTTTTTCTAAATCTGAAATATCCTCTGGTTTGTCAGGTTCAAAACCAATAATGAAATGCCAACCATGTTCATTACATTTTTCCGCGACGTATCCTGCCTTTTCATCTGTATGTACACGAACAATAATCGGTCTTTTTTCTGTTCCTAGTTTTGCCATGGCTATTTCTATTAAGTTTGTTATGTTTGGTGCATCGCGGTAGCGGCCAGTTGCCCGACCGACCCCGCACAGATCCCCGCATGCGGAACTACCGCACGGGGCCACGCGGGGGCTGAAGTGAAAGTCAAGCGGCCACGCTGGGACGGCGTTGCAGATTGAGTACCGCACCGTCTGCGGGGTCCGCTCTTTAACCGCGTGTAGGTTAAAGCCTGATACCTTTCCCCCTGTGGTTACTCGGCGACGATGTGCCCTCGCGTTCCGGCATCGGAATCGGACCAGACGTCCTCATTCTTCAAGCGCCGATCACCCTGGATGGTGTAGGTCATCGTGCCATCCTTGAAGACAAGAGCGCCGTCACTGCGCTTGGCGTTCACTTTCTTTCCGCTGACCCAGACATGTTCTTTGCTATCGATCCGGATGGTGGCGACCGTTGCTCCTGACTTGGCTTTAGCCACCCATTGTCCGGCATAAGGGGTGTGGTGCGTGGCGCTCCCTGTGTCGGCGGTGGCTTCCGAAACAAAACCGGCCTTGGCATTCTCTTCCTTGGTTTTGGTGATGTCGCAGCCCTGTGACTCGGAGACTTGCGTGCAGCCGGAGCGCTCGAGTTGTTGCCTGTATTTTGCGTCGATTGCATGGGCGGAAGTGTGTGCCAACAGAGCAACACTGGCGGCGATGATTAATTTCTTCTTCATCGATTCTGACCTCGTTCGGATTGATTGGATGAATTGCACGGAGTTAATTTGAATTAGAAGTGCAACGCCTGAAAGGGCAGGTTAGCGGTCTTGCTGGCATGACGTCTCAGAATAAGCGCCGCGCCGTCTGTGGGGTCCGCTCTTTAACCGCTTGCATAATAGCGGTAACCACTTTGTTTTCTAGCCGTTTTTGGAAATCTGATCATTAACCATGCATCCAGGAAATTAGAAAGCTTCGGCAATGAAGGCGTGATCTCGGCGCTGCAATAGAGAATGACTGCATTAAGCCGCTTCTGATGTTAATGCCCGAGTTTCCTGATCGATTTTCTGCAAAGCCCTTTGAATATGGTCAACTTCATTTTCTTCGAAAAGCGCTTCTCCGCATTGAGTGCATACCCAGGCGGGAATTGATTCCCATGTAATATGATAACCGTTTCGGTCCACACTAAATGGTGCAGTTTCTCTAATCATTTTCCCTTTGCAATGAAGGCATTCCATCCTGCTTCCTCACTTTAAAGTCTGGCGACCACAGATCAGGTGATGGCAAATATGCGGTAATCACCGCCAAGTATTCGATTTTTGGCGCACAGACGACATGGATCGTGCGACATCGTGTTGAATGTGTGATCAGGCAGCTTTCTCCTCGTTGATCATCTGGATATTCTTCGATGATTTCGCCGGAGAATACCGTTTCTCGCACTTCATCGGTGCCGATCATTCTGTCAGGACGAGACATTTGTTTGATCGCATGAGGCAGGAAAAGTATTTTTCTGCTTGCGGCTGCGATAACTTTTTGCTTCATGTCTTACGAATGATTCACCATCTACATCAGGGAATCACATCAGGGAATCGCCACCAACGTCAACAACCGATTCACAAAGGCATCCGTGGTCACGCCCTCGGCCTCGGCCTCGAAGGTCAGCAAAATCCGATGCCGCAGGATCTCGGGCGCGACGGACTGGATATGCTGGGGCGTGACGAAGGTGTCGCCGTCCAGCCAGGCGCGGGCGCGGGCGCAGCGGGCGAGGGCGATACTGGCGCGGGGCGAGGCGCCGAAGCGGCACCAGCGACCGAGATCCCGGTCATAGCGTTTCGGCTGGCGGGTCGCCTGGACCAGGTCGACGATGTAGCTGTGCAGTTTGGGATCCAGGTAGAGTCCGGCCACGTCGCGGCGCATCGCGAATAACTCTTCCTGGGTCAGCGGCTTGACGGGCGGCGCGTGATTCTGGGTCTGCTGCTGGCTGTCGAGTTCGAGGATTTTGAGTTCCTCGTCGCGGGTCGGATAGGTCACCACGGCCTGCATCAGAAAGCGGTCGAGCTGGGCCTCGGGCAGGTGATAGGTGCCTTCCTGCTCGACCGGGTTCTGGGTCGCCAGCACCATGAACAGCCTGGGCAGCGGATAGGTGCGCTGACCGACCGTGATCTGATGCTCGGCCATCGCCTCCAGCAGGGCCGACTGGACCTTGGCCGGGGCGCGGTTGACCTCGTCGGCCAGCAGCAGATTGTGAAACAGCGGACCCTGCCGAAACTCGAACTCGCCCTTCTCGTGACGATAGATGTCGGTGCCGATCAGGTCGGAGGGCAGCAGGTCGGGGGTGAACTGGATGCGGTGGAAGTCGCCTTCGAGCGACTCGGCCAGCGCCTTGACGGCGGTGGTCTTGGCCAGCCCCGGCATGCCTTCGACCAGCAGGTGCCCGTCGCTCAACAGGCAGACCAGCATGCTGTCGATGAAGGGCTGTTGGCCGATGATGCGCGAGGCGATGTGGTCGCGGACGGGTTGCAGTGCGGACGGGGTTGTCATGCTGGGATGGTTTCCGTGCGTTCCGTGGGCGGTGGTGGGATTTGGTTGGGCGCTGGTCCGATCAAGTCGCCGAGACTGTCGCGGATCGTCTCCCGTGTCGGCGAACTATCCTGTCTCTTTTCCGGGGTGAGCGCAAGTCTGGGGCGGGTCGCGAAGCGCATTGATTTATCAGTCTATTCGAATATTCAGGCAACCCCTGGACGATGGCTTGTCCGGGGCCGGCGATGGACTGGGGACGCGCATCCGCGCCGGTGCCGTGGACGATGCCGGACGACGGCAACTGAATTTATTCACATGGGTCAATGGCTTAAACGGGGCGCGCATGAGTGCGCCGTCAACAGGCGTCACGCAATTGTCATTTGTTCCCTAAGTCTATGTTTATAATGTACTTATCTTGATCGATCAAAATCCGTCCAATCTAATCCGAGCCCAGCAACCACGCGCGTTCCGATGCTTTGATCAGACCTTATGCACAAACTTATCCACAGAAATTGTTGGCGGATTGGAAAACTTTACTGAGGAAAGGATGTTGCGACGATATGACGAGACAGAGACGGAATATTGGCGGCTAACTGTTGGGGCCGAACGGCGGCGGCGACGATTCGATGTCCCGCGCTCCACGGTGCTTCTGGGAGTAACGGCTTGCAGTCGGTACGAGCAAGCCTAGGCCAGGCGGTCGAGTGTCGATTGGCCATGCGCCGGCGGCGGTCCCAGGGCGCGGCTGGCCAGGGCGAGCGCGTTTAAATTCTCAGCCGAACACGACCTTGGCGCGATAGTCGTCATTCCACGCGGCCTTGCGGCGCTTCTTGGCCAAGCTGATCGCCGACCCCTCCTGATCGAACAGGTTCATGCTCAGGTGGCGCA
>NZ_CAIPNF010000071.1 GCF_903866365.1 uncultured Thiocystis sp.
GGGAAACCCTGTATTGACTGCGCTTGGAGTGCGACTATTGGTTTCACCTCTTTGCGGCAGATCCCCTCACCTACCTGATTTCTTGGTTTTTCTTTCCACATTGAACTGAACCAGTGCCCTTAACATGTCATTTGTCAATATTATCACCTCTGATCAGGGCTGGATCCTGGAACGGCTCGCAAGAGAAATCGAGTCACGTTTGCCTTACGTCACCTACAGCAACGCACCGAACCCGCAGGCAACGGTGCAGTACTACGTGACTTATTCGACTTGGCGAAAGCGGATCTCACCCATTGAGGTCGCTTATTTTGCGCATTTGGAGCAAGACCCCAAGACGGCCGAACAATTTTTCCATGTTGCTCGTCATGTCGATCATTGCACCTGTCACTCGCAGTTTTACGAAAAGATCATGCGCGATCAGGGCATCGAAACGGTCACGACGATTTCACCCGGCGTCGATCTCGACAGCTTTACTCCCTGCCTGAAGATCGGCGTGGTTGGGCGTACTTATCATACTGGGCGCAAAGGCGAGCATATCGTTGCCCAGGTCATGGATATCCCTGAAATCGAATGGTTCTTTACGGGTGAGGGATGGCCGGGGCCGGCGATGAAGGTACCGGATGGACAGATGCCCGATTTTTATCGCCAGATGGACTATGTCCTGGTTCCGGCACTTTATGAAGGCGGTCCCATGTGCGTCGTCGAGGCATTGGCCTGCGGAACCGAGGTGATCGCACCGCCCATTGGCTGGGTTTCCGAATTCCCGCATATCGAATTCAACACCGGAGACGTACAGGATCTGCGGCGCGTACTGCTGAAGCTGGTCGAAAAGAATCGTCGGTTACGGGCGACCGTACTTGATCGTACCTGGGATGCTTGGGCCGATGGACATGATCGCCTGTTTCGCAAACTACTGACCGACGCTGGACTGACCCCCATCGTAACGATGGACAAGACCAGCACGGAACCCACACTACGCCATGTCGGGTTGCTGCTGCACGGAAATGAAGGCAAATCACCTGGCGGTCCCTCCGTGCGTGTGCCGCGCACGGCCAATGAGATGCGCGAGCAAGGTCTGCATGTCGAAATGTTGCATTTTCCGCAGGCCGATCTGGAACGGTTCGATCTGCTCCATGGATTCAACGTCTGGGCACCAACCTCCGCGCTCGGAATGATCCGGCGCGCCCACGGGCTGAACAAACCCTTCGTCTTTTCGCCGATCTATCTCGATCTCTCGGAGCGTCCTCTGTGGGAAACCCAGATCCCAGCCCTCTTTGATGGTACGCGCACGCCCGATGAGATCGACAGCGCGCTACGACAACTGCGCCGCAAGCATCGGATCCCGCAGGAACGACAAGACTTCCCGCCTGAACCGCTACCGGGTTATTTCGCCATGGTGCGCGAGATGATCGCCGAAAGCGATCATGTCATCCTGCTCAGCGAACTCGAACGGCAATACCTGGCGGCCATCGGTGCCCGACCAGCTGCGAGTACAGTTATCCATAACCCAGTGGATGCGCATCGGTTTGCCGAGGGCGATCCCGCCCTATTCGCCGAACATACCGGTCTGCGCGATTATATTCTATGCCCGGCGCGGATCGAGGCCCGCAAGAACCAACTCATGCTCGTCCATGCCATGCGGGGTTCCGGGCTACCCCTGGCACTGGTCGGTCATACCCCTTCGGCACACTATCTCGCACAGGTTCGGTGCTATGCCGATGCCGATGTCCATCTCGTCGACCGGATCGAGCCGAATTCCGACCTCCTGATCTCGGCCTATGCGGGCGCGCGCGTCGTTGTCCTGCCGAGTTGGTCTGAGGGTGCGCCCCTAGCGGCCCTAGAGGGCGCAGCGGCGGGAGCTTCGTTGGTTTTGAGTGACCGCTCCGCCGAGCGGGAGTATTTTGGCGACCTGGCCCGTTACTGCGACCCGTCCGACCCGGAATCGATCCGAACCACAATTCTGGAGGCCTATACCGAAACTCGCCGTCCCGAGGACATCGAGGCGCAGCGGCGCTACATTCGTGAGAATTTCAGTTGGGCGCGTCACATCGAGGCGACTCGCGACCTCTATGAGCGAACGCGTGCGACCTTCGAGCCACGCCGGACGGTCATCGCCCAATCCACGGTTATTCGCTCGTCTAGCGAGCATCTGCGGTGCGCCATCGTCTTCGATGTCACCACTAGCGCCAATCATTGCGGGCGCTGGACCGGCATTGCGCGGGTCGAGATGGCGCTTGCGCATGCCCTGAAAGCGCTTCCTGATGTTCAGGTTCGTTATGTTGCCTGGAACAATAAGCTGCGCCAGTTCGTCGCGATTCCCGAGACCATGCTGTCGCCCGATCAGCTTAGCCTGTTCCTCTCGGCCCATGACAAAGGCCCTCTCGAGTCGCTCTCGCTCTCGCTCTCCGAAGGCACGCCTTTTCTCGTCGCTGGGAGCGCCTGGATGCAGAACGCCAACTACACCGAGGGCGTGATCAATCTCAGCCGCCACCACCGGTTGCACCTGACCCCGATCCTTCACGACATCGTTCCGACGATGTTCCCGTTCTGGTTCAATGACGGCTTCGCCAGCGTCTTTGATCGTCACCTGCACCTGCTGGCCATCGCCGCGCATCGGCTCATCGCCATCTCGCAATCGACACGGCGCGATCTCGAGGCCTTTTTGCTCAATGCCGAACATCATGCCCCAGCGATTCCCGTCTTGCGCGAGGGCGATCAGATTCGCATCCTCCCGTCCCCCAGCGACGGGATTCCCGATCCAGGCTCTCAGGCTCTGCGGCAGGAATTGGCGGAGCAGGACTTCGTACTCTGCGTGGGTGCCATTCATCTGCGCAAGAACCATCGTCTTCTCTATGATCTCTGGGTACGTCTGGCGTCGGCACTGGGCCGACGCTGCCCGCGCTTGATCATCGTCGGCGGGGTTGCCTGGAACGGACAGGAGGTCGCCAAAGCGATGCGCGAGGATCGGCGCGTCAACACGCATATCCAGCTGCTGGAAAACATCGAGGACGACGATCTCGAATGGCTCTATCAGCATTGCCTCTTGACCGTGTATCCCTCGCTGTACGAGGGCTGGGGTCTGCCAATCGCCGAAAGCCTGCGTTATGGCAAGATCTGTCTGGCCTCGAACACCTCCTCGATGCCAGAGATCGCCCCCGCCGTGACGGACTTGCTCGATCCGCTCGATTTCAACCAGTGGTATACCCGTCTCTACTACTATCTGACGAGTCGCACTGCACGCGAGACCCGGGAAGCGCTGATTCGCGACCAATATTCGCCTTATGACTGGCGTCAGTCGGCCGCGCATTTGGTGGCCATCCTGAATACCTCGCCCGTGCAGGACGGGCCGCGCCCCAATCGCTACGCGCTCGGCGAGATCCTGCACCTGTCCGATCAACAAACCGCCGTCCGCTATCGCCGTGGCGACTGGCACCCAACCGAACACTGGGGCGGCTGGACCGCAGGCCAAACCGCAGGGATTGAGTTGCGCCTCACGACCCCGCCCCAGCACGATCTGCTGCTGGTTGCCCAGGCCCAGGCCCTGTTTCCGTGCGGCGGATCGCTTGACTGCCAGATTTGGGTGAACGGTACATGGATCGGTGATTGGTTGTTCACGCAGTTCTCACTCTCGACCTATTCACTGCCCATCGCCCGCGCGCTCGTCCCGGCGGATGGCCGTGTCGCTATCCGCTTCGAGAGCAGGCAGCTCTACCAGATCAGCGCGGTCACAACGGCCAAAAAGGATCAGCGCCTCGTGGGAATCGGCATCGCCAAATTGACGCTGGTCGAGAGCCCTAGCGCCCTGCTGGCGGTCCAACAGCTAATCGGCGAGAAGACACCGCCGACCTTCCTCGCACCCGGAACGCGGATCGCGTTTCTCGACCCGGAGACACACCCCGCGCGATTCCTAGACGGGGCCTGGGATACCGATCAGGCCTGGGGCGCTTGGCAGGCGCACAAGCGCGCACGGCTCTTGCTGCACCTTCATGCCGCCCCAGAGCAGGATCTGGTGTTCAACCTGACCTTACGCCCGGTGGCGACCCCTGAACATCCCTTGACCATCCTGGTCTCTGCCAACGGTACGCATCTGGCCACCTGGTCCTTCAGCGATGACGGCATCCAGACCCGTTCGCTCAGGCTACCGCCCGCCGTGCGTCAGCGTCGCCAACCCCTGATCCTGGATCTCATCAGCCATCCGGTCGGATCGCCGTTCACCCTCAAGCTCGGCAAGCATCAGCAACCCCTGGCGTTCGGTCTCCTGGCGTGCTGGGTGAGCCTGGAGGAGTCATCGCCCCCGGACGATCCAGTGGCCGATCCAGCGTGGCCCGCGATCACGACCTATCCGCTCGACACACGGCTCGACTTCACTACGACGCCACCGACGGCGAGCCGGTGGGCGGCCCCCGCCACCCCTTACCGATGGTCGGGCTGGTATCCCCCCGAAGTGGCGGGAACCTGGATCCTGGGGCTGGAAGGCGAGCTTCGCCTCCGCCTCGACGGACCGCAACCCACCGCACCGATGCTCCTGTCCTTGCAGGCACAGGCCATTGGGACCGAGTTGACCGGCCCACGCACCGTCCAGGTATGGCTCAACGGGGCCGACCTTGGAACCCTCGTCTTTCCCGATGACCAGCCGCACACCCTGGCACTCACGATTCCGGTGGACAGCCTGCCCGACGATCAGGAACCGCTCCATCTCGTCCTGCGGACCGACCGCACCGTCAACCCCCATGCGCTGGGCATCGGCGAGGATGATCGGCAACTCGGCCTGCGGCTGAACTGGTTACGGTTGCACTCGGGCGCTTGCGTCTTTCCCCTAGGCATCTATTACCCACTGGGAACCTATTTAGATGTCTCCGATGAGCATCTGATCGAACCCTTCCTGGGGCCGGGCTGGTACGAGGCCGAGCCAGGCGGACGCTGGAGCAACGGCGACGGCGGGTTTCTTCACCTGTTGCTCGACTCCGTCCCCGAACACGCGATCTCCCTGACCCTCGATCTGCGCGCCTTTGGCACCGAGGCGGACGGCGGCGCGACAGTCGCTGTCCTGGTCAACGACACCTTCGCGGAAGAGTGGACGTTTGCCGACGATCAGCCGTGTCGGCGCACGCTCGTACTTTCCACTGAAGCTCTGGGCGGAAGCCGTTTTCTCGCGCTGGGTTTGCGCAACCGACAGGCCACGTCGCCCGCGCAGCAAGGCACCGGCTCGGACTCACGAACCCTCGGCGTCTGGGTCACCGGTCTCGTTCTCACCGTCGCAGATCAACCCGATGCGCAGATGACTGCGCGCCAGGATCCGCTGAGCGAGTCTCGAGTCGCACCTCACCATCCACTCCCTGACGCAGCGTCCACTCCTGACCTCAGCGACCCGACGACGGCTTCTCCGTCTTCCCATCCGCTCACCGAGAACGAGCCGGATCATGAGCAAGGCACCAGGCCCGCCGCCGCCCCTCGACACACACTCGATGCTGACGCGGTCGCCTCCTATCCCCTGGGACAGTGGCTAGATCTTGGCAACGACCGCGAATCCGGCCCCTTTTTGCTGTCGGGTTGGCACTTCGCCGAACCGGGCGGTCGTTGGACCGCCGAGGCCGCTGCTGTTCTGGCGCTACGCCTGACTGAGATCCCCACCGGCACACTGCACCTTGAACTCAGTGGTCATATCTTGAATATCGGACCAACCGACGTGACGCTACAACTCAATGATGTCCTGTCCGTAGACTGGACCTTCGACGACGATCAACTCCGCTCCTTATCGATCACCGTGCCGGTCGAACTCATTCCCCTGTCGGGCGTTCTTGAATTATCGCTTCAACATCCCGCGCCTAGATCCCCATTGGAACTCGGCATCAACGACGATGGGCGCCTAATCGGTGTCTTCCTCAGCAAGCTGCGCCTGAGCGAACAGCCAGTAGAAGGGCCATAGGATGCGCTGAGGAACGAAGCGCATCATTCGAGTTATAAGGTAAAGCATGACTGATTATCGTCGTTTTTACATACCAGACTCCACTTGGTTTTTCACGGTTAATCTGGCGGAGCGACGAGATAATCACCTATTGGTTGAACAGATTGATTTGTTACGGGCGGCTTTTCGTTATGTCAAGCACCGTAAACCATTCCGAATAGAAGCAATTGTTATCATGCCGGATCATCTGCATTGCATTTGGACACTGCCGACTGAGGATGCGGATTTTTCAATGCGCTGGAGTTTGCTTAAAAGTCATTTTTCCCGAACAATACCTACTGGTGAGCGAATTTCACAAAGCCGGGAAAAACGTCGAGAACGCGGCATATGGCAACGGCGATTCTGGGCGCATCTATTAACAGGCCAAGACGATTTTAATTCCCATGTTGACTATATCCACTGGAATCCCGTCAAGCATAAGAAAGTACGACAAGTTGCCGACTGGCCATATTCAAGTTTTCATCGTTTTGTGGAGTTGGGCATTTATCCAATTAATTGGGGACATACCGGAAATTTCGACATACCGGCAAACGAATAACGCGAATGATGCGCTTCGTTCCTCAGCGCATCCTATGCACTGGACTGGAACCTGGCCGAACAGCGCAAACCGCTCATGCCGATTGCCCCTCTGGAGTAAGACCATGCCATTTCTTCATACCATTGCCGTCGAACCGCGAGACAACTACCGGCTTTATGTCACCTTCAACAACGGCACGAAAGGCGAAATCGATCTTTCCGGCGAACTCTGGGGGGAGGTATTTGAACCCCTCAAAGACCCGGCAGCCTTCAACACCGCCCATCAACACCCCGAACTGGGAACCGTTGCCTGGGCAAACGGGGCGGACTTGGCGCCAGAATTTCTGTTGGAATTGCTGCACAAGCAAACCAAATCAGCAGCCTGACGCAAACCAACCTGTGCAGGGATCGGATCCGTAGCGAACAACCGGCGGAAGAACGATTGACCGAAGCACAACCAACCGCTGCGAAGGCCCTCGCAGAGCAGCCAACCGACGCTTCGCCGACGGGAGCCAACCATGCCTTATAATCTAGCCATCCCCGGACAAGTCACCGAGTTTCAACTGCGCGCCATCGAGGCCGTCGCCACCCTGGTCCCGGAACAGGGCGTGGCCGTGGAGATCGGCTCGCTATTTGGACGCTCCAGTGTCGCCTGGGCCAAGAGCGTGCCCGCCTCGGCCGTCTTGCACTGTATCGACCCCTGGGTCGGCAACCAGGGCGTGCGCCCGATGGAGCAGCGCCACGGCATCACCTACGGCCTGGAGCAATTCAAGGCCTACACCCAGGACTGCCCCAACATCGTTCCACACCAGGGCTACAGTCCGCGCGACGTGCAGGACTGGTCCCGCTCCATCGACCTCTTCTACGAAGATTCCGTACACCAAAACCCGACCTTGCAAGAGAATCTGGACTTCTGGACCCAGCACCTCAAACCGACCGGCGTCGCTTGCGGGGACGATTTCCGCCCGCGCTTCCCGGATGTCATGAACGGGGCGCGGGTCCTGGCGGACCGCCTGGGGCGGGAACTGATCACCATCGACAACTTCTGGTGCCTGCTGCCCGCGGAGGATCTGGTGCCAACGGTCGGAGCGGTCCGCGACCGGCTCCTGGCGCTGCAATCCGAGGCGCAGACCCAGGCCCTGTCCAACCCGTTTGCCCACACCTTCGTGGTCCGTGACAAACCGAGCGCGCTCCGGCAGGGCGAGCCGTTGCACCTGGAACTCCACCTCTGCAACGACGGCCCGCTACCCTGGCTGGATGCGGCGGGGGCACCGCTGTCAGCGTCGGTGTCCATCCGGTTGACCCCGACGGAGACGGAGCGCCCTTGTGCCATCCCCGCCGCCGCCACCTGGGTTCTCGCCCCGGATATCCCTGTCACCGAGACCCTCCGTGTCCCGACGAACGAACTGGCCATCGACACCTGGACCCTGACGCTCTCGCTCGTGCTTATCGGCACCGACGGCACGCTGCACCGTCTCCTGGAACCTACCGAGTTGTGGACGCTCAAGATCCTCGCCGGTGACCCGGAGATCGCCGTGCTGCCGAAGGCCTACCAGGTCACCTGGGAGGACCAGTTCGCCGACTATCAGATGATCGACCGGGTGGACGTCCATGCCGCGTACCGGATGCTGCTGGGACGGCCTCCCGAGGGAGGGCAGGACCGGGTCGACAGGCACCTGGCGGCGGCCAAGGATCTGTCGGGTCTGCGTCAGCGGTTCATGGCCTCGCCGGAGTTTGGCAAAGCGAACTTTCGTCTGTTGGCGCCTGCCATCATCGGACGCGCCGCGGCGGCCTTCACGCCCCAAGAGATCGAAACCACCGCTCCGCCCGCGGCACTGGCGCGTCTACTGGACCATGTGCAACGGGTCTGGTCGGGCTTGGGCGAGGTCGAACCCCATTTTTCCGTTCTCAGCACGCCACAATTCAAGCCGCACAACCTGCCCGACAACGAAGCGGCCTTTTACGCCACGGGCAAGGCGGAAGTCACGCATCTGCTTGATCGCCTGCGCGCCATGGGCGTTCCACCCGTACCAGAAAGCCATGCCGTGGAATTCGGCTGCGGCGTCGGTCGCGTCACCCGCTTTCTCGCCGATGCCTTCACCCAGGTGACGGCATTCGATATTTCCCAGCCACACCTGCAACTCGCCCGCCAATATCTGGACCACGATGCCGTTCGCAATGTGACGCTCCGGCGCGTCGACGACATCGCGGGGCTGGAAGTCCCGGAGCATGACGTCTTCTATTCAAAGCTCGTCTTCCAACATAATCCGCCGCCGGTCATCCGCATCCTGTTGGAGAAACTGCTCTCGCATCTGCGTCCCGGCGGGGTCGCCGTTTTCCAACTTGTGACGGCCATCGATGGTTACCGCTTCTCGACCGAACGCTATCTGGCGAACATGGACCAGTTGCAGGGTCAGGAGTTACATGCCTTTCCACAATCGGAGGTGTTTCGGGTCTGCAGCAGCCGGGGGCTGCTCCCGGTTGACGTTTCGCGGGATACCAGCGTGACCGGTTTTGACAAGGTCAGTCATCTGTTTACGGTGAAGAGGGAAAGCTAGACATGAATCAAGAAGACGCCATGCGGATGCTGCTTCGCCACTATCCGCAACTGGCCTTTGAAGTCGTTTTCGATGTCGGTGCCAACTGTGGGCAAAGCACGGCGGCCTATCTGTCATTATTCCCCCAGGCTACGATCTTCGCCTTCGAGCCATCCAGCGCCTCCTTCCAACAATTGAGCGCCACCTTTGCCGCCAACGTTAGGGTCAGTTGCCATCAACTGGCCCTCGCTGACCACTCGGGAACGGCGCAGTTCACGGCCCTGGGAACCTCCGTGTCAAACCGCATCGCCCGCCCGACAGACCGTTGTGACCGTGAAGACATCACGGTCACGACCGGCGATGCCTTCTGCCAAGCGGTAACTATTGACCGCATCAATTACCTGAAGATCGATACCGAAGGCCATGACCTCAAGGTGCTGCATGGGTTCTCTGAGTGGTTATCCCAGGAACGGATCGATTTCGTTGAAGTGGAAGCGGGTATGCACCCGCTCAACGACAAACATGCCCTGCTGGCTGATCTTTCGTCGTTCATGGAATCCTTCGGCTATTTCGTTTTCCACCTCTTCGAGCAGGCCTTCGAGCGTCATGGCCGCCGTCATCTCCGCCGGGCCAATGTCATCTATGTCTCCGATGCCGCCGTTCATGCCAATCTTCCCAAGGACGCCCCACCGAATAAGCGCTTTCCGCGCCGCCCAGCGTCCGTCAGTCAACCACCCAGTCGGACCGGCAGTGCCATGAATCCAGATCAAACCCCGTCGAACTTCGAGCGTCATCACCCCTATCCGGTCGTCGTGATGTCGTTCAATCGCCCCGATTATCTGGACGAAACGCTCACGAGTCTCAAGGCTCAACAGGACATCTCCTGGAATCAACGACTCGTTTGCCTATTTCAGGACGGTGGCGTGAATTTTCACAGTGGCACACGATACGCGGATGACCAGGATCTGAACCGTTGTGTCGAGGTCTTTCGCGATCATTTCCCCAAGGGGATTGTTCGTCAAGCGCCGTTTAATCTCGGTATCGGTCTCAATTTCAATCGAGCAGAACACTTTATCTTTCACGAAAAACGTTACGCCGCCGCAATGTTTTTTGAAGATGACATGGCCCTCGGGCCTCATTACCTCTGGACAATGGATCAACTGCTCGATTTTGCCCTCTCCGAGCGATCACATGATCGCGTGGGTTATGTTGCCGCGTATGGTGACCACCGCCTGAGTCTCGACGACCAAGCCCGCTGCGCCACCCAGATCATTCCCATGGGACACTCTTGGGGATTTGGACTCACGCGTCGTCATTGGCTGGAGATGATACGGGTTCTCGGCCCCTATCTCAGTACCCTCGCGGCCTGCGACTACAAACAGCGCCGCAAATCTGCGATCCTGGATTACTATGAAAGTCTTGGCCTGGCTTCGCGGTCAATGTCCCAGGATGCCGCAAAACATGTGACGACGATTTTCCTCAACCGCATACGGTTGATGCCCGTGATCTGTCAGGCGCGATATATCGGTAAGGTTGGAAGCAATTTCACCGAGGAGATTTTTCTCGCGAAAGGCTATGGCAATGAGCAGCTTTATCTGGAGCAGATTAACGAATTTGATTGGCCCTCTCAGGAGCAAATGGACACGATGCTTGCAGATGAGCGGCGTCGGTTGCAGGCCATATTGCAGGAGGCACTGGAGAAAAAAGGCAACCCTCTATCAAAACAATAACAGGGATTCGGAACCCCCAGGCTTGTTGATCGCCGCCACTTGTACGCCACTGTAAAATCCACTGCGATAGCCGCTTATTGAACGAGGAGCAGATGCGAATTTATTTTCATGGCAATTGCCAGATGACGCCTTTACAAAAGATGATTGCCGAGGTCTATCCTGACTGGATGTCGAGTGTGCGGGAAGTCCACACTCCCGAAGCGATCGCCGACGAAGCGCTGTTTCGGACAGAGGTGAAATCAGCCGATGTTGTTATCGCGCAGCCAGTACGCGGTGGGTATCGCGGTATCGGCTGGCTTTCGTTCGCATCAATTCTCGAATTGGTCCGCCCCGATTGTCGGGTAATTACTATTCCTTCGCTATTCTTCAGAGGACAACTGCCTTGTTGGTATTATCTTGGACGCAGCGAAGGACGGTTTCCCTCGCTGAGAATGCGTTACCATAACCTACACATCGCCGCCATGACTGTCATAGGCATGTCCGATCAGGAGGCATCAAAGACTCTCTACTCATCTGATCTTTATACGCGCGAATTCGTGAATTCCCAACTCCATGTGGCGATCAAAGCGATTCAGGACAGAGAGCAAGAACATCAGATGCTTCGTGTCTCCGATCTTTATGAAGAGTCATGCCGTTTAGAACCGGTAGGGCATACAATCAACCATCCCACACGGACCATGATGGCAAAAATCGCCAATCGTATTTTGTGTGAACTTGGTTTTCCGCCATCAGTCAGCCCGGAAGGCGAAGATTATCTATCAAAGCCCCATCTGCCGCTTCTCCCATCCGTCGAGCAGCATCTTGGCCTTCCACTAGACGCCCAGCGGAACGCTTTCGCCGGTTCACGCTGGTTGCCACTAGATGACTACTGTCGTCGCGTCATGGCATTCTATAGAACCTTACCCGAGGGCCATCTTCTTCAGGCAATCCTGGAAACTAAGGATGCGGTTGACTTCTTGACTGCCTACGCATCGTATCACCCGGATGCGGACTGGGCCAACATCGACCGCTGGCAAGAACAGATTTCTTCCCTTACCCTGATACCACCAAGCCCGCTAGACACGGACACCGAGAATGAGTCGGTCTCCCCAGTTGAAACCATGCAACCACTGGGTTCGATCAATGCTCTTGCGTTTCCTCAAGAAGTTCAAATATCGTTCACGCTACCTGATTTTCGCGATACGCGATTCATATTCAGCGATGATCAATTAAAAGAAAAAATTGTTACGCAAGCGCCATTTGTTAATGAGGTCAATTATGCTCCAGCAACTTTCTCTGCAATAACAATTCCCGATGCCACGTTGGTCTGCTTTCCTCGGTCAGAAGCAACGTTGTTGACTAATGATTTACGGGTAGTTGATCAATCGAGGGCCAGCCACCGGTACGGCATCTTTAATCCATATCTTTACGAAGAAAAAGATATGACTTTCCTCAAGCAGTCTCTCGCTCCAACAATCAAATTAAAATCTGCTTTTATTGGTTACGACAATGCATCTTACAATTATTGCCATTTTATGATGTATTTTTTGCCACGCTTTGTCTATGCAATTGAGGGCGGCACCGAAGCAGAGGTTGTTTTTCCTCTTCTTCCAAATTACCGAGACATCTATACGGGAGCAATAAATTTTAATATCATTTTTTTTATTAATGACTATGTAAAAAAAAGATACGGGAGAAAGTTGTTTTTTTTAAATGAAGGATGCGTGCATATTGAGCAGGTGGAAATGATTGCA
>NZ_CAIPNF010000072.1 GCF_903866365.1 uncultured Thiocystis sp.
GGGAAACCATTGATGGTCTAAGTGCCATTACAAACATTTGAGCGCCACTGTACTAGTCACAGACATGGAGGACACAGGTTCGACTCGCGTTACACGCAGCGGAATCCTGTTCAACCGATCTTCTTTGGCATGGCGATACATTTTCCAGGTAACCCAAAGTCAAACCTTGGATAATGTCGGGCACCATTGAGCAACAGCAACCCGCGAGGCGGAGCCCTCTTCTGGCATGCCGCTGAGCGACCACCACTTCAGACGCGTCGAAGACACCGAGATCGTTAAGGAAAACAGCGGAGCCAAGCGGTTACAACGGCTCCTGCACCATCGGATCACCGCTTGGGCCATCCTGGCGTTTTCACTACTGCTCACGGCATTGGCCTGGTCGATCTCGGTGCATGCCATCCGCGCGAAGGCCGAACAGCGCTTTCGCTTCCAGACCGAGGATATCGTGGCGGCCATCGCCAAACGTCTGCTCACCTACGAAACCGCTCTACGCGGCGGCGTGGGTCTGTTCAATGCCTCGGAAGATGTCACGCGCCAGGAATGGCATCGCTATGTCTCCGGTTTACGGCTCCAGCAGAATTTTCCCGGTATTCAGGGGCTCGGTTTCAGCCGGATGCTGTCGCCGGACGAACTTGAGCGCCACCAGACGGAGGTGCGCGCCGAGGGCTTCCCCGACTATGCGATTCGCCCGGCGGGGGAACGCGAGACCTATAGCGCCATCCTCTACCTGGAGCCCTTCGACTGGCGCAATCGGCGCGCCTTTGGCTATGACATGTTCTCCGAGCCGGTGCGCCGCGCGGCCATGGAACGCGCGCGCGACTCCGGCGAGCCCGCCATTTCGGGACGGGTGACGCTGGTCCAGGAGACCGCTGAGGATGTGCAATACGGCTTTCTCATGTACATGCCCCTGTATGAGAAAGACCAGCCGCTCACCACCACCACGGAGCGCCGCGCGGCGCTGCTCGGTTTCGTCTACAGCCCCTTTCGCGTCAAGGATTTCCTGCACGGCATCCTGGGGGCCGATCAGGGCGGGATCGATCTGGAATTGTTCGACGGCGCGACCCCCTCGCCCGCGACCCTGCTGCTGCACAACCGGCCCGAAGCGACGCTCGACGCATTGAGACCGACGGCGTCCGGCGAACGGTCCGCGCTGGTGCGGGTGCCCGCCGGCCAGCACCTCTGGACGCTGTCGCTCCATACCCTCCCCGGTTATCTGTCCGGCGCCGACGCCTCGCAACCCCTGATCGTCGCGGTCGGTGGGGTCATCATCGATACCTTTCTGTTCATCATCATCGCCTCCATCAGTCGTCAGCAGCGGTCGGACGAACGTCTGTCGCGCCAGTTGCGCGAGCAACTCGACGACAGCGAGGCGCGTTACAGCGCCCTGTTCAAGAGCGCCAGGGCCGTCATGCTCCTGATCGATCCGGAGACCGGGGACATTCTCGACGCCAACCCCGCCGCCGAGCGTTTCTATGGCTACGATCAGCTCCGCCGGATGCAGATCCACGACATCAATCCGCTGCCGCCGGACGAACTCCAACGCGAGATGCGGCGCGCGCGGCAGGAACAGCAGGAGGTGTTCCTCTTCTCCCATCGCCTGGCGAACGGGGAGCTGCGCCGGGTCGAGGTGCACTCCGGCCCCTTCCGTTATGGAGGTCGGTCGGCGCTCTATTCCATCATTCACGACGTGACCGAACGGGAACGCATCGCCGCGGCGCTCCTGGCCAGCGAACGCCGCTATGCCGAGGTGCTCGCGATCACCGGCGAAGGAATCTGGGATTGGGACATCCTCGCCAACCGGGTGACGCACAACCGGCGCTGGCTCGAAATCCTTGGCAGCGAGAACCTGGTCGGACCGCATCCGGTCGAGGAGTTTGCCGACTGTTTGCATGAGGATGACCGGGCCGCGGTGCTGGCGGCGATTCAGGAGGCGCTGGCGGGACGCGCTCCCTATGTCCATCAGCATCGGATGCGTCGAGCCGATGGATGCCTCATCTGGGTGCTCGATCGCGGTCAGGTGGTGGAACGTGACGCCGATGGCGCGCCACGGCGCATGCTGGGGAGTCTGGTCGATGTGACCGAACGGATGGAGCACGAACTCGTCCTGAAAACCGAGCGCCAACGGGCCGAGGCCGCGAATGTCGCCAAGAGTCGCTTCCTCGCGACCATGAGCCATGAGATCCGCACCCCGATGAACGGGATCCTGGGCATGGCGCAACTCCTCTTGATGCCGCAACTCGCCGAGAGCGACCGCCTGGACTATGCCCGGATCATCCTCGACTCCGGCCAGACCTTGCTGAGACTGCTCAACGACATCCTCGATTTCTCCAAGATCGAAGCGGGCAAGGTGCGGCTCGACCCGGTTGCGTTCCGACCCAATGACCTGCTCCAGGAGACCCAGACGCTGTTCAGCGCCGCCGCCAGCAGCCAGGCGTTGGCACTGAAACAGGACTGGCGCGGACCGGGCGACCAGGGCTACCGGGCCGATTCGCATCGCCTGCGCCAGATGCTGTCCAATCTGGTGGGCAATGCGATCAAGTTCACGCACCAGGGCGGCATCCGTATCGAGGCGTCCGAGATCGCGCGGGATGACAGGACCGCGCTGCTCGAATTCGCGGTCTCCGATACCGGCATCGGGATCGCCGAGCAACAACAGGCGCTGTTGTTCCAGCCCTTTTCGCAGGTCGACAGTGCAACCACGCGACACTATGGCGGCAGCGGTCTCGGGCTCTCGATCGTGCGCAGCCTGGCCCGCTTGATGGATGGCGAGGTGGGCGTGGACAGCCAGGCGGGAACGGGATCAAGATTCTGGTTTCGCATTCGGGCGGACCTCGTGGCCAAGACGGAAGATCCCCGTGGCGTTGATCCCTCTCCCGCCGCGCGCCCGGCGCGGTTCAGCGCTCAAGTGCTGGTGGTCGAGGACGACCCGGTCAATCGCCAGATAATGCAATCCCTGCTCAACCGGCTTGGGGTGACCGTGACGCTGGCGGAGGACGGCCAGCAGGGTCTCGTCGCGGCCACGACGCGAGAGACCGGCACGCCGGACACGGCGCCCGATCTCGTGCTCATGGATTGTCAGATGCCGGTGCTGGACGGCTATGCCGCCACGGCGCGGATTCGACACTGGGAACAGGAAAACGCCCAACCGCATCTGCCAATCATCGCCTTGACCGCCAATGTCTTCGACGACGATCGGCGGCGTTGCCTCAACGCCGGCATGGACGATTTTCTCGGTAAGCCGGCCCTGCTCGACGACCTCGTGGCCCTGCTCGACCGCTGGCTGCCCGCGACCGAGGCGTCCGCGACCACGGCGGCGCGTCCGGACGGGGTCGACCAACCGGCGGATCTGGCACGGGTGACGGGTCTCCTGGCGGAGTTGCGACCCTTGCTGGAGCAGCACAAGTTCGATGCGCTCGCTTGTTGCAAGGACTTGGAGGATGCTGTGGCGGGCACTCGTCTGGCGGCGGTTGTCAACGGGATCGGCGCGCCACTGGCCAGCTTCCGATTCGATCTGGCGCTTGAACAGTTGCGCCGTCTTGCTGAAGCGGAGGGCTGGGAGTGCTGATCCATAACAGAGCGGTCAGCGTCTTAAACCGCGCCCAGAGCGGTATGCGATGGTTCCGGATTGCATCGGCTTCGGCAGACTCAACGATGGTCGGAACTGGCGCGGTGTATGAGCGATCACCTCGCAAAGCAATGGCTGGCCGCTGGCCGCTGGCCGCTGGCCGCTGGCCGCTGGAGGCTCAATGACATGAACGCGCCACGCCCCCGCATTCTGGCCATCGACGACACGCCGGCGAATCTCCTGACCTTGGGCGCCGCGCTGTCCGCGGACTTCGAGCTGCGGATCGCCACCTCGGGGACCGAGGGTCTGGAACTGGCGATCGCCTCGCCCCCCGACCTGATCCTGCTCGACGTCATGATGCCCGGCATGGACGGGTTCGAGACCTGCCGGCGACTCAAGGTCAATCCGGCGCTGCGGGACATCCCCGTGGTCTTCGTGACGGCCCTGACCGAGTTGGACGCCGAGGCCAGAGGCTTGAGCGGCGGCGCCGCCGATTACATCCTCAAGCCGATCAACGTCGGCATCGCCCAACAGCGCATTCGCAACCTGCTGGAGCGCGAAGGACTGCGCCGGGAGATCGCCGCCCACCGCGACCTGCTCGCCGCGCGAATCGCGGATCTGGAGCACTCCGAGCGCCGCCTGGCTCAGAGCGAGGAACAGGCCCGACGCCTGCTGCGACAAAACCAAGCCTTGCTGGATCACACCTTTGTGGGGATCTTCTTCGTCCAGGATCGCCACTTCATCCACGCCAACGGCTACGCCGAGGCCCTGTTCGGCTACGCGCCCGGCGAACTGAATGGCGTCTCCACCGAGGTGATCTATCCTGATCGCGCGGCCTATCTGGCGCTCGGCCAGCGTGCCTACCCGCTCATCCAGCGGGGCGAGAGGTTTGCCGGCGAGGTGGAACTGGTCCGTCAGGGTGGCCACCGCTTCTGGTGTCTGATGCGCGCCCAGGCGCTGGTGCCAGAGGAACCACTGTCAGGGTCCGTCTGGATCCTGGAGGACGCGACCGCGCGGCGCGCGGCGCACCGGGCACAGGAAGAGGCGGCCGAGTTGTATCGGGCCATCTTCGCGAGCCGCAACCTGATCAAGATCCTGGTCGATCCGGACGACGGGCGCATCCTCGACGTCAACCAGGCCGCCGCCGACTTCTACGGGGTGTCCCGCGAAATCGCGCGACAGCGTTACATCTGGGACTACACGGCCACGCCCCGCGCGGATCTGGAGGTCTTGCTGTCCGATCTCGCGGCCGGGCGCGCGGAGGTGTCGACCGCGCGCACGGTCTGGCATCGGCAGGCCGGCGGCGCGCTCTGCGAGGTCGAGATTTATCTGGATCTGATCCGCCGCGACGACCGCTCTCTACTGCTGGCGACCGTGCTGGACCTGACCGCCCGCCGAACCACCGAGGCCGCCCTGCGCGACAGCGAGGAGCGCCACCGCTCGGCGCTGGCGGCGCTGGCCGAGGGCGTCGCGGTCTATGATCGCGCGGGCCGCCTGATCACCGCCAACCCCGCCGCCGCACACATCCTGGGGGTGAGCACGGACGAGTATTGGGAGCGCGGCATGGACGATGGACACTGGTGGATCATCCAGTCCGATGGCACCTCCTTCCGCGGCGACGACTGGCCCGCGGTGACGACCCTGCGCACCGGGATCGCGCGGCGCAATGTGGAGATGGGCGTCGTCCAGCCCGACGACAGCCTGACCTGGCTGCTGGTGAGCAGCGAGCCGATTCGCGACACGGTCAGCGGCGAGGTCCAGGCCGTAGCGGTGTCCTTCACCGACATCACCGCGCGCAAGGCGAGCGAGGCGACGCTGCAACGCAGCGAGGCGCGCTTTCGCTCGCTCTTTACCGCGTCGCGGGTGACGATGCTGCTGATCGATCCCGCGACCGGCGCGATCCTCGATGCCAACCCCGCCGCCGCCGCCGATTACTACGGCTATGCGCTCGAACGGCTGCGCGCCATGCGGGTCAGCGACCTCAACACCCTGCCCCCCGAGCAGATTGCCGAGAAACTGCGTCAGGCCGACCGGACTGGCACCGGGCATTTCCTGGTGCCCCATCGTCTGGCCAACGGCGAGGTGCGCGACGTCGAGGTCTACTCCGGACCGCTGGAACTGGACGACCGCACCTGTCTGCTGGCGGTCGTCCACGACATCACTGACCGCCGCCACGCCGAGGAGGCGTTGGTGGTCAGCCTGGAGGCGCTACGGCGTCACGATCAGCAGATGATCCAGCTCAACCGCCTGAACGAACGGCTGCTGTCCTGCGAGACCCGCGACGAGGCCTATGCCGTCATTGCACGAAGCGTCGGAGACCTGCTCTCCGGCCGGAGCGGTGCGCTGGCGATCATCGACGCGGCGGACGCCACGCGCCTGCGGGTCGTGGCGACCTGGGGCGATCTCCAGGACTTTCCGGACAGCTTCCCGCTGGACGACTGCTGGGCCATGCGGTGTGGCAGCTTCCACGAGGTGACCGGTTCCGCCACCCCCACCCAATGCCGGCACTTTCTTCACGCGCCGCCCAGCGCCTATTTCGGCGTGCCTCTGACCGTGCGCGGCGAGACGCTCGGTCTGCTGCATGTCAACCTCCCCGACGTCCTCGACGAGGAGCAACACCAGGAACTGCACAACATCACCCTGGCGGTCAGCGAGTCGATCAAATTGGCGCTGTCGAACCTCCGACTCCAGGAAGAACTACGCGAGGCAGCGATCCGCGACCGGCTCACCGGACTCTTCAACCGTCGTTATCTCGACGAGACCCTGCCGCGCGAACTCCATCGCTGTCAGCGCCAGGGTCAACCGCTGGCGACGGCGATGCTGGACGTGGACCATTTCAAGCGTTTCAATGACCACTATGGTCACGACGCCGGCGATGCCGTGCTGCGGGCGGTGGGCGATCTGCTCAACCGTTCGCTGCGAGTGGGCGATCTGGCCTGTCGCTATGGCGGCGAGGAACTGACCCTGATCCTGCCCGACGCCACCGCCGACGCGGCCGGGGCGCGGCTGGACCGGCTGCGCCGAGACATCATGGCACTGCGCGTCCTCTATCAGGGCGGGGAATTGCCGGCGGTCACGGTCTCCATCGGCATCGCCGCCGCCCAGGCCGGGGAACGGGACGCCACCGCCCTGTTGGCGCGGGCCGACGCCGCGCTCTATCGCGCCAAGGCCAGCGGGCGCAACCGGGTCGAGGTCGCGGGGGGGGATTCCTAAGGGAGCAAGGACGACGACAAGGACAACGACAACGACAACGACAACGACAACAAGGACGACAACGATTGCATTCTTTTGTTAGGGTCATCTACATGACGTCAGCAACCAGTCCCGCCGCTCCGCTCCCCGATCTCCATCAATGCGACGCCGAGCCGATCCATGTCCCTGGCTCGATTCAGCCCCACGGGGCGCTGCTCGCCCTGCATGGGCCGGGGCTGCGGATCACCCAGGTGTCGGCCAGTTGTCAGGATCTGCTCGGGATCGCAACGTCCGATCTGCTGGAGCATGACCTGGCGGATGTGCTGGGAGATTCCCTGGCCGATGGCGTCCACCTGGCACTGCATCGCTACCGGGAGCGGCCGCTGACCCTGGCCGCCTTCGACTGGCGCCCCGCGACAGGCAAGCAGGGCTTCACCGGCTATGTCCATCCGTCCGGGGCCGCGACGATCCTGGAACTGGAGCCCGTCCCGGCGGCATCTCCCGCCCTCGGTCAGGCGCTGGTCCAGGCCGTGCGGGAGTCCGACCTGGTGCACCTGCAAACGGCGCTGCCGGCCAAGCTCCAGACCGCCGCCACCCTGTTCCAGCGCCTGACCGGCTATGATCGGGTGATGATCTATCGTTTCCATCCGGACTGGCACGGCGAGGTGGTCGCCGAGGCCCGCGGCGAGGGGTTGAAACCCTATCTGGGACTGCACTTTCCGGCCTCCGACATCCCGGTTCAGGCGCGCGCGCTCTATCTGACCAGCCCGACGCGCGTCATCGTCGATATCGACTATACCGCCTCGCCGCTGCTGCCGGCGCAGAACCCGGTCGGCGGACCGCCACTCGACCTGTCGCTCAGCCTGTTGCGCAGCGTCTCGCCGGTGCATCTGGAATATCTGCGCAACATGGGGGTATGCGCCTCGCTGACCGCCTCGCTGTTGTGCGATGGGCAACTCTGGGGGTTGATCGCCTGCCATCATCTGACCCCGCTCCAGGTCTCGGGCGAGATCCGCGAACTCGCCGGCTGGATAGCGCGGAATCTCGCGGACCAGATCGCCCTGCTGGAGACGCGCGAGCGCCAGCGCCATGCGACGCAACTCAAACACTGTCGTGACCACATCATCGGCGTCCTGCGCCAGGGGCGGCGGCTGTCTGAGCTGTTGCAAGGGGCGGAGCGGGAGTCGCTCCTCAACGCGCTCGGGGCCGGCGGCGTGGCCCTGATTCATGGCGCGGAGGTCGCTACCGCCGGCGTGACGCCCGCGCCGTCGCGCATCCTCGACCTGGTCGCGCGGTTGAGCGCCCTGCATGCGGACAGCCCCTCTCGCCTGTTCGCCACCGATTGTCTGAGCGCCCACCTGGAAGACGCGGCGGACCTGACCGCCACCGCCGCCGGGGTGGTGCTGTTCCCGCTGGACGCCACCAAGGCGATCCAACTGATGTGGTTTCGCGACGAACAGTTGCGTCATGTCGACTGGGGCGGCAACCCCGACAAGGCGATGGACCGGGCGCCGGACGGACGCTTGAGTCCGCGCCGCTCGTTCGCCGCCTGGAGCCAGTTGGTCCGCGCCCACAGCCGCCCCTGGAGCCCGGAGGAGCTGGACTCCGCCCGCGAGCTCGCCGCGCTGATCGACATCGAGTCGCAGCAGGTGGCCGAGGAGGCCAGGAAGGCGCAGGAAATCCTGCTCAAGGATGTCCTCGATTCGCTGACCGCCCATATCGCGGTCCTCGATCGGCGTGGGGCGATCACCCTGATCAACGCGAACTGGCGGCGTTTCGCCGAACAGAACGGCGGCGACGATGCCTGCCTGGTCGGCGCGAATTATCTGACCATCTGCAACCGCGTGGTCTCCGGTCAGGACGGCTTGGAGGCGCAGGCCGCCCTGCGGGGGATTCAACAGGTGATTGCGCGGGCCAAAGGCGCCTTCACCCTGACCTATCCCTGCGATTCGCCGACCGAGCCCCGTTGGTTCGAGATGCGGGTACTGCCGTTGAGCGGCCCCCAACCGGGCGCGCTGATCGCGCACGAGGAGATCACCGCTCGGATGCTGGCGCAGTTGGCCCTGCAGGCGAGCGAGCAGCAACTGCAATGGGTGCTGGAGGCCGCCAACGACGGTTTCTGGGACTGGGACATGATCGGCGGCGAGGTGCTGTTCAGCGATCGCTGGGCCGAGATGCTGGGTTATGCGCCGGGCGAGATCGAGCCGACCGTCCAGGGTTGGGCGCAACGGATGCATCCCGACGACCTGCCACGCTGCGAGACGGCACTGCAAGCGCATCTGTTCGGCGAGACAGCGCGTTACGAGTGCGAACACCGTCTGCTCACCAGGGATGGCGAATGGCGCTGGATGCTGGGACGCAGCAAAATCATCGCGCGGGATGCCCAGGGCCAGCCGTTGCGCATGGTTGGCACCATCACCGACATCACCGACCGCCGCCGCGCCGAGGAGGCGCTGCGGACCAGCCTCGACGAGGTCAGTCGGCACGATGCCCAGATGATCGCGCTCAACGAGATGAACGATCTGCTACTGTCCTGCCTGACCAACGAGGATGCCTATCCCATCATCGCCCGGAGCGCGCAGACGCTGTTCGCGGACTTCGCGGGCGGCTTGGCCGTGATCGATGACTCGGGAGCTTTGCGTCGGGTCGCCGCCTGGGGTCATCCCGACAGCCTGCCCCCTGCTTTCGCGCTGAACGATTGCTGGGCCTTGCGGCGCGGTCAACCCCATGCCGTCACCCCGGACAATGATGAAATCGCCTGCCGTCATTTCCCGGCCGAGCCGCCGCTCGCCTCGCTCTGCATCCCGCTGAACGTGCGTGGCGCCACCCTGGGCCTCTTGCATCTGAGCGCCAGCGAAGCGCTCACGCCAGCACGGTTACAGGACTTGCGGAGACTGGCGGCCACGGTCAGCGAATCCATCAAGCTTGCCCTGTCGAATCTCCGGTTGCAGGAGAGTCTCCAGCATCCGAGTCCGACGGCCGCGATCCGCGACGCCTGATCGCCGAGAGATTCTCCGGAGATCCGGACGATGGCAGGTTCGTCGGTCCGCGTCTCGGGACAAGGAAGGCGTGGCGGCGTGGAAAGTGTGCGGAACTGGAAACAGTTTTTTGACCTTTGCCGCGCCGCGCCAGGTGTCGCGGATCGACCTGCCCGGACTCAACCGGCGCCAGCCAACTCGCCAAGCGCCTGGACGATGGCGGCGTCCTCCGCCCGCTCGGCGACCTTGACGGTCTGGAAACCGACCCCGCGCGCCGTCTGCTCGGTGCGCTCGGCGATGACGACCAAGGGCGTGGCGAGCAGGCGTTCGCGACCCGCCGGTCCGAGCATCTCGACCAGATTCAGCAGCACCTCGTCGCTGGTCGCCATGACGAGATGGACGTCCTCCGACCAGCGCGCCAGCAGGGGCGCCGGATCCACCCTCGGGCGCATCCGCCGATAGACCTCGGCGAACCGGACCTCGGCGCCGCGCGCGGTCAGCGTCTCCGCGAACAGCCCGCGCCCGCCCTCGCCGCGCACGATCAGCACCCGGCGACCGCGCATGTCGGCCAGCTCCGGCATGGCCAGGAGCGCCTCGCTCTCGTAGCGGTCGCTCGGCACCAGATCCGGCGCGCGACCGGCTGCGGCCAGAACCTTCGCCGTACCCCGACCAACCGCCGCGATCCAGGTGACCCGCGACCAACGGCCGTCCGGAACCAGCGCGAGCGCCTGCTCCACCGCGTTGGGGCTGACGAAATACAGCAGATCCCAGGCTTCGGCCAGGAGCGCCGCCGCGTCGGCGTCCGCCGTCGGCGCGATGGCGATGGTCGGAAAGCGGATGGCCCGCCCGCCGGCCGCTTCGATCAGTTGGCAGAGACCGTCCGCCTGAGCCGCCGGGCGCGTCACCAGCACGCCGCGGCCGGCAAGATCGCCGTGGCCGCTCATTCCTGGAGCGCGCTCAGAATCGCGCCGGCGCCCTGCGCGAGCAAGTCATCGGCGACCTGGGTGCCGATGTGATCGAACTCGGCCCGCGGTCCCACGAATTCGGCCCGCAGCACCAGTTTTCCATCCGGGCTGCCGACCAGTCCGCGCAGCAGCAGACGCTCGCCGTCGAGGGTAGCGTGACCGGCGATCGGCACCTGACAGCCGCCGTGCAGACGCGCGTTCATCGCCCGCTCGGCCAGCACCCGGTCGGCGGTGTCGGGATGATGCAGGGGAGCGATCAGGTCATTGACGCGCGGATCGTCGCAACGGCACTCGATGCCGATCGCGCCCTGCCCGATCGCCGGCAGACTGAAGGCCGGTTCGATGCGCGCGCGGATCCGCGACTCGAACCCGAGACGCATCAGCCCGGCGGCGGCCAGGATGATGGCGTCGTACTCGCCCGCGTCGAGCTTGGCGAGACGGGTGTTGACGTTGCCGCGCAGCGGTTCGATGCGCAGATCGGGACGACGGTCGGCGATCTGGCACTGACGGCGCAGGCTGGAGGTGCCGACGCAGGCGCCCTGGGGCAGCGCGTCCAGATCCGGGTAGACGTTCGAGACGAAGGCGTCGCGCGGATCCTCGCGTTCCATGACCACCGCCAGATGCAGCCCCTCGGGAAACTCCACCGGGACATCCTTCAGCGAGTGCACCGCGATATCGGCCGTGTCCTCAAGCATCCCCTGTTCCAGTTCCTTGACGAACAACCCCTTGCCGCCGACCTTCGCCAGCGGCGCGTCGAGAATCCGGTCGCCCTTGGTGCTCATGCCGATGATCTCGATAGCGAGATCGGGATAAAGCCCCTTCAGCAGGGCGGCGACGTGCTCGGCCTGCCACAGGGCCAGGGGAGACTTGCGGGTGGCGATACGAATGCGGTTCGACATGTTGGATCCTGGAGAGCAAATCAGAGTGAAAAACGAGTCGCGACGATAGCCAGCCACGCCAATGACCGCAAGCGCCTTCGTTACCATCCCGCGACGCGCGGTTGGCACTCGGGCATCGCGTCGAGCAACTCCACCAAGTCGGAACCACAAGAAGAACCGGATCATAACGCCCACCAGCACAGGATCACACATCGGCTTGCGTTGCTGCGCGGTCTGACCATCAACCCGCAGCATGGCGACGGAGCGGTGGCGCTGGGTGGAACCTTCTTGGTAATCTCTCGTCTCACCAAGCGAAACAATGACTTATAAAAATGCAGTTAACACAACATTTTGTGCTTGCACAATATGTTTCAGACAATATATTGATACCATACTTATGAACAAGCATCTCAAGCACTTTCTGAAGGGCGTCGGGAGCGTGATGGACATTGCGCCCGCGTCCAACTTTGACCGCTTCGTCCCGCGACGGACGGAAAACGAGATGCTGCGCGCCGACCTGAATCGCATCGGTAGCGATATGAAGCGGGTATTGGAGGCGCAACATGTCAACACCCCGCCGCAGCTCCGGAAATAACCCCGTTAGAGGGGGCGGCGAGCGAAGGGTTGAGGTTGCAGTTGAACACCAGACCTTTTCGGGGCCGCTGCCGCATCCGGCCATCCTTCAGCAGTACAACGACATCCAGCCGGATTTCGCGGAACGCATCCTGAAGCTGACCGAGGCGGAAGCGGCCCACCGTCATGACATCGTGCGGCGGGCGATGAGGCTCAATGCCATCGAGACCTTTTTGGGCCAGATTTTCGGGCTGACGGTCGCGCTGGCTGGCTTTGCGACCACGGTGTGGCTGGGGCTGGCCGGGCAGTCCGACACGGCGTCCATTGTTGGTGGAACAACGGTGGTGGGACTCGTGACGGTCTTTGTGACTGGCAGGCGCGGGCGACCGCAAGAGAACGAGGAGACGGACCGCTGATCTGCTCATCGCGTCGCCAGTCCCTTGGCAGACAACGCATCATAAACCCACCCGTTCATGGTTCGACCCCTCGACAGGCTCAGGATTCGCCACGAACGGCTTCAGGGGGGCATCACTGCTCATGACACCACTGCTCATACAGTGACGTTCAAACTGAGAATTGCTGATTGGGCTGCGTCCAAACTTATTTATAACGGCGCGAGCCAAATCTCCCGCAACGCATCCCGATCCGAACCGCCCTCGGCCTGGAGCCAGATGGGCCGGCTGTTGAATCCGGGAAAGGCGGGGAGCGCAATCAAGGCGCTTGAGCGCACGCCGTCGCCATCGAGACGCGCGAGTACCTCGCGCCAGCCCGACCAATCGCCCTGCTCGGGGTCCGGCACCGCCGCCGCCTTAAACCAGGAGAGACAGTCGGCGATCCAGGGATGAGCGGGATCGTCCAACTCGGTCTCGGCCAGCAGATGCCATCCTGGCGGGATCGGCTGGACACGAATCGGACCCGGATCGCCATGACGGACCCAATAGGCCGCGCGGGGATCGGCCACGAGCAGATTGAAGGGCCGATAGGCGTCCGGATGCAAATCGGCGAGCGCGCCGGCCGCCTCGCTGGCCTCGGCATGGTCCAGCGCTTCCAACACCAGTTCGCCACGGCTGCGCTGGCCCGATCCGGCATGCAGCGTCTCCGCCCGCTCCACCAGCGCGGCCACCACGCCATGATCGTTCAGGCCAAGCCAGCTTCCTTCGGTCCGCGGGTCGAAGGTTGCGATGACCTCGGGACGATCAGGCCAGTGGCGAGCGGGTGGCAGCGCGGCGCGCGCTGGCATTGCATCACGGCGAGCGGCCAACAGGAACGGCCAGGGATGACCTGGGCGGCGCAGAATCACGATCGGCATGGGTAAAAATTCCCTGAAAACACCTGACACCTGACATCTGACAACCATGCTGGGCAGGAATTAGGAATCGGGGACTGGAAAATGGACCGCGTCCTAACCCAAATCGCTAAAGCGGCGCTTGAGCTTCAGGATCTTGCTTGCCACTGTCTTGTGCAAAAAATTAAACGCCTTGCGCTGCGCCACCCGGTTATTCGTGTTGGCTTCCCCGATCAGCTCGATGCGGGCCTGAAAATAGGCCATATCCGCCTCAAGTCGGGCGAGACGGACCCGCTGACGCTTGCGCTCGTCGAATTCGGCGGTGGAGTCGTTCTTGTCCACAATGCTCGCTATTTGTGCACCGACACCACCGAGACCGGCGGCGTGTTCAGGATTGTGGAGAATATGATATAAATTCGCGTTCTAAAAACAAAATCACCCATTCAGCCAAACCCAAGCATGAGCGCAATCCTAGAATCGTTTCGGAGTTCCGGCGCCTTGTATGGCGGCAACGCGGATTTCATCGAGGATCTGTACGAGCGCTATCTCGCCGATCCCGACAGCATCGACCTAGCCTGGCGGGTGCGTTTCGACGATATGCGGCTACCGGCCGCCAACGAGGCCGCCGAAACCCCACATGGTCCGGTCCGCGAGAACTTCATGCGCCTGGCCCGGGAAAGCCGCTCGCGCGCCCGCGCGCGCTCGACCGAGCATCTCGAACCCGCCGCCGCCGAGAAACAGTCCGCGGTGCTGGGCCTGATCACCGGCTATCGCTACCGCGGCCATCAGGTTGCCAACCTGGATCCCATCCATCTGCGCGAGACGCCCCGGATCGCCGACTTGGACCCGGCCTACCACAACCTGGAACCGAACGATCTCGACCTGGTCTTCCACACCGGCTCGCTCTACGCGCCCGACCGCATGACGTTGCGCGACATCATCGCGATGGTCGATCAGACCTACTGCGGTACGGTCGGCTCCGAATACATGCACATCACCAGCACCCCGGAGCGACGCTGGATCCAGAAGCGCCTCGAAGGCTATCGCGCCACGCCCGAACTGGACGATGCCGATCGCCGCTGGATCCTGACCCTGCTGACCGCCGCCGAGGGGTTCGAGAGCTATCTGCACCAGCGCTACGTGGGACAGAAACGCTTCTCGCTGGAGGGTGGCGACGCGCTCATCCCGCTGCTTGACGAACTCATCCAGCGCGCCGGGCGCAAGGGTCAGCAGGAAATTGTCATCGGCATGGCGCATCGCGGACGCCTGAATGTGCTGACCAACCTCTTCGGCAAACCGCCCACCGACATCTTCGACGAGTTCGAGGGTCGGATTCACATGGACTGGCGCAAGATGGCCGGCGATGTCAAATATCACCTGGGCTTCGCCACCGACATCGAGACCCCCGGCGGCATCGTCCATCTGGTGCTGGGCTTCAACCCCTCGCACCTGGAAATCATCAACCCGGTCATCGAGGGTTCGGTGCGCGCCCGTCAGCGCCGCCGGCTCGACCGCGCGGGGGATCAGGTGCTGCCGGTGCTGATCCACGGCGACGCGGCCTTCGCCGGCCAGGGCGTCGTCATGGAGACCCTGCAACTCTCGCAGACCCGCAGTTATTCGACCGGCGGCACCGTCCACATCGTCATCAACAACCAGATCGGCTTCACCACCAGCCACCCCCTGGACGCGCGCTCCAGCGCCTATTGCACCGATGTCGCCAAGCTGGTTCAGGCGCCCGTGTTCCACGTCAACGGCGACGACCCCGAGGCGGTGATTTTCGTCACCCGCATGGCGCTGGATTTCCGCAACCAGTTCCACAAGGACGTGATCATCGACTTGGTCTGCTACCGCCGTCTCGGCCACAACGAGGCCGACGAACCGGCCGTGACCCAGCCGATGATGTACGCCAAAATCCGTAATCACCCGACCCCGCGCGCCGTCTATGCCGACCGGCTCGTCGCCGGGGGAATCATCGAGAAGGGCGTGGCGGACGCCATGATCGCCGACTACCGCGATTCGCTCGAACAGGGCGTGGTGGTCGCGCGCCCGGTGCTCTGCGGTTTGGATAACCTCTATCGGGTCGACTGGGGTTTCTGTCGGGGCACCAACTGGGATCAGGAGCTGGACACCGGCGTCCCGCTCGCCAAACTCCAGGCGCTCACCGAAGCCATGCTGCGGCTGCCCGAAGGCTTCGCGCTCCATCCGCGAGTCGAAAAGCTGTGGGACGAGCGGCGCAAGATGGGCCAGGGCGATCAACTCCTAAACTGGGGCTTCGCCGAGAATCTGGCCTACGCGACCCTGCTCGACGACGGCATCCCGGTGCGTCTATCCGGGCAGGACGTGGGGCGTGGCACCTTCGTCCACCGGCACGCCAAGATCCACGATCAACTGACCGGCGACTCCTACACCCCGCTCCAGCATCTGAGCGACCGGCAGGGTGCTTTCATCGCCATCGATTCCATCCTCTCCGAGGAGGCGGTGCTCGGCTACGAATACGGCTTCGCCACCGCCGAACCCACCGCGCTGACCCTGTGGGAGGCGCAGTTCGGCGATTTCGCCAACGGCGCCCAAGTCGTCATCGATCAGTTCATCACCTCCGCCGGAACCAAATGGGGCCTGTGCTGCGGGCTGGTCATGCTGCTGCCGCACGGTCTCGAAGGCCAGGGAGCGGAACACTCCTCGGCCCGCATCGAACGCTTCCTGCAGCTCAGCGCCGAACACAACATCCAGGTCTGCGTGCCCACCACCCCGGCGCAGATGTTCCATCTGCTGCGCCGCCAGATGGTGCGCGACTATCGCAAACCGCTGATCGCGATGACGCCCAAGAGCCTGCTGCGCCATCGGCTGGCGGTCTCCGCGCTGGACGAACTGGTCAGCGGTCAGTTCCAGACGGTCCTCCCGGAGATCGACCCCATCGACCCCGCCGGGGTGGAACGGCTGATCTTCTGCTGCGGCAAGGTCTATTTCGACCTGCTCGAAGCGCGCCGTGCCCGCGGTCTGACCAATGCGGTCATCATCCGTCTCGAACAGCTTTACCCCTTCCCCGCCGAACAATTCGCCGCCGTGATCGACGGCTACGGGGCGACCGAGGAGATCGTCTGGTGCCAGGAAGAACCGCAAAACCAAGGCGCCTGGGACCAGATCAAGCATCGCTTCCACAACCTTATCCAAAGCGGCAAACGCCCCTATTATGTCGGCCGCGCCAGTTCCGCGGCCCCCGCCGTCGGCCATCGCGCCGCCCATGTCGAGCAGCACGAACGACTGATCGACGAAGCCCTGACCGGCCAATTCAACCCGAAAACGAACAAAAGGATCCCCACGCAATGAGCCGCGAAGTCCGCGTCCCCGCCCTCCCCGAATCCGTCGCCGACGCCACGGTCGCGGCCTGGCACAAACAACCCGGCGATCAGGTTCGCGAGGGCGAGAATCTGGTCGATCTGGAAACCGACAAGGTCGTGCTGGAGGTGCCCTCCCCGGTGGATGGCGTGCTCGGCGCGATCCAGGCCCGCGAGGGCGATCTCGTGCAGGCCGACGCCCTGCTCGGGCTGATCGAGTCCGGCGCGCGCAAGGCCCCCGGCACACCGCGTCCCAGCGTCGCGCCGCCTTCCAGCAGGGCGCCGCTCGAATCCGTTGCCCCCATGAACTCGCCGCCCCAGCGACCGCGACCAGGGCAGGTGATCGCCCCCGCCGCCCGCCGGCTGGTCAAGGAGATGAACCTGGATCCCCAGCAGATTCCCGGCAGCGGCAAGGATGGGCGGATCCAGAAAACCGACGTGGTCGCCTGGCTGGATGAGCGCGAACAGGCGGCGCCCGAACGCGACCCGGACGCGCTCGCCCTGACCGAAGCGTCCGTCCCCAGCCTGACCGGCGAGGCCGGACGCCCCGAACAGCGGGTACCCATGACCCGTCTGCGCGCGCGCATCGCCGAGCGGCTGGTCCAGGCGCAGCAACACGCCGCCCTGCTGACCACCTTCAACGAGGTCAATCTGCGGGCGGTGCTGGACCTGCGCGAGAAATACAAGGGACTGTTCGAGACCCGTTATGGCACGCGCCTGGGCTTCATGTCCTTCTTCGTCAAGGCGGCGGTGGACGCGCTCCAGCGCTTTCCCGCCATCAACGCCTCGGTGGACGGCGACGACATCGTCTACCACGGCTATTTCGACATCGGCATCGCCGTCAGCTCGCCGCGCGGACTGGTCGTGCCCACCCTGCGCAACTGCGACCAGTTGAGCATGGCCGACATCGAACAGGGCATCGTCGACTTTGGCCAGAAGGCGAAAGACGGCAGCCTGAGCTACGAGGAACTCACCGGCGGCACCTTTTCCATCACCAACGGCGGCGTCTTCGGTTCCCTGCTCTCCACGCCCATCCTCAACCCGCCGCAGAGTGCCATCCTTGGCATGCACAAGATCCAGGAGCGTCCCATCGTGGAGAATGGCCAGATCGTCATCGCCCCCATGATGTATCTGGCCCTGACCTATGATCATCGGATCATCGACGGCCGCGAGGCGGTGCAGTTCCTGGTGGCGATCAAGGAGATTCTGGAAGATCCGGCGCGGTTGCTGTTGCGGGTGTAGCGGGAGGAACGCATGAGCACCGTTCTTTGGGCGAACCATCTCCTCAACAATGACGAGGTGGCATCGGACGAAAGCGACAAGTGGGCGCTGTACAAATAAGCGGACAAGCTCGACAAGTTGGCAAGCGCCGCGAAGATAGAACCCTTCTCCTGCCTGCTCGATCACACCGACATCCAATGCAACTGGGCGACGACGAGCTGCCTGATGGCGTGAAGTCGACGAACGAGCTCATGGCGCGCGAGGGAGTCTGGAAATCGGCCAATGACGCACTCGCGATTCTCAATGGACTCCTGGCGGCCATCAATTCCGAGAAGCCGAGATTTGGCGTCCTCAAGAACGACGATGACGCGGTCGTTGCAGAGCTGTCCGAAAACATTGAATATGCAAGGAAGGGCAGCGAAGTGGGCGCCAAATTCAATTTCTCGGTTGTGATGTGAGATGACAGCTAAAGGGATGGGCCAGTGACAGACCATGGTTTTTCTGGTTTACCCGGAAAACCGTGGTCTGTCCCTGATTACGAGGCTGATTATGAGGTCTGGACGGCCGATATCGCCTCTCTGTGGAGCGATGAAGGCTGGCTCTACTGGCCATCGTGCTGGATCTGTTCAACCGTGAAGTGGTCGGCTGGTCGCTCAAGCCGCTCATGACTGCCGATCTCGTCACCGATGCGCTCGCCATGGCCTGGTTCCGCCGCAAGCCAGCACCCGGCCTGATTCGCCGCTCCAACCGGGGCAGCCAGTCCGGCAGCCATCTGTTCCAGGACACGCTGACCCAATACGGGATGATCTGCTCCATGAGCCGCAAGGGAAACTGCTGGGACAATGCCCCCACCGAGAGCTGGTTCAGCTGCTTCAAGAACGAGCGGGTTTTTGACGAACGCTTCGCCACCCGGGACGCGATGCAGGCAACTGCCTTCGAATACATCGAGGCGTTCTACAACCGCAAGCGTCTGCACTCGATCCTCGGCTACACCTCCCCCGTCCAGTTTCTGAAAGACTGGATCAACGCTCAGCAGGGAGAAAAACAGGTAGCATGCGCCACTGCCCTTGGAAGACGAAAAACCGAGGGAACCTCACTTACCGCACAGAGAGCCTTTACGATTGTGATACAGAACATTTGGCACTGCCACAGCGACAACCCGGTGGGGCATCGATGATCAACCCAGTTGCACCGGCAGAAGGCATACCGCTGCTGTCCGTGATCGTTCCCTGTTATAACGAAGAGCAGGTGATCGGCGAAACGATCAGGCGTCTGGGTGCCTTCTGCACTGAACTGGAATCCTTCGATGTCGAGCTGATCTTCGTTGACGACGGCAGTCGTGACCGCACGCGCGACCTTCTGATGCAATTTGCGGCGGCAGATCCGCGCATCAAATTGATTTGTTTCGCCAGGAATTTCGGACACCAGATTGCAGTAACCGCAGGCATCGATAGCGCAAACGGCGATGCGGTCGTGTTGATCGATGCTGACCTCCAGGACCCGCCGGAGGTCATTCGCCAAATGATCGCCAAGTGGCAGGAAGGCTACGATGTTGTTTACGGTACGCGCACGGAGCGTCCGGGCGAGTCGGTATTCAAGTTGGCGGCGGCGCGTGGTTTCTACCGGCTGCTAGACCGGCTTTCCGACGTGCCGATCCCGCTGGACACCGGCGACTTCCGGCTGATGGGCCGCAATGTCGTTGACGCTTTGCGCGCTATGCCAGAGCGGGACCGCTTTGTGCGCGGTATGGTGAGCTGGGTCGGTTTTCGGCAGGTAGCGCTTCCCTATCGACGGGCCGAGCGTTTCGCCGGGGAAAGCAAGTACCCTTTACGGAAGATGTTGCGTTTCGCGACCGACGGCATTCTCTCCTTTTCGACCAAGCCGTTGCAGCTCTCGATCGGTCTGGGCATCTTCTCTGCCTTCCTCGCCCTGCTCGGCATGCTGTACGCGGTACTGATCCGCCTGTTTACCGACAACTGGGTCGAAGGCTGGGCAGCGATTATGGTGGCGGTACTTTTTATAGGCGGTATTCAGTTGATCTCTATCGGTGTTGTCGGCGAATACGTGGGCAGAATTTATGGCGAGATCAAAAAGCGGCCGCTTTACATCGTCAGCAAGTACTACGGGTTCGATAAGTCGCCACCGTTTATGACGCGCAGCCCGGTCGTTCGGTTGGAGCCTGCGAAAAAGGGCGATGGGCGCTGAGTTTTCCCGCTACATTCTTTCCGGCGTCATTAACACGGGCGTCGGCTATCTTGTCTTTCTGTTCGTACTGCATGTCGTTGGTGCGGGCGCCCTGTTCTCGAATGCGATCAGTTATGCGTTTGGGCTGGTGGTAGCCTATATCCTGAATGTCCTGTTCGTGTTCGAATCCAGTCGGCACTCGCTGGCGGCAGCGATCCGGTTTCTGGGGAGTTTTGGCGTTTCCTATGGGGTCAATGCGATGGTGCTGCTACTGATGGTCGACCGGTTCGGCGTCAGGGCCGAGATTTCGCAGATATTCGCCATGGCCGCATACACCATGTCCTTCTACCTACTCAATAAGCACTTCGTCTGGGCGCAATGATGACGACGATCCGCCGGGCGGGCCTCGTGCCGCACACTCCGGGGTCGGAACCGGCCAACCCTCTGGTTGGCGCGTGCGCCATACTGGCTCTGGCGTTGCTGGTGTCGACCTACGCGACCTTGCCAGGACTTACCGTTTTCGGACACGACGAGGTCCACTACTACAAGGACTTCACCTTCAAGCTGAGCGAGGATGGCCGCTGGCTGAACTACCTCCTGCATGATTTCCTGCGCAGCATTCCGCCCGGCACCTGGGCAGTCATGTTGCTCGTCGCGTCCTGGCTGCTGTTCTTCCGGCTTGCTGTCGCCGCCGGTTTCGACACCGGCTACGCCGCGCTCACAACCTCGACCATCCTGCTGGCATATCCGTTCGTGGAACAGAGCCTTTGGCCGGCGACCACGATCCCCGCTGTGGTCATCCTGTTGGGTGCCGGGATCCTTGCGGAGCGGGGTGTCCCGCATCCCTTCATCTACCTGTTGTGCGGGATGTTGCTGTTCGGCACCCTGCAAAGTTTCTACTTTCTGGTGCCGCTGCTTTTCTTGGGGCAGTTCATGACCCGGCAGAGCACCACCACCCGGCGCTGGTCGCTTTTGTTGGGTCACATGACCTGGTGGGTCATTGGGGCCGTTGTCGGTGTATTCTTCATGTCTTTCATCCTACTGCAGATGACAGGGCGCTTCGGGGTGCAGCCTGCCGCGTGGCGCCATACCCAGCCGGTACGTGACCTGGCGGGATTGCTGCGCAACATGGTCTATGTGGCGAGTGCATTCTATGAACAGGCCGCGCAGTTGTTGCGCGTGTCCGGTGCGGATGGTCGCGGGTTCGTCGCCATCCTGGCATTGGCGGCACTATTGCGTGCCAGAACCCTGTTCGGCCTGCACCCTACGTTAATGGTGCTGGCAGCGGTGGCGACGGGGTTCTTTGCCTTCTCCATCCCGCTGGCACCGCTCATCGGTAGCCGCAACCTTGTCGCCATGGCAGCGGCATTCGTCCTATCCATCGCCCTCTTGCCGGGCCCGTCGATCGCCGGCCTGAGCGTAGGTGCGCTTTTGCTGTTGGCGGTCAGTTACGGTTTCTCCGCCAACGGCACTGCTTTACTGGCCAGACACAAGGCGGAGACGCTGTATTTCTACGACAAGTTTCGGAACCTTGTTCCGGGGCAACCGGACAGCTATTCGGCCATTGCGCTGTTTGGGACTATTAGCGATGGCGCACAGGAAGCGCGGACATTCAACCAACCGTCTTACATGCATGCGGTGGCGTATGCGCTTGGCGCCCGAGAATATCGCGATTGCCGTCAGGAGGACAGCCGTTGCGACGGACTGACCGACGGCGAGCCGCTAGCGACACTGCCATTCTCCCGCGGGCAACTGTTGTTCTCTGTTGACTCGGGCAACGTGGCGATCATCCGCTACCGGGAGTGACACCAGTTGGCTGGCGGGTACCGCAAGGAAAGCCCCGGCAGGGAGATGGAAGCCGCGCAGAAACCGTCAAGAACCGGGGACAGACCACGGAAAACCATGGACAGATGAGCGAGCGCGGCGGCATCGGTGACGGCGACACATGAATGAAGATCACAGCGAACCCATGGCCATGGCCATGGCCATGGGCACTCGGCGGTCTCTGTCTGCTGCTCATGGCGTGCCTGATCCTGACCGCGCCCGCGCCCTGGTTCCATGATTTCGCCGAATGGCTTTTTCAGGCTCGCATGATCGGATTGAAGCTCACGGATCCGCATAGCGTCGCGGCCTATGAGCTGGCTTCTTATCCGGTCCCCAACTCGCTGGCCATCCTGCTGCTGGCGGCCCTAACCCTGTTCCTGCCGCCACTGATCGCGGGCAAGGTCTATCTCCTGCTGCAACTCACCGCCTGGGCCTGGTTGCTGGCGAGCTATGCACGCCGTTTCGCGCCCCCCGGGAGCCGTGGCTCGGTCTTCCTGGTCTCGATCGCGATCGTCGCGCTCTCGAGTTTCTTCTGGTACGGATTCATCAGCTATCAATTCGGACTCTGGCTGCTGTTTCTCTTCCTGTACCAGTGCAACCGACCATGTCCACCCTGGGTCACCGCCGCCTTCGGGATCGCCCTGTTTCTCAGTCATGCCATGACGGCGCTTGTCTGGGGCCTGATCGTTGTGGGGCAGGCGATCGACAAAGCGCGCGACTGCGACACCGCATTCGCCGCCTCAAAAGACTCACGACTGGTCTCGGGTTGTCTCCCGCTGCTGCCCGCAGTTGGCCTGGCAAGCTGGTATCTCGCGGCGCGCCTCTTCGATAACGATCACGCCACCACCCTGGATGCGGGGATGAGCGGTCTGTTCGAAGCCATGCTATACAAGGCCGGTTATCCCCTGATGCTCGGCAGTTTCAGAAACATCCTGCAGGCGAATGGAGCGGGCGTCTTCGAGGATTGGCCGGTGTTCTATCTCGTCGGCGCCGGGGCCAACGCCCTCCTGGCGTTACTGCTGGCCTGCTGGGCGATCTCAGTATTGTGGAAGGCGCTTCGGCGGAAAAAGAGTCCGCCTGACGAACGGGGAAACCCCGCGCTTGCTTGGGCGGCACTGGCCCTGACAACGCTCTATCTGATCGCTCCCTATGGATTTCTGGGACTGCTGAATCCGGCCGGCCGCCTGCTGCTGCCGCTCATTGGGATCATGCTGATTCTGGCCCCTGCGTCCAGTTTCCACTGGTGGCGCTGGGCCGCCTGGCCTGCGGCGCTCGGTCTGATCCTGAGCCTTGCGGGCTATGGCGCGCTGGTGACAACGACCACCGAGACGGACATCGGCGCGAGTGTCAGCTTCAGGCCCGCGACAGGTCAGCTCCCCGATCGCTCCGTCTTTGCGTTCAACCAGGCACTCTATGCCGGCACCCGCTTTCCCTACTTCAATTATCGGGTTCTGGTGCATGGCCAACGCTTCGGGCAGTTGCTGGCCGGGGACTACTCTGGACTCGGCTTTCGAACCGGTCCCATCGTCCGCTATCGCGCCCACAGTGACTAAACCGCGTCTAGCAGCAGAACCGGTGACACAGCAGAACCGAATACAGACCACGGTTTCTCTGAACGGAGGTCCAAACCACAGCAAACGGTGCATGAAAAATGCGACAACTACCTTGACATCCACCGAAGCCGGCGTGACATCTACCGGAAAATCACGGCATTTTGGCATCCATCTGTCGGCCGTGGTACCAGTGGTGCCCCAGGGTTTGCAAGGTTGCGAGAACTGACACCCGATGACTCAATCCAATGCATGCCGGATTTCAAGATCCGGCAGCCCCCAACTGACCACTCCTTGATCGAATGCCCGCATGGCAAAACCTTCCGTATCCAGGTAACCACGATAGCTGTAGTCAGGGAAGAGTAATCCATCTGCATGCAACTCGGCTTTTACCAGCAACATCGTGCCACCAACCGCGTCAACCTCCACCAACTCCTGTCCGCGTAAATCGTCGAGGTAGAGCCTGCCCACCCCGCGCGGGGGTTGGATGATGCCATCCACCAGATAGTTCCAGGATTGCGCGCGAGCGCCGGGCTTATATCTGAACGTATTCAGATCAAATGTTGGTCCACTGGACTCGAGAACGCAGTTAGGCACGACAATGGATTTGCCGGTATCGAGCAAACGGCGCAGGACATCGCTCGGGTAGTCGATCACATCGGCATCGATCCAGAGGATCCACGACTCATTCTGGTAAGCCTTCTGGAACAGTGTATTGCGGCATTTCGAGATGATGCGGCGTCGCTGAAACTGGAGGTTTGGTAGCCAACGCGCACCCTTGATGCGAAAACCGAAATCAAGGCGGAAATAATCGATCCGGTTGAAGTGCTCAACAGACATCGCGCCATACTCGCGCAAAAGCGCCCATGTGTCGTCGTCGCTATCACCTTCCAGGAAGGCCAGTGAGAGCTTCTCACGCGGATAATCAAGTCGCAGCAGGTTCTCGAAGAAAATTTGCACGAAACGGCCAGCATTCTTGATCGGGGTCAGAATCAGCACCGATGGTAATTCGGCAGCCCTTTGACTGTGCTCGATCAACTCCAGTCGACTGCACAGTGGCGTCTTGGAAACAGCATCCTCGGACGATGGCACCAATAATGTGTCATGCGCGTCTGTCTCAGCGCCCAGTTCCGTGGCTAGAGATGGGTGTCCGAGCGCGCGCAGATAGCCCTCTAAATCGAGTCGTTTGCGAAGTTCCTGAACAACACGTGCATAGCTTTCGTTCTCGAAACGCAGCCCCGAAGCCTGCCAATGCTGTTCGAAATGCGTTTGATCGAAAGTATTTCCGTGATGTACCACATACAAATACAGCCTCGGCTGATCGAGCAGCACGACTCGCGCGGACTGCATCAACCTCTCCGTGACCGGCGTGTCTTCACCACGCCTGACGCCCTCCAGATAGGGCGGCAGACAGGCTTTAGCGCAGAGCAGGGAGCCTTCCCAGGCGCGCGGTACAGAGACTGCGAGCCGATCCCGCCGCGGCCACCAGATCAACCAGCGGCTCAGGATGCAGGCATCGGCCCCCAGCGCGTGGATCATGGTCAATTGAGTTTCGATTCTGGCCGGATCGTAAAGATCATCGTCATCCCATTGACAAACGTACTCGCCTCTCGCGAGCGCTACCGCCCGATTGCGGAGTTCTCCCAATGTGGCATCCTGTGATGGAAGCCGATAATAGCGGATTCGCTCGTCATTCTGCCCGAGGATCCACTGCGAAAGTTTTTCGTCCTCCCCGTCGTCCAGAATGACCAGCTCAAGCGCCGGATACGTTTGTTCCTGGAAGCAGCGAATCGCGCAAAGGGCCTGAAGCGCGCGATTCTTCGTCACCATCAGACAGGACACCATGGATGTATCGGGGGCGATCACCTGCCTCGCGTGAACGCTCATATCGGCAATGATCCTGCCTTTAAACAGCAACCTTGCCTGGGCCTGGGCGCTCGGCAGCGGAGCGCCATTCTCCGGGGCACGGTGCCAAGTGCCCGCCCAGTGGTGAATGGCATACGCATGATGAACCAGACGATGCCAGTGCTCCAGATCGAACAGTCGACCTTCCCGGCAGTCATGGGCATCGGCGGGATACACTAACTCGGCGGGCATCACCGTCACCCGACCCTGCCCAGGATCGTTATCCAGTGCACGGGTCAGGAAGAAAGGGCCCGTGGCGTCCAGTGGATCCGGTTCGTGTCGGCAGGCAGCCAATCGCCCGATCACATGATCCCAGAATGGGTGCTGGGGTCGAGAGGCCATCAGCGCATTGCAGACGATCCGACTCAACCCACGAGATAACTTGCGGTTCTGAAGCACATGGGAGGCGGGTTCCAGACCGACCAAAACCTCTTTCCCGTCGAGCAACGGCCCGAGTGGACGCAAACACTCGAAATCAAGATCCGCGTAGACGCCGCCATAATGCTTGAGCAGAAAATAACGGATGGCATCCACCCGGCAGATGGGAGTCAGGTAAGCGTCGTAGATGGTCACAAAATTAGGGTAGTGCAGCGCGAGGAAGGCACGACTGTCGGCATCGGTCCAGAGCCGGTACTCCCAGTCGGGGTGATGCGCCTGCCATGTCCGCTGAAAAACACGAAACGCATCCGGAATGTCGGTCGTTTTCCAGATCTGGTGGATGATTTTAGGAATCATGGCCCGCGATGTCTCCGAGAGGGGATGTAAATCTTGATAGTCAAGTATCCGCCTGTCTTTGAGCGAGATACCATAGCGCAAGGTTTCTCATGTCCGAATCCCCGATGCACGCACATCATTACAGCCTCTATGGACTCGTCAGCGCCCCACGACCGACTGAAGCCCGCGGGCAACGTTTGCGCGAACTCGCGAATGACGTCTGTTGGGAGCGGGTACCAGATATCGCCACCAAACAGCGCATCGGCCCCCTGATCTACTGGCATTTGCGCGAGCACGACATCCCGTATCCGAATCACATCAGACGAACGCTGGCGGCGATCTTTGCGCGGCAGAAGGCCATTGCAGCCGCCCAGACGGAAACTCTTGCCGAAATAATCGCCGCGCTGCGCGACGCCGCGATCGATTCATTGGTGCTGAAGGGTGGCGCGCTGGCTCATATCCTCTACCCCGAGCCGGGCCTGCGTCCCATGGAAGATCTGGATATCCTGGTCCCTTCCAATCAGGGCGAGGCCGCCCGCGAAGTACTCTGCGACCTCGGCTTTCACGCCCCGGCCCCGATAACGCGCTATGCACGGCTGCAACATCATTTGCCGGTCGCGCAACGGATGACGGGCAACATCCTGGTCAGCGTCGAGGTACATACCACAGCCTTCAACCTGTTGATGGCGCACGAACTCTCCTTTTCCTCGCTCCAGCGACCACTGGTCGATTACGTTGCGGGCGGTGAGGCGATGCAAGCGCTGGCGCCAGAGCAAATGCTCTGGATGCAATACCATGGCCTCCGTAAACTAGCCGAACCGGTTCGCTTCCTGCAACTGGCTGACCTTGTCGGACTGGTCGAGCGCTATGCCGATGTGCTCGATTGGCCGCAGTTGAGGCGGGATTATCCTGACTTATGGCATGCACTTACCGCGTTGCACGCCTTTACGCCGCTTGGCGGCAATGCGTGCGGTCATCTCGGTCTCGATGCCGAGCGCCCACCATCCATGCGCGGAATTGGCGAGGATTATCGGGGATGGCCACGTCATGGATTCACCCAGAAGCTCAATCCGCGGGAGCGTTGGCAACTGTTGGCCGAGACGCTGCACCCCCCGGAGTGGTGGGCGCGTTTCGTTTATGGCATACCGTCCGCACGCGGTCTCTCGGGCGTCTTTTTTCACCGCCACCCGGCCGCCTTCATTCACCAGGGGCTGCGCCGACTGTACCTGGGGCCAGTCAGCCGCGGCGCTTTTTTCAAGACAGAGATTTGAAGAGACCCCGTATGGATCCACTCTCCACCTGTTTCCAGCATCAACAACAACTTGAAGTCGAAGATACTGGAGATGAACTCCTGATCTACCGAACCGGAGATGACAGCACCTACTACCTCAACGGCACAGCCGCGCTGGTCTGGCGCCTGTGCGACGGTCAGCGTCGCGGTGCCGATATCGTCGATTTGCTGGTCGACGCCTATCCGGATGAGAGCGTAACCATTCGCTCGCAGGTGCCCGAGATTCTGCGTGAGCTGACTGAGCGCGGTGTTGTCGCATCCATCTAATCCCGCCACCGAGCGCGTCGTCGGCTTTGCCGGCCAGCGCCTGCGTTTGCGTTCCGCGGCGCCGGAAGTGATCCAGGCTGTCGATTTCCTGTTCGCGCCACATGTCGTCGATGCCCACGCGGATGATTCTCCCGGCCTTGATGTGCATCGAACGGCGGAAGCCTACCATTTCACTGGGCCGGGCGATTGCACGCCATCACTGGTCAGGCTGGACGTTCTGGACGTAGTCCTGTCGCAGACCATCCTCTCTCGATTGGTCGAACAGGATGCATGCCATCTCATGCTGCATGCCGCCGCGCTCGAATGCGCCGGACGCGGAATCTTATGCGTCGCGGCCGCCGGTTGTGGCAAGACGACCCTGACCGCCTGGCTGCTCGGCGATGGCTGTCGCTACCTGACCGACGAACTGGTCGCGATCGACACGGAAGTCACCATGCGCGGTCTCTCGCGCCCGCTCAACGTCAAGGCATCCGGACTCGATCTGGTTCGCGACTTCCCCTGGTTGGCGAAGGATCTGGCCCGCGCGCGAACCAGCGGACAAGTCACGCTCATTCCACGCGGGGATGCCTGGCTCTCGCCGCTACCGATCTCCGCGTTGATCTTTCCGCGTTTTACCGCCAACGCTGAATTCGCCGTTGAAGCGCTGACGGTTGGTCAGTGCGCGGCTTCTCTGATGAGTAGCCTGCTGAATGCACGCAACCTACCCAAGCACGGGCTGCCTAGAGCGACGGCCCTGGCACGCCAAGTACCTGCGTTTGCCCTGAGGTACGGGCGACTCACCGACGTATCATCCTGGCTGGCGAATCTGTTTAACGGCCAGGAGTGTCGGTGACCAGGATGCGACTTGACCGGTGAATACTGAAGAGCCATCCTTGGCGCCTTGATCGTCCAACGGTTCAGGAAATGCCCGTTTCCTTCATTACCACTGTTCGTGTCACCGACGAGCGACGTGCGCGCAACCTTCGCTATACGCTCGATTGGTATCAGCGGCAGTGCGATTGGGAGTGGGTCATCGTCGAGCAGGACGCCGCGCCCCGCCTGGATGAATTGCCTCTACCGGAGGGGCTGAAACGGCTCTTCGTCCTCAATCCCGGCCCGTTCAACAAGGCATGGGGATTCAATGTCGGCGTGCGCGCGGCGCGTGGCGACCTCTTGTTTTTTTGCGATGCCGATCTGCTGGTGCCCGCATCGGCCCTGGAAACCGCAACCAGTCTCTGCACCCGCCGGGTGTTGGCGGTCAATCCCTATGAAACACTGGCCGACCTCGGCCGCACCGAGAGCGATGCCCTGCTGGCAGGCGATGAGCCACCGCGATTCGACCGCAACGACGCCTCCGACAGACGCGGAGAGCGCGAACGGATCTGCTTTTGCGGGGGTGCGTTCATGATGCGCCGCTCGCTGCATCAGCACATGGGCGGCTTTGACGAACGCTATCTCGGCTGGGGCGGGGAAGACGACGCCATGAGCCTGCGTCTGGGGCGCACGACCGCCGAGGTGGCCGTGGTACAGGGCCGGATGGCGCTGCATTTATGGCATGCGCGCGAGACGGCGACGACCTTCGGCAACCCCCACTATCGGACCAATCTGGAGCGTCTCGATGCCCTGCGGGCACTACCAGATAATGAATTCCGCTTCATGCGCGATGTCCAGCGCCAGCTCATGGGGTACCCTGGCAAGTACGAGCGGGAGTTGCGTCGGGGGGACGACGCGAGTCTGCCGAACGCGTAAGTAACAGCGACACGCAATCCTCGGCCAAAGAGAGATAAGATTGTTTTTGATGTGGCGTCTGGTTGCGGCTCGGTTGAACGGAATGGTCGCAATCGGTCAATTCTGTGGTTCGAATATAAGGAGTGAAAAGAACAATGAACGAAATAAACGATCGGCCAACCACCTCCGAGGGACGTCGCCGTCTGCTCAAAACGCTCGCGGTCGGCGGCGCCACAGCGGCGCTGCTCCCCGAGAAGTGGGTGACGCCGGTGATCGACAAGATCTTGGTGCCGGCGCATGCGCAGACAAGCGTCGTCAATCCTTTTGTTGGTATTTACTCAAATAATGGTCCGCAGTTTGGCTTTGGCTATAACCCAAGCAATCTGTTCGAGCGGCTGGCCGATGCCTTGATACCCTCCGCGCACGCCGCTTTATCGATTCAATGCCCGGCTCACTGTGTCGCGTTTCAGGTGTTTGAGAACGCGACCGTCAATGTATGGGTTGATGGAACCTCAGACCCCACAAACATTAATCCCGTCTCCGGCTTGATTGCTAACGTCAACGGTTTCACTGATTGCGTTGTCCAGGGTACTCAATTAACCGGATTCAATAACCTGATATGCGAAGGTGCCTTTTTTTTGGGCAAGGTAGATACGCTGCCTATACAATGCGCTAATCCGCCTGAATAGCCTCAAAATTCAGTGACCCCCTGGTGGCGTGTCGCCACCTCGGGATCGACGAAAACGCGATAACCGAGCTGTCGCAGTCGGTGGCAGACCCAGTAGTCCTCGGACAGATAATCGCCGCCGACCACGCCGACCTGGAACACGTCGAAATGTACTTGCGCCAGCGGCGTGCCACGTGACAATTGTGGGCCATAGGTGCGCCCCGCCTCCCGCGCTTCAGCGACCAGCGCCCCGACGGCCTGGCGGGACAACATCAAGGCCGCCGTGCCGATGCGGTCTATCTCGTGCAGTCCGCCGCGCTCGCCCAGACAGGCTCCGATGTTAAAAATCCGCTCGCCGCGCTGATTGAACCCCTTGAGTGGCACCGCCGCTCCGATGACATCCACCTCGTGCGCGAGCAGCCGCATCAATCCCTCGGCGGAAAGGAAGACATCGCCGTCGAGAAAAAGCAGATGGGTGTATTGCATTTCCTCGTGAAATTTCGAGAGGATCGCGTTACGCGCGCGGGTGATGAGGCTCTCGTTGCCGATCGCCGCGACTGAAAAATTCAGGTCGGCGCGAAAATACTCCGAGATCGAGGCGAGATAATCGAGGTGGACCATGCCGGCATAAGCCGGAGTGCCGATCAGGATGTGGTGCGCGGGGGGCATACGCGTTCTCCGGAAAAAGTTTGTTGACAGTTTTTATAAGCGCGCGCCTGAACATCGCTGCCACTTGATTGCGCAACCATAGCCAGTTAGGGGCTGTATTTCGAGAACATCATTGAACCGTCGATCAGCGACCGCGGCATCCGTGCCCGACGGACATTCCAGTCGCGTAAGATCCGCTCAACGCAGAGGCTCTACGGAACGCGGATCAAATTGACGTAATAATTCGTTTGCTCCGGATTCGCCCAATAGCCGCCATGATCGTACACATGCAGGGCGGGATTCATGATGGTCGCGGAGCTGGGGCTGAAGTCGTGGATCTCGAACCGGAACCTCGCCTGACCCTGCGAGACCTCCTCGACCCGGCGCGCCAGCGAGGCGAGCGGTGACATGGACTCCGGCCCCTTGAAACCCAGGGCCGCATCATGCTCGTTGACGCGGAACGCCCCGCCCAGCACCTCGTCCGCGCGCGAGGTGGAAATATGCAGACGGGACACGCCAAAGGCGGCCTCCGGAAAATGATATTCCTCCGGGCGGTCGGGGTTATGAAAGACATCGTCCTCGACGGCGGCGGCCAGCAGCAAGGCATGGTCGACGCGCAAGGTCGACTTCTCCCGAAAGAAGCGCTCGCCCAGCACCGCCAGACAACGCAGCACCACATGCGCGCCCAGCGAATGGGACACCAGCGAGATGGATTTCGGGGCGGCGACGGTCTGGGCCTCGCTCAACAAATGGTAGAGCGCTACCCCTGTGAAATCGAACATTTGGAACGGACGGTGGTGTCAGACCAGCCGATGCGTTTCCGTTCGACCGAAACCGCGTTCCTCATGAATCGCGATCGACGACGTTTCGACGGATCGACCAGGTTGGCATGAACACATGACCGCGTTAGCAGACGCGAGATAAAGGATAGAACATCCACGAAAATCCGTGTTTTCTCAAGGCGAAGTCCGCGGCGAAACCGTCGGCTCGCCGCGCCTGCCGGCTCCTTCAGTCCGCGCCGCCGCTTCCCGTTCTGGCACCGCTGCCGGCGGCCAGCCCGGCTCGGGCAATCCACCTTCCGTCATGATCGGACGGATGGCGTGCAGGATGTTGGCGAACAGATGGCCGTGTCCGGCCTCCTCGCGGGCCAGCAGCGCCTTCATGTGTTCGCGCCGGGTCGGCATGGAGAAACAGGCGGGGCAGGAATCCGGGATGACCGGCAGACCGGCCCGGACGGCATAGTCGGCGGTCTGGCGCTCGCGCGCGTAGACCAGCGGGCGGATGACGCGGACGTCGCCTTCCTGGTTGGTGTAATGGGCCTTCATGGTCCGCAGTTGGCCACCGTGGAACAACGACATCAGCAGGCTCTCGGCCAGATCGTCGAGGTGTTGGCCGAGCGCGAGCACGTTGTAGCCCCGTTCGCGGCAGATGCGGTACATGATGCCGCGTTTCATGCGCGAGCAATAGGCGCAGAAGGAGTCTCCGTCCATGTGCTCCCAGGCCTGTTCCATCAAGGGCTGCTGCTCGTAATGCCAGGGGATGCCGAGGGTGTCGTAATAGTCCTTGAGCGAGCGGGGATCGAAGCCCGGCACCTCCGGGTCGACGGTCAGCACGGCAAGCTCGAAGCGCACCGGCGCATAGGTGCGCAGATGCTGGAGAATCTGGAGCAGCGAGAGCGAATCCTTGCCGCCGGAGACGCCGAGCAGGATACGGTCGCCCGCGCCGATCATGCGAAAATCAGCGATCGCGCGTCCGACCTGGCGCAGCAGCGATTTGGGCGGTTTGAGAGTGTTGGGGCTGGGTATGCTCATGCTGACAGGTGTATCTGACGCCCTGATTCAAGAGGGATAGAGGATAACGATAGGTCTCGACCTGCCATTCCAGCGGCGTCGCGGTCAGGATCATGCAGGAAGGCCCGCCGTGCGTGCGCGAACGCCCGGCCGCGCCAGGGTTAAGAATCCAGGGCCGGGCGTCGACATCCATCGTCAGTCGATGGCTGTGTCCATAGACGATCGCCCGGGCAGACGGAAAACGTCCGCGCAGCAGGCTGTGACGATCGCGCGCATTGGTCTGATGACCGTGGATCACGACCAGATGTCCGCCGGGCAGCGGCTGATCCAGCCATTCCGGCAGATGCACGAGCAGTTGGCGATCTTCCTCCGGCCATTTGCGCGTGACATCGTTATTGCCGAACACCGCCAGCACCCGCCCCAGCCGGGGCTGAAGCTGGGCGAGGATGGTGGCATGTCCGATGTCGCCGCCATGCACGGCCAGGTCGCATTGGCTCACCAGCTCCTGGATGCGCGCATCGAGCGCGCCGTGCGTATCGGACAGGATGGCGACACGCAGCCGATCTATGCTCGCAAAATTTTCCGGATGAGGCGGACCTGGTTTCACCGGCTCAGGCCATGACCAGCGCCAGCTTGCCCGTGACATGCCCCTGCTCGATCAGCGTGTGCGCCTGCGCGGCCTGTTCCAGCGGAAAGGTTTGGGAGACCTGGATCCGCAGTTCGCCGCTGTCGATCAGATCGCCGCAGCGACGCAGGATGTCGCCCTGATGGTTGCGCGCGCGCGGGAGGTTCCGGAGCATTGGAGTCAGCATCAATTCAAGGCCGATCCGCAGATTGCGCAGCCGTGCCTCTTTCAAATCCAGCTCCGGTCCTGGATCCAGAATCGTCACCAGGTCGCCATACTGAGCCATGGCCGGAATGGTCTGACGAAAGACCGCGGGGCCGACCGTGTCGAGGGCAATGTCCACGCCCTGCCCCTCGGTCCATTCCATCACGGACTCGACCAGATCCTCCTCCCGATAGTTGATGCAGTATTCGGCCCCGAGCGCATGGGCGAAATCGGCCTTTTCCGGGCTGCTGACCGTGGTGCAGACGCGCGCGCCGGCCGCCCTGGCGAGCTGGATGGCGACATGCCCCACTCCGCCCGCGCCGCCGTGGATCAGCACCCGTTGCCCTTCGACGAGCCGCGCCCGGTCATGCAGTGCCTCCCAGGCGGTGAGCAGCACCAGCGGGGCGGCGGCCGCCGCGATCATGTCGATGGCGCGGGGCCTGGCCTGCGCCAGATGCTGATCCAGCACGATGTACTCGGCATAGTTCCCGACGGGTCCGCCGAGACCGCCGTGACAGAACCAGACCTCGTCGCCCGGCTTGAAGCGGCTCGCCGACTCGCCCACGGCCTCCACCACGCCGGCGCCGTCGCAGCCCGGAATCGCGGGAAGACCTTCCGGCACCAGCGGGCCGTTCCGACGGATCTTGGCGTCCACGGGATTGACGCCAGCGGCGCTGAGCTTGACCAGAATTTCCTCTGGACCCGTAATCTCGGGGCGAGGCCGTTCAACCCATTGCAGGACTGAGGGTTCGCCGGTTTCGCGCATCTCGATGGCTTTCATGGGTGCTCCGGAGTGGCTCGCGTTGAATCCATCTTCATCATGTAGGGGCCCAGGCGCAACAAGTCCAACACCCGCGCAGACCAGCCGAACGGATCACGCTTGACGATTCCGACGATCGACAAAGGCCAACTGGCGGGCGATCGTCTCGACCGCCGGCAGCCGGACGCCCTGTCTGGCCGCCTCGCGCAACGGTCGACGGTACAGATACTCGATCTCCAGTTCGCGCCTGGCCAAAAAGTCCAGACGCATGCTGGGCGCATAGGGCGCCATCCGTTCGGTGGACTCCAGCAGCCTGCGCGTCAAGCCGTCCTCGAACGGCGCTCCGCAGGCCGCCGCGCCGACCGCGACCTCGGCCATCAAGCGTTCCGCCAGCGCTCTGGCATCCGGGTCCGCCATGAGGACATCGGTGTTCGCCTCCAGCAGGACCGACAGACCGTTGAACGGGATATTCCAGGCGAGTTTGCGCCAGCGGGCCTGAGTCAGCGAGGGCAGCGATTCCACCGCGACCCCGCCCGCGGCAAACGCCTCCATCAGCCGTGGGATCCAGTCGCGCCCCCGCTCGTCAAAGGGTGCAAAGCTGACCTTGCCATAATCGAGATGTACGACGTGTCCGGGACCGACCTTGTTCGAGCACAGAAAACACAGCCCCGCAATCACGCATGCCTGAGGAAACGCCTCGACCAATTCGTCTTCCATGGTCAAGCCGTTCTGCAGGTTCAGAATGACCGTCCCGTCGTGGATCAAGGGCGCGAGCAGTTCGGGCAGACGACGATTCCAGGTCGTCTTGAGCGCGATGCAGACCACCTCGCTCGGCGGAATCGGCTCCGCGGAGGCATAGACCTCGACCGGGTCATGATGCCGGTTGCCGAGCGGCGAATCGACGCGCAATCCCTGCTGGCGAATGAAGTCCACATCGCTGCGCGCGATGAAACGCACCACGGACCCGCCCTGGAGCAATCGCGATCCGTAGAACCCGCCCACGGCGCCAGTGCCGAGGATGGTGAAGGTCAATGCTGGAGAAGTCATGGCAGTTGGCAGTTGGCAGTTGGCAGTTGGCAGTTGGCAGTTGGCAGTTGGCAGTTGGCAGGGCAATTGTGGCATCACTGCGCGGACGCTGAGCAACCGCCCGTCCGCAATCCAAGTCGCGGTCAGACCCGCTGACTGCGTCGACACAAAAAGGCCGACCCGATGGCCGGCCTTTTCTGGCATCCCTGCGCTGCGCCGCGCTCTCGTCCTTGAGCGAAAGCGTCTTCAGCGCTGACGCCGGTTCATTGAACCTCGATGCGACGCCGCTCGGTCTTTTCCGTCTTCGGCAGATGGATCTCCAGCACGCCATCCTTGAACTCGGCCTTGATCTCATCCATCGCGACTTCGGCCGGCAGCCGGATCGTGCGGCTGAAATGACCATGCGTGATTTCGGAACGGAAGTAGGCGCCCTCCTCCTTGGTCTCCTCGTGCCTGCGCTCACCCTTGATCGTCAGCAGATCGCCCGCCAGATCCACTTCGAGGTCTTTCTTCTCGACGCCCGGCACCTCAGCCCGGACTAAAACCTCGTCCTCGCGGTCGATCACATCAACCATCGGGGTGATCTCGAACGCCGTCTCCATGCCGCCCCACTCCGGCCACAGCCCACGGAACGGATGCAACCAGCCACGCCGCAATCCACCTCGTGTCAAGAGATCGTCGAACGCGCGATCCACTTCGTCGAAAAGGGTCATTTCACGACGCGGAACCGCCTCGGCAAGCTCGGTGCGTTTGGTTTTCATGACACTCCTCCTCTTCTTGATTTCCAACTTAATTATAGCCCAAGCTTTTTGATCTGCTATTGCCCTGGCACGGTCGAGCGAAGGTTTTCATAACTCGGGCAGGTTCCAGCCAACGCCAGCGGATAGCTGTCGCGAACGCTCTGCCCGAACGTGGTTATAGCGTCGGTGGCTATTCCTTAACGTACACCTCTACACGCCGGTTCAGACTCCGGCCGGCGGCAGTGGCATTGTCGGCGATCGGGCGCGCGGCGCCGATCCCTTCGACGCTCAGGCGCGCCGCCTCAACGCCACGCTCGATCAAGGACTGCCTCACGGCTTCGGCGCGCCGCTGGGACAGAGACAAATTCAGTTCGGCGCCACCCAAACTGTCCGTGTGGCCTTCAATTTGGACGGTCAGCTCAGGCTGTTCCTTGAGTAAGGTGGCGATGCGTTCAAGGCTGGCAAGCTCACCAGCCGGCAGCGTCGCCTGCCCTGGAGAAAAACGCAGCTCGGCTTCCATTAGTCGCAACAAAACGCCGCGAGGCGTGCAAGTACCGCCAAGATTGGCAAAACCGGCCTCGCGCGCGCGCAGTTTTGCGATGGCCTTTTCGGCCTCATCACGAAGCGTCTGCTGGGCCGATGCAGATTGGCGCCGTTCTTCTTCCAAACGGGCCTCAAGCGTGGCAACCTGGGCATTGGCTGACGCGACCTGCTCCGACACGCCTTGATCCGTCTCGCGGGTTTCCGTTTGGGCCGTCCGTAATTGGTCTTCGACCGCCGCCATTTTTTGCTTGGTTTCGTCCAGCGTGTCCGTGAGCGCGATCAGCGCGGCCCGGTGTTGTTGCAATAATTCCGCGCGCACGCTCTGCTCGGTTTCAAGTCGCTTGTTTAGGACGGCAATGCGATCCTCGGCTGCGTCGAGCGGGCTGGCGTCGGCAAGCCTGAGCGTGCTTTGCTCCAGTTCGGACTGAGTACGCTCAAGTTGTTGCTGCGTCTCGGCGAGTTGCTTGCGCACGGCATCATGGTCCGCCTGGAGCGTTTCCAATCGTGACGTCGTCTCGGCGAGTTGATCGGTCAATGCCTGCCTGTCCTCGCCAGCGCCCTCGTCCGAGGTCAGAACGCCCGCGGCTAACGCCGTGCGCAACAGGTCGGCATCCATCGGCGTCGTTTTGGACAGCTTGACCCGCTCGTTGAGATGGTTTTCCAACTCCGCGACCTTCGCCTGATGCTCTGCGGCGGTTTTTGCGATCGCTTCGTGCACCTTTGCCAGATCCGACTGCAAGGCGATCGTTTTTTCTTGGCCAGCCTCATGGAGCCGTTTCAGCTCGGCATAGGCCGCGACAAGCTCTGCGCGTTCGCCGATCGCCTGACGGGTCTTCTGCTGCTCGGCGGCCAGATCGTCCGCATGAGTTGCGCGAAGCGATGTCAGGTTCCGTTCGAGATCGGCATTCGCCTGCGCGAGCACCTCTAGGCGATCGGTCAGAAGGCTCTTTTCTTCTTGATGTCGGTTCCGCAGGGCAACGATTTCGGCTTGAACGCCATCCTGGGCGTCGACCGCTTGATGGAGCCGCGTATCGACTGCTTTGATCTGCTGGCTCGACTGGTCGATCAGCGCGTCCTTTTCAGCGAGTCGGGCGTAGAGTCGGTCGTCGTACCACTCGTAGAGCAGGTAGACGCCAATCAGGGCAATCAGCAGAAACAACGCCATGGATTTCCAGAACGACGTGCTGGAGTCGGACATCATCATCTCCTTCGGGTGGGTTGCGGCGGTTATCGCTCTCTCGGCATCGTACGGCGCGATTATCCAGCATTTGCGCCGACGATGCTTGATAAAGCCCGCGTTAGAGGAGATCCGGATCAGAATTTGCTTAATCTCCAGCGGGGTGGAGTTTCCGGAATACAATGAGCGCACAAGCCAAATGAATCATGGCCAAATCGTTGCGCGCTTAGCAAACATAACGGGTACGAATCGCCCGAAAGCCTTTCAACCAGGCGATCGTCCGTTCGACCGCCCAGCGTCGGGCTGGATGGGTTTTCGCGTCTGGTGCCGGGGTCTCCTCGCCGATGCGACGACTGTGCGGGAGGTCATCATGCCCTTGTCATTCCGCTTTCACACGGGGGTCATCGTCGCCCTTATCCAAGCACAGATGCCAAGCGGTCTCGGGCGTCAGCTTGAGGCGTGATGGGATGGTCCGCCCGCTCCTCCAACGCGCCCTCAGCGGGCAGAATGAGCGATGAGTTTGACACATCGTCAACCGAGGTAGCGGAGCAGACCCATGACAGCGTTTAGCAAAGAGCCTGTTGTCACGATGGGCATCGATCTGGCCAAGAACAGCATGCATGTGTACGGGGTGGAAGCGCGGGGGCACAAGGTGCTCAGCAAGACGGTGAGCCGCGGGAAGTTGAGCGCGTTCATGGCGAATCGCCCACCGTGCCTGGTGGCGATGGAGGCGTGCGGGAGCGCGCACCATTGGGCGCGGGCGTTGCGTGATTTCGGCTATGAGGTGCGTCTGATCGCCCCGCCATTCGTCAAGCCGTTCGTGAAGTCCGGCCCGTGCCACGGACGACGGTTCATCCCCGCGAGCGCGGGGAACACGATATGGAGGATGTGCCGGTTGGGGTTCATGTCGGTTCATCCCCGCGAGCGCGGGGAACACGTCGGTGTCATGGTCGAATTGAGCGGATTCGTCGGTTCATCCCCGCGAGCGAGGGGAACACGCGACGAATACCGACGAGTCGAACAGCGCCCGCGGTTCATCCCCGCGAGCGCGGGGAACACGTGCTCACTTTGTAGAACGCCGTTTTCTCGGTCGGTTCATCCCCGCGAGCGAGGGGAACACCCCGTGCCGATCACATTGTTGGCGACGAGCTGCGGTTCATCCCCGCGAGCGCGGGGAACACGAATTTTCCAAGCGGCTGGTATTTCGTGAACGGCGGTTCATCCCCGCGAGCGCGGGGAACACGCCCCGACGCATCTGGGGATGACCGTCAATTCCGGTTCATCCCCGCGAGCGCGGGGAACACTGCCAGGCAGCCAGCTTGACACCGTAGAAACACGGTTCATCCCCGCGAGCGCGGGGAACACGACGGAGTTTGGGAGGCGGATCTTTATCCGCGCGGTTCATCCCCGCGAGCGCGGGGAACACGGCGTAGTCTCAAACACCGGGAAATGCAGATCCGGTTCATCCCCGCGAGCGCGGGGAACACGGGCACAGCGCGGGCGGAGGCACTGCGGTTTGCGGTTCATCCCCGCGAGCGCGGGGAACACCGCGATTGGATCGCCCAAGCGCCCCTGATCGTCGGTTCATCCCCGCGAGCGCGGGGAACACACTCGGCTAACATACTATATCCAGGAGGCAGTCGGTTCATCCCCGCGAGCGCGGGGAACACTCGGGGGCTTCATCGATCCGCCGATCCATGATCGGTTCATCCCCGCGAGCGCGGGGAACACCCCCGACCGCGAATCAGTACCGCGTGACCGTACGGTTCATCCCCGCGAGCGCGGGGAACACGAACACAAGCCCTTTGTCGGCGTAGACGAGGTCGGTTCATCCCCGCGAGCGCGGGGAACACGCCGGGATCGACAAAAATCCCGCCAGATGAGCCGGTTCATCCCCGCGAGCGCGGGGAACACCCATTGAACTGAGTTGCCAGCCAGTTTCGCAACGGTTCATCCCCGCGAGCGCGGGGAACACCGTGCGGATGGCGCATCCCAGTTCCCGAAAGGCGGTTCATCCCCGCGAGCGCGGGGAACACTCTTCCCATACTTAGTGCCTGACCGAAAACTCCGAACTTGACCGCAGTCGGGGGCAATTGATTGCCCCTGGCGAAACGTTTTTCTTGAGTCAGTCCTGGTTGGAACGCCGAGCGCACCGCCGAATGAGAAA
>NZ_CAIPNF010000073.1 GCF_903866365.1 uncultured Thiocystis sp.
AGACGAACACTGGGACGCCTGCCTCGACGTGCTCAAGGAACGTCCGCGCCGCCGTCGCTTGCAAACCGTTCCGGCCAGGGTCATGCAGATGATGAACTCACAAGTGCGTCAACGGTGCGGTTAAGTTGGCGCTTATGGGTATCTGCCCCAGGGCAATCGCATCAAATTATTAGCTGATACTGTTGGACGGACTCTGCGGAATTCGCCATCCTTCGCGGCCCATTGTTTGCTGGAGTCGCGACCATGTGCGAAGCAACCCTGACCCTGGATCGCTGGCTGGCCATTTCGCGGTGCTGGAAGACCCGCGCGGTGAGATCCAGTGCCGTCACAATTTGATCGACATGATCGTCATCGCGATCGCGGCGGTGCTGTGCGGGGCCGATGGCTCACTGCCATTAAGTTAAGCCGTTCGTGGTGAGCTTGTCGAACCATGAACGGCTTAACGCTCAGAGGCTTAGGATTTTCCGTCCACCCTTCGACAGGCTCAGGGCGAACGGAAAATCCTTAACTTAATGGCAGTGGGCCGATGGCTGGGTAGTGATCGCGGAGTTTGGCCGCACGAAACGCGACTGGTTTGGCCAGTTCCTGGAACTGCCCCACGGGATTCCGGCGCATGACACGTTTGGACGGGTATTTTCGTTGCTGGCACCGGAGGCGTTCGAACGGTGTTTTCGTGCCTGGGTGGCGTCGATTCGTCAGGTCATTCCAGCCGAGATCATTGCCATCGACGGCAAGACCCTGCGCCGCTCGCACGCCCGCGGCAAGGGCTTGGCCGCCTTGCATCTGGTCAGCGCCTGGGCCAGTGCCAATCGGGTGGTGCTCGGCCAGGTGGCGACCGACGCCAAGTCCAACGAGATCACGGCGATTCCACAGTTGCTGGAGTTGCTGAACATCAAGGGGTGCATCGTGACCATCGATGCCATGGGCTGTCAGACCAAGATCGCCGAACAGATCATCGCGCAGGGCGGTGACGACGTCTTGGCGCTCAAAGGCAATCAGGGGACCTTGGCCACGCAGGTGGAAGAGGCGTTCATCGATGCTGATGCCAAAGAGTACGTGGGTTGCGACTCGCAGGTGCTGGAGACCCGCGACCAGGGGCATGGGCGTCGCGAGATCCGTCGGTATCGCACGCTGGGCGACCTGTCTGGCGTTCCACGCAGCGCCCTGTGGGAGGGCATGAACATGATCGGCATGGTGGAGTCGCAGCGCACGGTTGGTGACAAGACCTCCTGTGAAACACGTTTCTTCATTGGCAGCATCCACACGGATGTCGCCACGTTCGCGCAGGCGGTCAGGGATCACTGGGGTGTGGAGAACGCTCTGCATTGGAGCCTGGATGTCGCCTTTGGGAGGATGAGTGCCGGGTGCGTGAGACCACGGCCCGCGAAAACCTGGCGGTGCTGCGCCACATCGCCCTCACCCGACTGAAAAATGATCCCGCCAAGCTCGGGATCCAGAACAAACGCCTGAAAGCCGGGTGGGATGAACGCTATCTGACGAAGTTACTCTTCGAAGCGCCAGAACCAAAGACGAAAACACCTGCATCAGGCACCTCGAATATTAGCGAAACATGATGCGATTGCCCTGGCCGCGACCCAACCGCTTCGCCAGACTGCGCAAGCTGCGGCGCGTATATTTGGCCCGTCCCTCCGGGTCGCCTCCCGTCTCCGGCTCAACCAATGCCAGGAGATCAGCTTGCAGCCTCCCGTCTGTTTTTTAGCGGGGGCGTCCAGCACCCGCGCGGCGTACCCGCTCACTGGGACAGTCCGCCAGCCCCGCCTGGAGATCAAGGCGACCTTGCCGGATGGTTTTCGGATCCAAGCCGGCCAACTCGGCGACCCACTTCGTGCCGCCATACCCAACCACCGCAGAGAGCAGCCCGGCCACCCATCGTCGATGTTTCTCATTGAGTTGCCCACAGACCAGCTTGACGTGGGCTTCCACGGGTTCCGACAGGATCAGCTCAACCGCCGCCAACGTGACGTCCTCAGCATGTTTTTCACTGATGCTGAAGCATACTGGTTAAACAAAAATCGGGAAACAATTGATGGCCAGTTCCTAGGGCGTGTCATCAA
>NZ_CAIPNF010000074.1 GCF_903866365.1 uncultured Thiocystis sp.
CGACCTGTTCAGCGTGATCGATTGGATGATGGCGCTGCCCGATGAGCTGCAACGCACGCTGTGGAACGAACTTGAGCAATTGGAGAGGACAAAACATATGCCCTACATTACTTCGGTGGAACGTTTTGGGATTGAAAAGGGAATCCAAATTGGCGAACAGCGCGGCGAACAGCGCGGCGCGGCGAATCTCTTGCTCCGGCTAATCGAACGCCGTTTCGGACCGCCCGACGAGGCGACGCGCGAACGCATCCGCGCGAGCGATCCCGACACCCTGCTCAATTGGTCCGAGCGCATCCTGGATGCCAAAACCCTCGACGAGGTGCTGCATTGACACGCCAGCCAGCGGTGCCCCCAGGTTTGTCCCCCGACGCTCAGGCCGGGGACAGCCGGCGGCGCCCTGACGTGACCAGCGCCAGCGGACTCGACGGCGATCCGCTGCCGTTGAATTTTCCGCAAACCTTTCTCCCTGACCGGCGCTTGCTGGGGCGGTTGATGGCCTTCGCCGCCGCCGATGGGCGTGGCGATAAGGAGGCGATCGGTGCCGCGACCGGCATTCCGACCGGCAAGAGCACGGGCAAGGTCGAGCCGATGATCCGCTATGCCCAGGGCATGGGGCTGATCCAGGCCGCGAAAACCGATGGGGTCTGGCGCTTGAATCCGACCCTGTTGGGGCAGGTGGTGCGGCGGGAGGATCCCTTTCTCAGCGAGCCGGTGAGTCTCTGGATGCTGCATCTGCTGCTGTCGCGACGGTGCGGCCGCACGCTGCCGGCGGTGGGCGTGGCCGATGCCTGGTTCGCGCTCTTTGCCGAGGGTCGGTTTCGGCTCGGGCAACGCTTCACCTACTCGGAGTATCTCGATTTCCTCATCGCCCGGCATGGCGAGAAGGGCTATCTCAAACCGCTGTCGACGCTGGCGCCGCGGATGTATCTGGAAGACAGCAGCTTCGCGGCGATCGGCGCGCTCACGCTGGAGGGGACGGCGTCGGAACCCCTGCTGACGCGCGCGACGGCTCCGGTCGAGACGGGCTTTTTCCCGGCCTATGCCGCCTATCTTTTTCTCGTGTGGGACGAGCAATTTGGCGGCGACCGGCAATTGATCTTCCAGGAATTCGCGCGCGAGACCCGTTTGCTCGCGGTGCTGGGCTGGAGCGATGCTCAGGCGATGCGCTGGCTGGAGTGGATGGTCGACCGGGGGCTGGTGCAGCTCGATCGCTATACGGGCGATCCGGTGCTGCTGCGGTTGAAGGAGACGGGGGAGGTGGTGAATGCGCTTTATCGCGAATTGGTTTGAAGTGGACGGGGATGTCAGGCCACTTTGGAGGATGTGTATTGGAGGACGAGCAGATTTCCCGCTGGTACGGCGGCCATGACTTCGGTCGCGCCATCTTCGCTCAGGAATTCGATCTCGAACACGCCGTCAGCGAGGATTTCAACCACGGTTCCTACTTGGCCAATGCGTAACCCCTGTTGCGGCAGATCAACCGTGAGGGCGACAACATCCAATAATTGGATCGTGTGTTTCATTAGGGTCTCATTAGTGGCTCTAAAGGACATAACAACTCGTCAAACGCGCGAAATCCTCGCTGGTGCGGACGATCCAGGTCGTTCTGACCGTTGCGGAGCCACCCGGTCCATCAATGGCGATATCGATCGAGTACCGCTGGCCGTAAAGGTCGACCGCTCCGGGGTTGGCTTCCCTGTCGCGAGCCGCTTGGAGGAACAACGCTCTCAGCCAGGCGGCCTTGGATGAGGTGATCCCGAGCGCGGATACGAACACGCGAGCTTTATGCCGTCCGAGCGAATGTGAAAAGTTTAGACAATAGTCGCGGATTTTTTCGAGATCGACGACGGCTCGTTCAGGATGGGGTAGATACAAGGACAACTCGATCGTGATGTTCCAACACCGATGCAGTATGGGGGCTATCCATCCAAGATGGGCACATCTCTAGGCGATTTTCGTCAAACATTGAATGCCGGGCCAGAAACCGCGCACCTGTTTCCATGATCGATCACTCAGGAAGACGTCTGATGAACATCGGAGAGTTGGTCCAGTTTCATTCCGAGCATTTTTTCGAAGGCGCGGTGCAACTGCGTTGGGTGCGGGAACGCGCGGCGCGGGCCGAGGAGGTCGCGCGGTCATTCGTCTTTCATGGACCACGCTATCACGGCGCGGGCGAGGCGGATCAGGAAGGGGTTGACCGCCACTATCGACTCAAGGATAGCGCGAGCTTTGTCGCCGATCTGCTCGATTCGATCCTGTCCGGTCTGGCTGGCGCGGAGCACAACGCCTATCTGCTCGTGGTCGCCGGCTATGGCGCGGGCAAGTCGCATCTCGCGACGACCGGCGCGGTGTTGCTGGGCGCTCCGCAAGGGCCTGTCGCCGCGGACATCGTGGCACGGATCGCCCAGGCGGACGCGGCCATCGGGCAGGCGGTGGAGGAGCGGCTCGCGCGGCTTGGCAAGCCAGTGCTGGTGCTTTGTCTCGATGGCATGTCCGGCTTCCATCTGGGCGATGCGCTAAGTCAGGCGGTCTTTGCGCAACTGGATCGCTATGGCGTGGACGCGGGCGCGATTCGCGCGCTGTCGCCGCGCTTCCAGACCGCCGAGCAGTTCGTGCAGCGTAATTTCGCGTTCCGCGCCGAGACCTTCGCGCGGCATCTGCCAGGGCTGGACGCCGAGACCATCGGCGCGGGTCTGCGCAATCAGGACGAGACGCTGTATAGCGCGGTCGATGCCATCTACACCGACGCGAACGGTTCGCCGATTCCGGTCACCGGGCAGGAGTCGGCGCAGGATCTGATCAATACGCTGTGCGAGGTCTATTGCGGGCCGGACGGCGCCTTTGCGAGCGTCGTCATCCTGTTCGACGAGTTCGGGCGCTATCTGGAATACGCGGCGGACAAACCGCAACTGGCCGGCGATCTGGCCCTGCAGCAGATCTTTCAGGGCGTGCAGGACAACAGCGGCAAGGTCCGCTTCATCGGGTTTATTCAGTACGCGCTGAAGATCTATCTGACTCGCTTCAGTAGCGCGGATCTGCGCCAGCTAAAGCGTTACATCACTCGCTTCGATACCGCCGAAAAGGCGTATCTCTCGACCAATCTGGAAACGCTCTTCGCGCACTTGATCGGCAAGGACGAGACGCGTCTCGCCGAGGTCTGGAGCCAGTCGCGGGCGGACGAGGCGCAACGCATCACCTGGCAGCGGATGTCGCGCGGTTTGCCGGGATTCGAGCGGTTTCCGGTCTGGAACGAACCGGAGAAATTCGCCCGTGTCATCGCTCAGGGCTGTTGGCCGCTGCATCCGCTGGCAACCTGGTTTCTGACCCGCCAGAGCGATGTGGTGCAGTCGCGCTCGGCGCTGACCATCATCAAGGACGTGATCGAGCGGGTCAGCGCTGAAACGGTTCTCTCCGGTACGAGTCTGCGCCAGGTCAGCGCGGCCGAGCTGTTGCTGGACAACATGCTGCCGGAGATGCTCGCGGCGGAACGCGAAACCGGCGGTGTGGTGGCGGAGACGCTGCAACTCCTGCTGGAGAAATTTCAGGGCCATCTGACCCGTCCGCGAACGCTGGTGCTGGCCGGCGTTGCGATCCTGCAAAAGATGGGCGTCGGCAAGCAGACTCAGGTGGCGATGGATGATCTGCTCTGCGAGGCCGCCGCCCTGGAATCGGGGGTCTTGCAGGGCGCGGTGCGTGAACTGAGCCAGGATTTAGGCGCGCTCGAATGGAATCGCGACCTGGGCCAATACGAGCTGATCGCCGATGCCACCACGCGCGGGCAGTTTCAGCAATGGCTGCGGCAACGTCAATCCGCACTGACACCCGAGGCGGTGCGCGATCTCTTTGTCCGCAATGCGGCCAAGGATGGCGAACTGGTCGACATCCCGACGGATTTCGGTCATCTCCATGATATCGCGACGACCGAATGGTTTTTTGAGGCGCGCTGGGCGTCGGGCCACACGGTCGAGAACGTCATCAAGACGGCGGTTCAGGAGTGGGAGAGGGCGACTCTGCCGAAGGATGCCAAAGGACGGGTGATCTATCTTTATCTCCAGGCGGACGACGATCTGGCGGCGGTGGACGCGACGATCGAGCGCTGTCTGCGCGAGGAGACCCGGCGTGTCGGTCAGGCGGCCCTTCCGCTGTGGGTGATCGGCCTCGCGGACGGCCTGGGCGTAGTCGCCGAGCATCTGGGGCGGATCTACATTTTTACTGAACCGCTTGCCGCCGAGGAGCAGGAGCGCTTTCGCCGCTTCGTGCCCGAAGAGCGCGAGCGCAGCCGTCTGGCGCTGAAGGAGGCGCTGGCGGGGATGATTCGGGAGCGCCGGTTCTGGATCGCCGGGTGCGAGGTGATTCCGGACGGCCGCTTGAAAAACGTCGGAGACGCGATCTTTGCGCGGGTCTATCCCAAGGTCACGCCTTTTCCCTTCGATGGCTTCGCGACCGCGGCGGGTGGCGGTCCCGCCGACGCGGCGCAAATCACGCGCAGCCTGATCGCGCGTCAGGTCGACGGTCCCTGGGTGCAGGCGCAGCCCAAGCGGTTGCAGAATCGGGTGCGGTCGATTCTGGTGGACAGTTGGCGCGTGCTGGCGTCCAGCGGCAAGTTGACCGCGCCGGGTCATCCCGAACTCAAGGCGATGCTGGATTGGCTCCAGACGTGTCATGCCGAGGATCCCAAGCGCACGCTCTGGACCTCGTATCGGGCCTTGATCGCCCCGCCCTATGGGATGAACGCCGCTTCGGCCGGTTTGCTGTTGGGGTTATTGCTGGACGGTCAGCATCCGCCGCGACGCATCGTGCGGCAGGGCGAGATGGTCGCCGCGTCCGATTGGGTCAACGACGCCTTTTCCGCGAAGCATGGCCGTCATCATCTGGAGCAGGGGCTGCTCGAAACAACGACGCTGCGGTTTTTGTCCGAGGATAGCGCGGGTCGTTGGCGCGATCTGCTGGAGCGCTGGGAGGCGGAGCAGAACTACGAACGCAAGGTCGCGCTCGGCAAGGAAGCGGGGACGATGAATCAGGTCGATCCGTTGCCGGCCGAGTTGGACGGCAATTTTAAATATCTGCGCGACAAGTCCGAGGCGTCGGCGCTCAAATTGCGCCAGTTCCGCGCCCAATTGGACGAATGGGAAAATGGTCTTGAACGTGCGGAGCGACAGAATAATCCTGGCGAACTGCTGCGGTTGTCGACCCTGTTGTTACGCCGGCAACAGGAGGTCAGCGATGGGTTGCATTGGTCTGACAGCGCGGTCGAGGCGTGCAACCGGCTGTTGATCCCGCTGCGCCAAATGGTGTCTGAATCGATCGGGGGTTGGATTCCGCGCCAGAGCTGTCACAACGCCATCGATGTGGGCAGTTTCCGCCATCGGATCGAGAAGGCGATGAGCAGCCTGAAGGATCTGGGATTCGATTCGGAGGCGCGGGCGCTGGAACAGCAGTCTCAGCGCGCGATTCTCCAGGTCGAAAAACGCCAGCGTTTCGCCCTGACGCTGGCCGAGAGCGACGATTATCCACGTCAGCCCGAGCCATCCGAGTCCACGCCGGTGCGCGATCTCCGCGATGACATCGAGAAAGGGGAGCGGCTGATCGAAGGGGTTCAAGCCGCGCAAGGCGTGCTGACGGATCAGGAGATTCAGGCGCGCGTCGACGCAATCAAGCCGCGGCTGCAACAGTTGCGGGCGGCGCTGCAACGCCAGCGCGCGCGGCTTGGCGAACTTTATGATGTCGCGCTGGACTCGGAGGAGGCGCTGAAGGATGCCTTGCTCAAGGCCAACCGGTTGCGTCATATCTTCCTGGGAACCCCCGACGAGGGCGGGGTGGACGAGATGGTGGTTCAGTTGGAGCGCGTGCTTGCGGATGTGGCCGACTGGGAGTCCGGCGAGGTGGGCGTGGAACGTCTGGAGACCTTGCTGAGACAGCAGTCCGCCCAGCAGTTGGCGGCGCTGGAGACCTTTTTGGCCGACCGCGACATTGAACCGGCCTGGGCGATGGCGGCGCTCTATCCGGGGCTGGTCGAGGCGCGTCTGACCGTGGCGCGGCGGCGGTCGGCGGAATGGGTCAGGCTAAAAATGATGAGCGACAACCAAGTTGCGGAATTGGGAGCGGAAGGTTGTGTCATGCTGGAACAGGAGCTGAAGAACGCGCCCGCGTCTCTGGCGGCCGATGACCGCGCCCGGATCGAACTGCTTTTAGTCGCGGTCAGTCAGCGGCTGGCCGAGCACGCCGAGCAGGCACGTCGCGCGCGGGTGATCGCCTGGCAGCAGCGATTCCTCTCGCTTGGCCCCGTGGAACAGCTCGACCGGCATGCCACGGAAGACCTGTTGAAGGGACTCCGCGGCCCACCGGATGGGTTGCTGCCGGCGGAGAAAAGCATCGTCGAGTCCGTGCGCGTGGCGTTGACGGCACACCTCGATCAGATGAGCATGGATGACATCGTGGCGCGAATCGAGCGGCTGGCGCTGGAGCGGCAGCGTCAGTTGTTCGAACTGCTGGCGGCTCGGTTCGCGGAGACTGATGTGAGAGTTGAAGCTGTTTGATCCCACGCCATTGCACGGACGAAGTCCTGACGCCGCCGCGCTTCACCTGACAAGCGCTCTCGGTCGAAGCCCGAACGCGAGCAGTGCCCCGAGATAGACCGAGGCGCCAAGCGCAATCCACATCAGCAGGTGCCAGGCGCGCCCGCTCGTTGTCATCGTCATCCAGTCCGCGGTGCTGCCGGTGCCGAGAAAAACCAGAACTCCCATGATCAGGTTGGCGGCAAAAATTCTGGCCAGGAAGGTTGGCCAACCGGCTTGCGGGATCAGGATGCCTTGTTTCAGAAGGCCGCGCAGGAGTAAGCCGGCGTTGATCGTTGCGGCGATGGCGGTGCCTAACGCAAGACCGCTATGCCCAAGCGGAAGCATGAGGATCAGACTGCAGCCAAGGCCGATCAGCAAGGCGACGGCGGCGATTCGAACCGGGGTTTTCATCTCCTGGCGCGCATAGTAACCGGGCGCCAGAATCTTGATGCCCATGAAACCGACGAGTCCGAGCGAGTAGGCCATCAGACTATGGCTCGCCATCGCCACGTCGTCGGCGCTAAATTCGTTCGACTGGAATAGCGTCGCCATCAATGGGCCGGCCAGCACCAGCAGCCCGATCGCCGAGGGGACGCCGAGCAGCAGGAGCCAGCGCAACGCCCAGTCCAGAGTATGGGAGAAGGATTCCGGGTCGTTCGCGATATGGCGTCTGGATAATCGCGGCAAGATGACGGTGCCGAGCGTGACCGCGAGAATCCCCAGGGGAAATTCCATCAGTCGATCCGAATAATAGAGCCAGGAAATACTGCCGGTCGTCAGGAATGAGGCCAGCAGGGTATCCATCAGGAGGCTGATCTGGGCCACCGAAACGCCGAACAAGGCCGATCCCATCCGCCTGAGGACGCGTCTGATGTCGGGGTTGTGGCCGTTGAAGCGGGGACGTGGCACAAGATTGAGTTGAGCCAGGAAAGGAAGTTGAAAGGCGAACTGAATCATGCCGGCGAGAAAAACGCCCCAGGCCAGTGCCATGATGGGACGTTCCAGGTGTGGCGCTAACCAGATCGCGCAGCCAATCAGCGACAGGTTCAGTAGCGCCGGCGTGAAGGCGGGGACACCGAAACGATCGTAGGTGTTCAGGATGCCACCGGCAAAGGCGGTCAAGGAGATGAACAGCAGATAAGGAAACGTCAGTCGCAGCATGGTGGTGGCGAGTTCCCATTGGGATGCGTCATCCGCGAAGCCGGGAGCGAAGATCAGAACCAACGCTGGCGCGCCGAGCACCCCAAGCGCGGTGATCAGCAGCAGGGCGGCGCCGAGCGTGCCCGCGATGTCGTCGACGAAACCCTTGAGCGCCGGGAAGCCGCGTTGCTCCCGATGCTCGTTCAGGATGGGCACGAAGGCCATGGAAAAGGCTCCCTCGGCAAACAGTCGGCGCATGAAATTCGGGATCTTGAAGGCGACAAAGAAGGCGTCGGTGCCCGCGTCCGCGCCGAACAGGCGCGCCACGATCAGGTCGCGGGCAAAGCCGAGGATACGCGAGAGGATCGTGTTGCCGCCGACCGTGGCGAGAGAGGTTGAAAATGATGCCACGATGAGGCTCCGCAAGAATTGATTGACCGTTTCTCCACTGCACCGGGAGCAGTTTGGCGAGCGCATTATCCTCTGCCCGGCGGCGAGCGCCAGGCATGGCGCGAAAACGACGCGGTTTGTCCGGGCGACCTGGAGCGGTCCTGCCGTGCCAGGCTTAAAGGCGGGGTCGCGGCGCTGCATCCTTCACCGCTGATCGCGGCTGGCGCGTCGGGTCTGGCATAGTCCGCTTCATCGAGATCATCAGGCGAGCCTAGCCATGTGCGAGTCAGACCCGCGTCATCTGCTCAAGGGGATTCCCGAAAACCCCGGCGTGTACCGTATGCTGGATGTCGACGGGACGGCGCTCTATGTCGGCAAGGCCAAAAACCTGAAACGACGGGTCGGTAGCTATTTTGGCCGAGCGCTGACGCGGCGCATCCAGCGCATGGTGAGCCTGATCGTCGACATCGAGGTGACGGTGACCCGCACCGAGGCCGAGGCGTTGCTGCTGGAAAGCAATCTCATCAAGGCGCTTCAGCCGCGTTTCAATGTGCTGCTGCGCGACGACAAGAGTTATCCCTATATCCACCTCACCACTCAGGACGAGTTTCCGCGACTTGCGTTCTATCGCGGGTCGCGCAAGGGGGCGGGGCGTTTCTTCGGTCCCTATCCCAGTGCCTGGGCGGTGCGCGAGACCCTGCAACTGCTCCAGAAGCTGTTTCCAGTCCGCCAGTGCGAGGACAGTGTGTTTCGCCATCGTTCGCGGCCCTGTCTCCAGTATCAGATCAAACGCTGTGGCGGTCCCTGCGTGGGACTGATCGACGCGGTCGAGTATGCCCAGGATGTGACGAGCACGATCAAGTTTCTCGAAGGCCGTGCCGACGAGGTCGTGAGCGATCTGGTCGGCGCGATGGAACGCGCCTCCGCCGCGCTGGAGTTCGAGCGCGCGGCCGTTCTGCGCGACCGGGTCGCGACCCTGCGTCAGATCCAGCAGCGCCAGTACGTGCACGGGGAAGGCGGCGATCTGGACATCGTCGCCGGCGTCCTGGAGGGCGGTCTGTACTGCGTTCAGGTCTTTTTCATCCGCGGCGGACGCAATCTCGGCAACCGGGGATTTTTTCCGCAGGCGCCGGAGGAGACGGAGATGGCCACCGTCATGTCCTGCTTCCTGGCACAGTTTTACACCGACAAAAATGTCCCGCCGGAACTCATCGTCAATATCGAGCCCGACGATCGCGAATTGCTCGAACAGGTCTTCTCCGAGCGCGCCGGGCACCGGGTCCAGATCAGGTCGAAGGTGCGGACCGAGCGCGCGCGCTGGCTGGAGATGGCGCGCGGCAATGCCGAGGTCGCGCTCAAGTCGCGACTGGGCTCCCGGGCCGGATACGCGCGTCGGCTGGCGGCATTGCACGAGGCGCTGGCGCTGGCGTCGTTGCCGGCTCGGATGGAGTGTTTCGACATCAGCCATACCCAGGGCGAGCGCACCGTCGCGTCCTGCGTGGTGTTCGATGGGGAAGGGCCGCGCAAGTCCGATTATCGGCGTTTCAATATCGAGGGCATCACGCCCGGCGACGACTATGCCGCATTGTCGCAAGCCCTGACCCGCCGTTATACCCGCATCAAGGATGGCGAGTATCCGCTCCCCGACCTGCTCTTCATCGATGGCGGACGCGGCCAGCTCAGTGCCGTGGACACGGCATTGCGCGAGGTTGGTGTCGCTGGCGTGCGGCTGGTGGGCGTTTCGAAAGGGCCTGATCGACGCCCCGGAACCGAACAGCTCTGGTTGTTGGGTCAGGAGGTGCCCGTTATACTGCCGAGCCATTCGCCAGCCATGCATCTGATCGAGCAGATTCGTGACGAAGCCCATCGTTTTGCGATCACCGGCCATCGGCAGCGTCGCGCCAAGGCGCGGGTCACGTCGTCGCTGGAAGGCATTCGAGGCGTCGGCCCCAAGCGTCGGCAGGAACTCCTGAAGCAGTTTGGCGGCCTGCGCGGCCTGGCGCGCGCGCGGGTCGAGGATATCGCCGGGGTGGATGGCATCAGCCGGCAATTGGCGCAACAGATTTACGATGCCTTTCATCAAGAAGTCTCGGGATATTGAGCAATGTGGAATTTACCGAACCTCCTGACGATGCTGCGGATCCTGCTGATTCCGGTGTTTGTCGCGGTGTTCTATATCGACGCCCCCTGGGCGCCCTATGCCGCCGCCTGCGTGTTCGGCGCCGCCGCGCTGACCGACTGGCTCGACGGCTATCTGGCGCGACGCTGGTCCCAAACCTCGCCGCTTGGCGCCTTCCTGGATCCAGTCGCCGACAAGCTCATGGTCGCCGTGGCCCTGGTGGTGCTGCTCCAGGCCGATCCGCGGATCCTGCTGGCGCTACCCGTCATGGTGATCATCGGTCGCGAAATCACGGTCTCGGCGCTGCGCGAATGGATGGCGGAGGTCGGCGCGCGCGCGGCGGTGGCGGTTTCCATGCTCGGCAAGATCAAGACCACGGCGCAGATGATCTCGATCGCGCTGCTGATACTGCGCGACTCGGTGTTCGGTCCCTGGCTGTATCCCCTGGGTGTCGTGCTCGTCTATATCGCGGCGATGCTCACGCTGTGGTCGATGGCGGTCTATCTGGTCGCCGCATGGCCGAGTCTGTCGGGTAAGGCGGTCACGGGTAGCGGAGAACAATGTTGATCGCAAGAAAGGCTTGACAGAGTTCTTAAAGACATTAAAATTGCTGGCTCGTAAGCGGGAATAGCTCAGTGGTAGAGCACAACCTTGCCAAGGTTGGGGTCGCGAGTTCGAGCCTCGTTTCCCGCTCCAGTTGCAAACAAAAACAGCGGTCATTTGACCGCTGTTTTTGTTTTTGCGCATTGGTTCGGGCGCGCGAGCGTCGGACCTTGCGATGCGCGGGCATGTTGGAAAATGGTTTCCTGAAACCCGCGCGCCTCATTTTACCGCCTGCGTCCCGTTTGCGCTCTCCATCGCTCACTTCTCCGGTGGAAATGCCACCAAGGCTCCAGCCTGATCCAGGCTCCAGCGAGTCCCGTCACTCGCGAGGATGCCGGTCTCGATTCGCCAGCGTTCCGGCAACGGTCGCGGCAGTGCCAGCATGCCGCCGCCAGGCGTGTCCAGCAGGGTGAATTCGATCCGACCGCGAACGGGTTGACTCAGGTCAACCCGAACCCTCCAGCAACCGTTCCATTCGCGATAAAAGTCATAACGCAGTTCGACTGGACCGATCAACTCGGTCAGAACGTTTAGAATGAGCGCGCGCGCACTGGAGACGCGTCGGCGCAGGTCGGTCAGCGGAGTCGGTTGGGTGTTATCGTTCATGCTGGATCGGGCGGACAGCCTCCAAGTGGTTGACCGTGAAAATGGGCGAACTGGCGCTTTCAGCGTCCGGAATAACGGCTCGACCGTTGTCTTGATTCTTCCTCTCTCGGCTCACCGCCGCAAGGCAAAACCGAAAATCGCGCGGATCCTTGAATTTTCGCTCCTTCGCAAAGAATTAGTTGACCATGAAATCTTTACCTATCGCTCTCGAAGAGTCGACGCGCCTGCCTGTCGGAGCAGCCTCCTCAGTGCTGGATGCCTATGCGGTGCGCGCCCGGTTTCCGATTCTCGGCACCAAGGTCAATGGCCGACCGCTGGTGTACCTGGATAGCGCGGCCAGTACGCAGCAGCCGGAGTCGGTGATCGCGGCCGTCAGCGACTATCATCGACAGCACCATGCCAATATCCATCGTGGCGTCTATCAACTTTCGCAAACCGCGACGCGGATGTATGAAGACGCGCGTCTGACCGTGGCCCGTTTTCTGAGTGCCGCCGAGCCGGCCGAGTGTCTCTTTACCCGCGGGGCGACCGAGTCCATCAATCTGGTGGCCTCCGCCTGGGGCTCGGCCAATCTTCAACCCGGCGACGAGATTCTGCTCTCGACCCTGGAGCATCACTCCAACATCGTGCCCTGGCAGATGGTGGCGCGGGCGACCGGCGCCCGGATCAAGGTCATCCCCATCAATGACGCCGGCGAGATCCTGCTCGACGCGTATCGCCGTCTGCTCTCGCCGCGCACTCGGCTGGTCGCGGTCAATCAGGTTTCCAATGCGCTTGGAACCGTCAATCCGGTCCGCGAGATCATCGCCGACGCGCATGCGGCGGGCGCCCTGGTGCTGATCGATGGGGCGCAGTGGGTCGCGCATGGCGTGACCGACGTGCAGTCGCTCGATGCCGATTTCTATGTCTTCTCCGGGCACAAGCTCTACGGACCGACCGGGATCGGCGTGCTCTACGGCAAGCGCCATCTGCTCGATGCCATGCCGCCCTACCAGGGTGGCGGCGATATGATCGAACGGGTGACCTTCAAGGAGACCACCTATGCACCGCTGCCGAGCAAATACGAGGCGGGTACCCCGAATATTTCCGGCGCGGTCGGTCTGGCGGCGGCGATTGCCTGGGTCGAGTCGATCGGGCTTGCGCGCATCGGCGCGCACGAACAGATCCTGCTGCGTCACGCGACCGAGCGCCTGTCCGCCATTCCGGGGCTGGAAATCAAGGGCACGGCGCGGCGCAAAAGCGGGGTGGTGTCCTGGGTGCTGGTCGATCCGCCGATCGCCACGCTCGATGTCGGCGCGCAGTTGGATCTGCGGGGCATCTGTATCCGCACCGGGCACCATTGCTGTCAGCCGTTGATGGATCGGCTCGGGATCTCCTCGACCGCGCGTGCCTCGCTGGGCGTCTACAACACGCTGGAAGATATCGATCGGCTTGCCGGAGCGGTGGCCGACATCGTCGATCGCGCCCGACAGAAAACCCGCGCGACCGTGGCGAATCTTGAGACCGGCGTCAAGTCTGGTTTCGCGCCGCCGTCCGCCGCGCCAGCGCCAGCGATGGACGCCGAGGAGGCGAGCTATCCCGCCGCCGTCGCTGCGTCGCCCCAGGCCGCCGCCGACGACATCGCGGAGGTCTTCGCCTTCCTGCCCGATTGGCCGATGCGCCACCAGTACGTCATCGACCTGGGCGACAAACTGCCACCCATGCCCGAGGCGCTCAAGACTGCGGCCAATTCCGTTCAGGGTTGTCAAAGCACGGTGCACATTGCCGCGCGGGTCAGGCCGGGATCGGACGACATCATCGAGTTTCTGGCCGACAGCGACGCCAATCTGGTGCGCGGCCTGATCGCGTTGCTTCAGCAACTCTATTCGGGGCAGCATGCGTCCGCGATCCTGGCGTTCGACACGGATGCCTTCTTCGCTCGGATTGGACTCGATCAACACCTGAGCATGTCCCGGCGCAATGGCTTGGCCGCGATGGTGCAGCGTCTGCGCAAGCTGGCGCGTCAATCCGTGGCAAGTCCGGACGCATCGATCGCCTGACGACGCAACGCATCATCGTTGACGGCGGAAACTGAGGTGTCGGCTGGCGGCGAGCGCAGGGCCGCGGTCCCTCGTCGACGCTGCCATTCGAGGCAGGATCGGGTCCGTCGCACCCCCACCGCACCGCCAGATTCCGTCATCGCCCCCCACGCAACTCTTGACACCCGACGATTAGTCTCTACCATTAGCACTCGTTCCAAGTGAGTGCTAACAACCGTGCTTTTTCAGCCCGGATCGTGGCACTGATCAACCTTCTCAACCGCACCAGGAGATCCTTCATGAACATCCGTCCCTTGCATGACCGCGTCGTTGTCCGTCGCATGGAAGAGGAGCGCACGACTGCCGGCGGCATCGTGATCCCGGATTCCGCCACCGAAAAGCCGATCCAGGGCGAAATCATCGCCGTGGGCAATGGCAAGATTCTGGAGAATGGCGAAGTCCGTCCGCTGGACGTCAAGGTCGGCGACCGCGTGCTCTTCGGCAAGTATTCCGGCACCGAGGTCAAGCTCGACGGCACCGATTTCCTGGTGATGCGCGAGGAAGACATCATGGGCGTCGTCGAGGGCTGAGCCGCCTCCGTTGTCCCTGTCCGCTCCGCGATCCCAGTACTTCAAGCAAAAAATAAATTCGAGGAAGGTAAAGAATGAGCGCAAAAGACGTAAAGTTTGGCGGTGATGCCCGTGCCCGCATGATGGAAGGTGTCAATATCCTTGCCAATGCCGTCAAGGTGACGCTGGGCCCCAAGGGTCGCAATGTCGTGCTGGAAAAGTCCTTTGGCGCGCCGACCGTGACCAAGGACGGCGTCTCCGTCGCCAAGGAAATCGAGCTGAAGGACAAGTTCGAGAACATGGGCGCGCAGATGGTCAAGGAAGTGGCCTCGCACACCTCCGATATCGCCGGCGACGGCACCACC
>NZ_CAIPNF010000075.1 GCF_903866365.1 uncultured Thiocystis sp.
AGACGAACACTGGGACGCCTGCCTCGACGTGCTCAAGGAACGTCCGCGCCGCCGTCGCTTGCAAACCGTTCCGGCCAGGGTCATGCAGATGATGAACTCACAAGTGCGTCAACGGTGCGGTTAAGTTGGCGCTTATGGGGCGCCACGGTCGGCACGACCCTGAGCGGTCGGTATGCCTATCTTGACGAGCAGGGCGATCCCGAGCAGATCGGCGCGAACGGCACGCGTTTCCGCTGGGTGCGCGCGAGCGACGACGGCACCGGGGAAACGCTGACCAGCGGTGCCACCCTGGGCACGGCGCAACCCTACACCGTGCGGGCCGAGGATCGGGAGCACCGCCTGTCCTACTGCATCACCCCGGTCGCCACCGTCGCGCCCGCCGTCGGCACGGAGGATTGCTCGCTCGCGCTGACCATCGGCGGCGCCGGGCTGGTGTGGTATGTCAAGCCGGATGCCGCCGTCGCGGGCAGCGGCCAGAGCTGGACCGACGCCTTCCCGACCCTGCAGGACGCCCTCGCGGTCGCTCGCTCGGGCGATCGGATCTGGGTCGCGACCGGGGTCTATCGCCCGGACGACAGCGGTGACCGCACCGCCAGCTTCGTCATCCCGTCCGGCGTCGCCGTCTACGGCGGCTTCGCGGGCGACGAAACGACTCCGGAGGCGCGCGACTGGCGCGACCGGCGCACGGTTTTGAGCGGCGATCTCGACGGCGACGATACGGCGGCAGCGGGCGTCACCCAAGGCTGCGACGGGATTGTGGGCAGCAACAGCGACCATGTGGTGCGCACCGAGGGCGCCGACTCCGCCACCGTGCTCGACGGCTTCACCGTCACCGCCGGTCAGTCCGACGCGGACGGCGGCGGCTGGCTCAACGTCAATGGCGCGCCGACGCTGACCAATCTGCTCTTCGCGGGCAACCGGGCCGGCGGCGCGGGCGGCGGCATGCACAGCCTCGGCAGTCCCGCTCTCGCCAATGTGGCGTTTGTCGGCAACTGCGCCACACAACCAGGTAGCGGTTTCGCCTCCGCCGGCGGCGCGCCGGTGCTGACCAACGTCAGTTTCAGCGACAATGCGGCGATGGCGGGCGGCGGCGCGGCGTTCGACGGCGGTGCGACACTCGTCAACGCCCTGCTGTGGGGCGATGCCAACGGCGAACTGGCCCCTGGCCGCGCGTCGCTCACGGTTGCCCACAGCCTGATCCAGGCCTGCGGCGGCAGCGCGAACTGGAACTCCGCTTGCGGTCTGGACGGCGGCGGCAACCTGGACGCCGATCCGCTGCTGCTCGACCCGGCGCACGGCGACCTGCGTCCCGCCAGCGCCGACTCGCCGCTGCTCGACGCGGGCGATATGAGCGTCGCCACCGGACTGGACACCGACCTTGCCGGCAATCCGCGCGTTCAGGGCACCACCATCGACATCGGCGCCTACGAGCGCGCGCCGCCGCTCGTGCCGCCTGCCGGGGCCAAGACCGTGACCGGCACCGCCGGCGATGATCGGATCGAGGTGACACGCGGCATCGTCAGCGTCAACGGCGGCGCCGGCGACGACATCCTCGGCAACGCCGCCGGACGCCAGACGCTCGACGGCGGACCGGGGGCGGATGTCTTCGTTTATCGCGACCTGAGCGAACGCGGCGACATCGTCACCGGCTTCGAGCCCGATCGGGACCGCATCGATGTCAGCGCGCTGCTGGCCAAGCTCGGTTACACCGGCACCGATCCGTTCGGCGCCGGCTATCTGAGCCTGCGCGCCAGCGGCAGCGCCGATAGCGCGGTCTATCTCGACCCGGATGGCGCGGGCAAAGCGGCCGCCGTGCAACTGGTGCTGTTGCGTGGCGTGGTGCCCAGCCAGCTTCACGCGGCGAATTTTATCCCCGCGCCCTGAGCCAACCGCCCCGCCGCGCGCGCGGCGGGGCACCCCTTTCGTTTCTTTACCTTCCAATTGCAGGAGTGACATCCATGGGCGATCTCCGTATCCCCCTCTTCGCCGCCGCCTTGGCGTTCGGTTCGGCCGGTGTTCCGGCAGCCACCGTCACGTACGGTTTTTCGGTGACGATCACCTCCGAAGACAGTCTCGACGGCAAGATTTATACCGGTGACTTTGCTTTCGACGATGACGCCCCTCTCTACCCCGATGAGCCGGCCTCCACCTTCGCCCTCAGCGAGTTCAATTTCGATTTCATCGAGTCATCCGAATCCTCGGTTTTTCGCACCTATAGGCTGGAGGACGACCCTTTGGCGACGGTCAGCTTCGAGAGCGGCATCTTTCTTGGCCTTGTGTACTATCTCGAGAATGCTGTTTTTTCATTCGCGCTCGGTGGGGATGCCTCAGATCCAGCTCCGTCGTTCACCTATGAATTAAACGGCAATACGGGCACTGGCAGCGTCAGCCAAGTCCCGCTACCGCTGGCCTGGCTGAACTTTGCGTTTGGCGCCGCCCTGCTGACGATGGTCGGCTGGCGCCAGGCCGGGCGCCGAACGGTGTCGGGGTAGGCACCGCGTCTCGCCTGATCTCGCGACGCCATGCGACGCGGCGCTGCCATTAAGTTAAGCCGTTCGTGGCGAGCCCTGAGCGGTAGCCGAAGGGTCACTGCCATTCAGTTAAGGATTTTCCGTTCGTCCTGAGCTTGTCGAAGGGCGGACGGAAAATCCTAAGCCTCTGAGCGTTAAGCCGTTCATGGTTCGACAATCTCACCACGAACGGCTTAACTTAATGGCAGTGAGCCGAAGGGTCGAACCATGAACGGCTTTTTTATGCTCAGCGGCTTAGGATTTTCCGTCCACCCCATTCGACCCTTCGGCTTCGCTCAGGACTCAGGGCGAACGGAAAATCCTTAACTGAATGGCAGTGAGGGAGCGCGTAGGAGCCCGCTTGCGGGCGACTTGCGGGTTTTCTAAAGGCTCCGCGACACACTGCCCGGCCGCCGATCGGGCGGGTCCAGGTTCAACGCCAGCAGCCAGGCGCAGAGCAGGACGAAAAACCCGGCGGTGATGCGCATCAGCAGAATGGAGTCGGTGAGCGAAAACTGGAGATACCCCAGAATCACGAGGATGCCCGCATAGCCCAGTCCGCGGGTCGTATGGTCCTGGGCGCGGAACGCCGCGCGGACGAATACGGCCAGCGGCGCCAGATACAGCAGCAGGAGCGAGGCCAGCCCCAACAGCCCGCGGGTGGCGAGCGCATGCAGATAATCGTTGTGCGCGTGGGTATGCCCGGCGCCCCGATCGAACTCCGCGATGGCGCTGGAAATCAGTCCCTGATCGGCCATCCGTTGAAAATAGCCGTTCAGTTGCCCGACGCCGATGCCCAGCACCGGATGCTCCCGAAAGGCCATCCAGGCCGCTCGCCACATCTCGAAACGCTCGCCCAGCGAATTCCCGATCCCAACCTCTTCGCCGGGGACATAATGCCGCGCCTCGGACAGCGCGCGGGCGAAGCGATCCTGGATCTGGTCCGACTGCATCAGCGCGATACCGCCAACGACGGCCAGCCCCAGAATGCCGAGTACAATCCCGCGTCGATAGGCCGGATACTGATGGAGCAGAGAGAGGCCAATGACGGCCAGCGCGGTCGGAAAGAAGATCCATGCGCCCCGCGTGCCGGAGGCCAGGCTGGCATAGACCCCGCCGAGCGCGGCGAGTCCGAAGAGCCAGGCCAGGCGTCGTCGGGCCGGGAAAAAGACGCAGGCACCGAGCGCGCTCAAGACCGCTGCCAGGGTGGCGATGTCGCCAAAGGGAATCGCTTTGCCCTTGCTCCCGCCCGCGCGATACTCCAGTCCGGTGGCGAGTTGGTAGTCCGGCGCGAGTGTTTGCATCTCCCAAAAGGCGAAGAGGCCCGACAGCAGCGCGGTCGCGGCGATGGCAAACCAAAACCAGTCCGAGCGCGGCCGGACGGCGACCAGGAAGGGAATGAGAAAGACTCCGCCCAGGAAATAGCTGAAGTGTTCGAGCCGGTCCAGGGACGCCGCATTGAAGCCGACGCTGCCGGCCGACAGAATGGCGATCAGCGTGTAGAGAAGGAAGACGGCGGACAGGAGCGATGTCGTCGATTTGAGCGGCGGCAAGGATCGAGACGCGGGCATCGCGTCAGCGTCGATCCGATGCGACCGCGCGCGTTTGCGCCAGGACAGCAGGAACCAGACGAGACCGAGGAACAGCAGCGCATGCAGCGCCGGACCATGGATCCGGTAATAGGCGGCCGTGACCGTCGCCGCGCAGACCGCGAGCAGGACATGCGCCAGCCAGGACAGGAGTCGCGCGCCATCGATCCGCGTCACGATCTTCGAGAGCACGACCACCGGGTCACCCTATGACTTGGTTTTGCGGACTCAATGCTACCATGCCGACTCGTCACTCGACTCGGGCATCACGCCATGTTCGACCCCACATCACGCGCCACCAGGCGACCTGCTCCATGAACGCCATCCTCCTGGTCCGTCTCAGCGCCATCGGCGACATCGTTTTCGCCTCGCCCCTGATCGCCGCGCTGCGGCGCGCCTGGCCGCGGGCGAGGATCGTCTGGCTGGTGCAGTCGGAGGGTCGCGTCCTGCTGGACCATCACCCGGACCTGGACGAGGTGATCGTCTGTCCGCTGCAACACTGGCGCCGGTTGTGGAAAGCGCGTCGGTTCGGCGCGTTGATGAAGGGGGTTCTGGCGCTGCGCGCGACCCTTCGCGCGCACGATTTCGATCTGGCGCTGGACCTTCAGGGACTGCTGAAGAGCGGGGCGCTGACCTGGCTTTCCGGCGCCCGCAAGCGTATCGGACTGGGTTCGCGCGAGGGCAGTCAATGGCTGATGACGCGCGCCCTGCCGCGCGGCGGAGATGCCCGACGCATCGGCTCGGAATATCTCTACCTGGCCGACACGCTCGGCCTGCCGACCGAACCCTTCGCGATGGCGATCCACTATGGCGAGTCCGAGTCGGCCTTCGTCGCCGAGATCGTCGCCCGTCACGGGCTCGCCGGCGGCTATGCGGTCTTCTGTCCCTTTACGACCCGCCCGCAGAAACACTGGTTCGAGGATCGCTGGCAACGGCTCGCCGCCCGCATCAAGTCCGAGTTCGGGCTGACGCCAGTGCTGCTCGGAGGACCGGCGGACCGGGAGGCCGCCGCGCGGATCGGCGACGCCAGCGACGGATTGCTGGTCAATCTCGCCGGCCAGACCAGTCTGTTGGAGGCGGCGGCGCTGATCGACCAGGCCGCCCTGCTGATCGCCGTGGATACCGGGCTGGGACACATGGGTATCGCGCTGGACACCCCGAGTCTGCTGCTGTTCGGCTCCACCTGTCCCTATCTCGACACGACCCGCGCCAATGCCCGCGTGCTTTATCATCCGCTGCCCTGTTCGCCCTGCAAACGCCGCCCGACCTGCGGCGGAACTTTCGACTGCATGCGCCGGATCGAGGTCGACGAGATCGTCTCGGCCGCGCGCCAGGTGCTCCGGTCATGAGAATTCTGCATGTCGAGGGCGGTCGCCATCTCTATGGCGGGGCCTTTCAGGTGTTGCATCTGCTGCGTGGTCTGGCCGCACGCGGTCACGAGAATCTGCTCGCCTGCCCCCAGGGTTGCGCGCTGGCTCGGGCGGCCGAGCCGGTGGCTCGGGTGTGCGGTCTGCCGATGCATGGCGACGCGGATCTGTTCATGGCGCTGCGTCTGCGCCGGTTGATCCGTGCCACGCATCCCGATCTGGTCCATCTGCACAGCCGCATCGGCGCCGATGTCATGGGCGGTCTGGCGGCCCGGCTGACCGGCGTGCCCGCGATCCATACCCGACGGGTGGACAACCCCGAGCCGCGCTGGCGGGTCGCGCTGAAATACCGGCTCCACGACCGGGTGATCGCGATCTCGGAGGGCATTGGCCGGGTGTTGGTCAGCGAGGGTCTGCCCGCGTCCAAACTGCGGATCGTGCGCAGCGCCGTGGACTGGGAGAGCTATGCCCGGCCCTGTGATCGGGGCACGATCCGGGCGCGGCTGGGCGTGCCGGCGGATGCCCTGCTGATCGGCGTCATCGCCCAGTTGATCCCGCGCAAGGGGCACCGTTTTCTCATCGAGGCGCTGCCCCCGCTGATCGAAGCGCATCCGAATCTGCAGGTCCGCTTTTTCGGTCAGGGACCGCTCGCCGCCGATCTCCAGCGACACCTCGCCGACCGGCGGCTGACCGGGCACGTTCAATTGGCTGGTTTCCGCGACGATCTTGCCGAGCTTCTGCCCAGTCTCGACCTGGTTGTGCATCCGGTCCTGATGGAGGGACTCGGCGTCTCGCTGCTCCAGGCCGCCAGTGCCGGCGTGACCATCGTCGCTAGTCGCGCCGGTGGCATCCCGGAGGCGGTGCGCGAGGGCGAAAACGGCGTGCTGGTTCCGCCCAGCGACGTGCCCGCCCTGCGCGCGGCCATCGGCGCGCTGCTGGCCGATCCAGAGCGCCGCCGCGCGCTCGGTGCCGGCGGCCAGGCGTTGATGGCGCGCGAGTTCTCGCTCGATGCGATGGTGGAGGGAAACCTGGCGGTGTATCGGGAGCTGATCCCCCGAGTCGGCTAACGCAACTGCCGAACAGGACTCGACCCCCTTCACGCCGAATCCCAGAATGCCGACAACGAGAACACCTTTTCAAAACGATCGGAAACCAAACCCCGTATGTCCGACCCAACCTCATTGCAAATGGTCGCCAGCAAGGCGCTTGGCGGCGCGGAATACTGGTTCCGCCGCTTTAGCCTGGCGCTCGCCGAGCATGGCGCGCCCACCGAGGTTGCGATCCGGCGCGCGAGCGGGCTCGATGGGCTCGACTTCGGCCCGCTGACTGTCCATCGTCTGCCCTTTCGCACCACCTGGGATCCCGTTTCCCGGCACGCGGTCACCACGCTCATCAGGCGCATCCGCCCGGATATCGTCCAGACCTACATGGGTCGCGCTACCCGTCTGACGCATCTGCCCCGGCACGGCGGAACCATCCATCTGGCCCGGCTCGGCGGCTACTACGCACTCGGACCCTATCGTCACGCCCACGGCTGGATCGGCAACACCAAGGCGCTCTGCGACTGGATGATCCACCAGGGGCTGCCGGCCGCGCGCGTTTATCACATTTATAACTTCGCCGACCAAGCCAGGCCGGTCGCGCCTGCAAGGGTGGTCGAGCTGCGCCTGTCCCGCGGCATTCCCGACGACGCCTGGGTCATGGTGACCCTGGGGCGTTTCGTTCCGTTCAAAGGGCATACCCATCTGGTTTCGGCCCTGGCCCGGCTGCCCCAGACCATTGCCGGTCGACCGCTGCGACTGATCATGCTCGGTGACGGACCGCTGTCCGCGCCACTGCGGCGGCAGGCGATTCAATCCGGACAGGATCCGCGCATCGTCTGGGCCGGCTGGCAGTCCGATCCGGCCCCCTATCTCCAGATGGCGGATCTGGTGGTCTTCCCGTCGTTGGATGCCGAACCCTTCGGTAACGTCATTCTCGATGCCTGGACTTGGGGGAAACCCTTGGTCACGACGAGTTTTCGTGGCGCGCGCGAGGTCGCCCGGCACGGCGAGGACGCCTGGTGCGTCCCTTGCGAGGATGCCGTCGCGCTGGCGAACGGCATTCAGGACACGCTGGCCGACCCGACGCTGATGTTCAAGATCGCCGAGCGCGGACACGAACGAGCCGAACGGGAGTTCAGCCGCGCGGCCATCCTGAGCCAGTACCTGGAACTCTACCGACGGTTGGCGGATGACGGTGGTTGGCGATGATTCCAAGGACATCGCCCACCCGGGCTCTCTAACGCTTGCCGATTTGCAAACTGGCGATGGCGAGAAAGACCTCCCGCAGAAAAGACAGCAGGGCCGCGATAAAGGCGAGCATTGCCGCCACGAAGAGGAGTGCGACCGCGAGCGAGGCGTCGAAGGTCAGGAAGGAGCCGAGAAACAGGATGGCGATGACCGAGGACACCAGCAAGGCGGTTACGGTGCAGAGACCAATGGAGACGCTGATCAATTGTGCGCGGTGCGACAGTGTCGCCAGTTCTTTCTGGGTGCGATCCTGGTGCGCGGCATTGAACGGAGTTTGTTCCTCCAGCACCCTGGCGCGGTCGACGATCCGGCCCAGGCGGCTGGTCATGACGGCGAGGATGCCGCCGATGCCCGTCAATAAAAAAACCGGCGCGACCGCGAGTTGGATGACGTGCGCGATCATGGTGAGGGGAGATTCTTCGAGCATGTCAGTGTTCGGCCGATGCGGATGGAAAGAGAGGTAACTTGGTGGATTCGCTAAACGCGGAGACGCGCATCATGCGCGCATGACGGGTGTCCGCGTTGCGGCGAATCCGACGATTCGCCGCGCTCAGTCCATCTCATACGCCAGATTCGGTGCCAGCCAGCGCTCGATCTCCGCGAGCGGCATGCCTTTGCGCTCGGCATAGTCGGCGACCTGATCGCGCGCGAGCTTGCCGACAGCGAAATAACGGCTGTCGGGATGCGAGAAGTAGAGCCCGCTGACCGAGGCGGCGGGGACCATGGCCTTGGATTCGGTGAGCCAGATGCCGGTATTCTTCTCGGCGTCCAGCAGTTGCCAGAGCAGATCCTTCTCGGTGTGGTCCGGACTGGCGGGATAGCCCATGGCGGGGCGGATGCCCTGGTATTTTTCCTCGATCAGATCCTGATTGCTGAACTCCCGCTCGTCGGCATAGCGCCAGTGACGGGTGCGCACGCGCGCGTGCAGCATCTCGGCCAGTGCCTCGGCAAGCCGGTCGGCGATGGCCTTGAGCATGATGGCGGAATAATCGTCGTGGTCATCCTCGAAGCGCTTCACATGCTCATCGATGCCGATGCCGGCGGTGCAGGCGAAGCCGCCGACATAATCCGGGATGCCGGTCTCGAAGGGGGCGACATAGTCGGCCAGCGCTTCGTTGTATTTGCCGGGCGGCTGCTTGCCCTGCTTGCGCAGATTGTGCAGCGACAGGATCGGCTCGGCGCGTTCCTCGTCGGCATAGACGGCGATGTCGTCGCCGATCGCGTTGGCCGGGAAGAGGCCGATGACGGCGTTCGCGGACAGCCATTTCTCGCGGATGAGCCGGTCCAGCATGGCGCGTGCGTCGGCGAGCAGCTTGCGCGCCTCGACGCCCTTCTCCGGGTCGTCGAGAATCTGCGGATAACGCCCGCGCAACTCCCAGGCATGAAAGAAAAAGGTCCAGTCGATATAGGCCGCGATCTCGTCGAGCGGGATGTCGCGGAAGGTCTGGACGCCCAACTCGGCCGGGGTCGGCGGCTGATAGCAATCCCAGTCGATCAGGGTGCGGTTGGCCTGGGCCTGCGCCAGCGGGATCAGATCGCGCGCCTCGTCACGCTCGGCGCGGCGCTGGCGAATCTCGATATACTCGGCGCGGATGCCGGCGACATAGGGGGCCTTCAGATCCTTCGATAGCAGACTGCCGGCCACGCCCACGGCGCGCGAGGCATCCTTGACATGAATCACCGGATGCTCGTACATCGGCTCGATCTTGACGGCGGTGTGCAGCTTCGAGGTGGTCGCGCCGCCGATCAGCAGCGGGATGGTGAAGCCCTGACGCTGCATCTCTTTCGCGACATGGACCATCTCGTCGAGCGAGGGCGTAATCAGACCGGACAGACCGATGATGTCGGCATGGATCTCGCGCGCCTTGGCGAGAATCCGGTCGGCGGGGACCATGACCCCGATATCGATGACCTCGTAGTTATTGCACTGGAGTACGACGCCGACGATGTTCTTGCCGATGTCATGCACGTCGCCCTTGACCGTCGCCATCAGGATGCGGCCCTGGGTGTCGCCCTCGCTCTTCTCGGCCTCCAGATAGGGTTCCAGGTAGGCGACCGATTTTTTCATCACGCGGGCGGATTTCACCACCTGCGGCAGGAACATCTTGCCCGCGCCGAACAGATCGCCGATCAGGTTCATGCCCTCCATCAGCGGGCCTTCGATGACATTGATCGGCGCGCCAAGCTTCTGGCGCGCTTCCTCGGTGTCCTCGACGATGAAGTCGGTGATGCCCTTGATCAGCGCATGTTGCAGCCGCTTTTCGACCGTGGTCTCGCGCCAGCTCAGATCCTGTTTGTTCTCGATGCCGCTGCCGTCGCCCTTGTAATTGGGCGCCAGATCGATCAGCCGTTCGGTGGCGTCCGGGCGGCGATTGAGGATGACATCCTCGACCGCCTCGCGCAGTTCGGCGGGCAGGTCGTCATAGATGGCAAGCTGTCCGGCGTTGACGATGCCCATGTCCATCCCGGCGCGGATGGCGTGATAGAGAAAGACCGAGTGGATCGCCTCGCGGACCGGGTCGTTGCCGCGAAACGAAAAGCTGACATTGGAGACGCCGCCCGAGACCCGCGCATAGGGCAGTTCGCGCTTGATGCGTCGGGTCGCCTCGATGAAATCGACCGCGTAATTGTTGTGTTCATCGATGCCGGTGGCCACGGCGAAGATGTTGGGGTCGAAGATGATGTCCTCGGGCGGAAACCCGATCTCGTCGACCAGGATGCGATAGGCGCGCTGACAGATCGTAAACTTGCGCGCCTGGGTGTCGGCCTGTCCGACCTCGTCGAAGGCCATGACCACCGCCGCCGCGCCGTAGCGCCTGACCTTGCGTGCCTGTTCGCGGAAGGCCGCCTCGCCCTCCTTGAGACTGATCGAGTTGACGATGGACTTGCCCTGCACGCACTTCAGCCCGGCCTCGATCACCGACCACTTGGAGGAGTCGATCATGATCGGCACCCGCGCGATGTCCGGCTCGGCGGCGATCAGGTTGAGGAAGCGGGTCATGGCGGCCTGCGAATCCAGCATGGCCTCGTCCATGTTGATGTCGATGACCTGGGCGCCGTTCTCGACCTGCTGGCGTGCCACGTCGAGCGCGGCGTCGAAATCGCCATCGAGGATGAGACGCTTGAAGCGCGCGGAGCCGGTGACGTTGGTACGCTCGCCGATGTTGATGAAGCTGGCTTGTGGGGTCATGGATGCGACAACTGTTGGTTGATGGTGGTGCAGATCCGGACTGCGCGGGGGGTTCATGAATGAAGACGGCGCTTGGCCTTTGCTCGGCTCGACCAGATTTCATTAAGCCTATGACTGTGGGCCATCCTGCCATGAAACGCATGGCTGCCGCCTATTGTCCGATCGGAACCGGCCTGTTGCCACCCCCGCGGAGGCGATGATCGCGCGAGATCCACGGCTTCGAATGATTCCGGTGTCTTGAGTATCGGGGTTGTCGTCCAAAGTTGTACTCACGAGTCTTCGTTTCTTGGGCTATCTTTTTCATGCAAGCGCCGCCAGAGCGTGATGACTGTTCCTTGAAGTAAGAGCAAAATCCATGCGGATTCTCGTCGTTGACGATGACTCTCCAGCCCGAGACCGGCTCCGGCGTCTGCTCGCCGAGTTCGATGGCGATCATGAGCTGGCCGGAGAGGCCGCGGACGGGTGGGAGGCGATTTCCTGCTGCCGGTCGCAGCCGATCGATCTCGTTCTGCTGGATACGCGGGTGGCCGGCATGAGCGGGAACGAGGTCGCCCGGCGACTGGCCCAACTGGATGCGCCGCCGGCGGTTATTCTGATGGCCGCCGACGCGCCTTCAACCTTGAACACCCTGGGCAGTCCGAGGGCGGGCTGTCTGCCCAAGCCGGTACAGCGCGAACGGCTGGAAGAGGAACTGGCGCGGGTCAGCCGCCACCTGAACCAGGCCGCCGTTCCGGTGGTTGGCGTCGAATCCCCGGTTGCCTCTTATCCCGGCCGTCGTCGCCAGATCAGCGCGCGCTATCGCGGCCGGGTGTGCGCGGTTCCAGTCCGCGACATCCTCTCTCTGCGGGCGGATCAGAAATATGTCACGGTCCGCCATCCTGGCGGCGAACTGCTGGTCGACGAATCGCTGCGAACCTTCGAGCAGGAATTCGGGGATCTTTTTGTGCGCATTCATCGCAATGCGCTGGTCGCGCGCGCGCGGCTGATCGGTCTGGTAAAAACCGACCAGGGTCGCTTTCAGGCAAGGTTGAGCGACTGCGACGAACGCCTGCCCGTGAGCCGTCGGCATGTGGCGGAGATCCGCCGTTGGCTGCGCGAGCGGGCCCTTGATCCATCAGGATGACCGGCGGGCGAGCGCCCAATAGCCAACGGCCAACAGCCCGATCCAAAGCGCTGCCAGCCAGCCGATGGTGCCGTCGTACTCGCCCACCAGACAGGCGACGTTGGACTCCGCGTTGCCGTCCGTGACCCGGCGCGTCACCTGGATCACGAAGATCCAGCCGGCATGCAGCCCGATACACCAGCCGATCTGTCCGGTGCGCTCGCGGACCAGCGCCAGGAAGACGCCGACGCAAAAGAGCGCGACCATGGAATCCAGGTTGCTCCATTGAAAGACATCGCCGAAGACATGGGCAAACATCCAGAGCGAGCCGGTCCAGTCGAAGGCCATGCCGGCGGGCAGCGCGCCCGGTTTCATGAAGTGCACCAGGGCATAGAGCAGCGCGGACCAGAGGATGGCGGAGCGCATGCCGTCACGGCGTCGGATCGCACGGTAGAGCGCGCCGCGAAAAAAGGTTTCCTCCAGAAGTCCGATCAGCAGCCCACCGATCAGCGCCTGCGCGGCTTGACCGGCAAGGCCGGGCCAGGGATGCGGGTCCGGAATCCGGATGTCCAGCGCGAGCAAAGCCAGCACGAGGGCCAGCAGAATCGCCACGCCCTGCAACCAGCCAAGCATCACCGAGCGGCGCCAGACCCGGCCGCTCACGGCATAGCCCAGCGCACCGCGATCGGCGAGCGACAGCATCCGCAGGAAGGGCCAGATGCCGAGCAGCATGAGGATCTGGGCGAGACGGCTCATCGCCCGCTGAGGCTCAAGATCGATCCAGCCGGTCGCCAGCAGCGCGGGGGTGAGCAGTGCCGCCAGGACTAGGCAGACGAGGAGATAGAGGAAAAACTGAAGGGTCGCACGCATGTCGATGGGTTAGTGGTTAGTGGTTAGTGGTTAGGAAACTCCCGGAAAATAACCTGGCCGGACGGGGCATGCGCCCTGTCAGGACGTTTCAACCAGGTTCGCGGAAATGACGAATTCCCCGTGTTCGGAAAACGTTGCGACGGGGTGAATACCCCGTCGCGCGGTCGTCGTTCTTGCTTTCGTTGTCGTTGTCGTTATTCGATTCGACAACGATCATCGCGGATGCCCCGTTCCAATCCGCCGTGCATTGGTTTGATTCGCGCTCCCTCGCGGGTCGTGATTGGAAAGTATTGACCGGTTATTTGCGGGGAGTTGCCTGAGTGGTTAGTGGTCAAAAAGTGTCCATCAACTTTAAAGCGCGTCCAGCACGAGACTCCGGGTTGCGCTAAGGTGTCAGCCTGCCGTTGACACTCAAGTCTCCACGATGGACGCGCTTTAAAATGTACAAACTCATCGTTTCCGATCTCGACGGAACCCTGCTCAATGCCGAGCATCGGCTGGGCGATTATACTCGCGATGTCTTGAGCGCCCTGAGACGGCGGGGGATCGAGATTATTTTCGCCTCCGGGCGTCACTTTCAAGACATCCGCGGACTCTCCGGGCGGCTGGGCGGTCCGGACTGCCTGATTTCCAGCAATGGCGCGGCGGTGCATGACCGCCAGGGCCAACTGCTGCATTGCCGCGCGATCGACCCCGACTGTCTCCCCTTTCTGTTGTCCGATCCGGCCTTCGCTCGGGTACAGACGAATGTGTACCGGATCGACGATTGGATCGTCGAGACGCCCGAACCGAGCCTGCTCCAGTATCACCGGGAGTCAGGTTTTGCCTATCGGGTCAGCGACTTTGCCGCGCTCGACGACGCGCCCGTGCTGAAGGTCTTCTATTTCCATGACGACGCCGGGTATCTGCGCGACCTGGAGAGTCTGATCCTTGGCGGTCATGGCGACCGGCTCACCATCACCTATTCGCTCCCGAACGTGCTGGAAGTCATGGCCCTGGGGGTCTCCAAGGGCTCGGCGCTCGCCCGCGCGCTGCAACAGCGCGGCATTCGACCGGCGGACGTGATCGCCTTCGGCGACGGTCGCAACGATCTGGACATGCTGCGCGACGTGGGCAAAGGGGTCGTGATGGGCAACGCCGCGCCCGAATTGAAAGACGCGCTGCCCGACCTGGAAGTCATCGGGTCGAACGCGGAGGAGTCGGTCGCCCGCTATCTGGAGCGATTGCTTTAAAGCAGAAAAATCGTCGCCAATCCCAAAAACGCCAGAAAGCCCACCACATCCGTCACGGTGGTGAGAATCACCCCGCCGGCCAGGGCGGGATCGATGCCGAGGCGCTCCAGCAGGAGCGGCAGCAGCGCGCCCGCGAAGGCGGCGGCGAGCAGGTTGATGCTGATGGCCACGCCGATGACCAGCGCGATCCGGGTGTCGTGGAACCAGAGCCAGGCGATCAACGCGACGACAACGGCCCAGACGATGCTGTTGATCGTGGCGACCGCCATCTCCTTTTTAAGCAGCCAGCGGGCGTTCCTGGATGTGAGATGGCCCACGGCCAGGCCGCGGATGGCGAGCGTGAGCGTCTGGGTGCCGGCGATCCCGCCCATGCCTGGCGACCACGGGCATGAGGACGGCCAGCGCCACCACCTGCTGAATCGTGGCCTCGAAGCGCCCGATGACCCAGGCGGCCAGAAAGGCGGTCAGCAGGTTGACGCCGAGCCACAAGGCGCGCCGACGCGCGCTGAGCAGGACCGGGGCGAACATGTCCTCGGTCTCCGAAAGGCCGGCCTGACCGAGAAACTGATGCTCGGCCTCCTCGCGGATCACGTCCATCACGTCGTCGACCGTGATGCGCCCGAGCAGGTGCCCCTCGTCGTCCACCACCGGAGCGGTGACCAGCGCGTGCTGCTCGAAACGGGTCGCGACCTCATGGGCGCTCCAGGTCGCCGGAATGGCCTGCACGTCCAGCCGCATGGCCTCGGCGACCGAGTCGTCCGGGGCGTGGGTCAGCAGATCGGTCAGAGAGAGTACGCCCAGATAGAGTCCCCGACGATTGACCACGATCAGGTTGTCCGTGATGTCCGGCAGTCCGTCCTTGAGCCGGCGCAGATCGCGCATCACGACTTCCAGGGTCATCTCGGGGCGCACCGTCACCGTGTCGGTGTTCATCAGTCCGCTGGCGCTGTCCTGCGGAAACGACAGCGCCTGCTCAAGTCGCTCGCGGCGCTGCTGGTCGAGCGATTTGACGACCTCGCGCGTGATGGCCACGGGCAGATCCCGGATCAGGCGAGCCAGATCGTCGGTGTCCAGATGCTCCAGCGCGGCGATCAGTTCGCCGGCGTCCATCAGCCGGATCAGGCGTTCGCGGACATCGTCGTGCAGATAGGCCAGCACCTCGCCATCGGACGCGGCCTCCACCAGATTCCAGACCAGTTCGCGTTCCTGGGGCGGCAGGGATTCGAGCAGATCGGCGATTTCGGCCGGCTGCAGGGCATTGAGCATGCGCGCGGCCTGACGCATGGCACCCTGCTCAAGGACTTGACGCAGGGCGTCGAGACGCGGGCGGTCGGGATGGCTCGGGACAGAGACACTCATGGGGGCCTTGTCGCTTCGCACTCAGGCCTGATTCAAGGCGTCCAGCAGGTGGCTGGGGTCGGTCTCGTCGAGCAGATCGAACAGTTGGTCGGTGCGCCGCTGAAGTTCCCGCGAATCGGCGTCGAGCACGATTTCCTTGATGTCGAGCAGCGCGCCCGGCTGCATGCTGAACTCGCGCAGCCCCAGCCCTAGCAGCAGGCGCGTGAAGCGCGGGTCGCCGGCCATCTCGCCGCACATGCTGACCGGAATGCCCAGCGCGCGTCCGGCCTCGATGGTCATGCGGATCAGCCGCAGGATGGCAGGATGGGTAGGGTCAAACAGATAGTTGACGGCGTCGTCCAGACGGTCGATGGCGAGCGTGTACTGAATCAGGTCATTGGTGCCGATGGAGAGAAAATCCATCCGGCGGGCGATGGCACGGGCCTCCAGCGCGGCGGCGGGCACCTCGATCATGGCCCCGATCGGCAGGGCGGGATCGTAGCGCAGTCCCTCGCGGTCGAGCTGATGCTTGAGCTGCACGATGAGCGCCAGCACGGTGTCCAGTTCATGCACATTGGTCACGAGCGGCAGCATCAGACGGATCGGGCCAAGCGCGGAGGCGCGCAGGATGGCGCGCAATTGCGGTCGAAACAGCTCCGGTTCCTTGAGACAGAGCCGGATCGCGCGCAGACCGAGCGCCGGATTACAGGCGCTGGCGCCGCAGTTGGCGAACGCCTCGCAGCCTTTCTCGACGCCCAGATCCAGGGTGCGGATGGTGATGGGGATGCCATCGAGTCCCGCGATCATCTCGGCATAGTTGGCCAAATGCTCCTCCTCGTCCGGGAGGTCGTCGCGGTTCATGTAGAGAAATTCGGTGCGGTACAGACCGACCCCGGCGGCGCCGTTGGACTTGGCCGTGCTGACGTCCTCGGGCAATTCCAGATTGGCCAGCAGAGCGATGGCAACCCCGTCGCGCGTCAGGGTGGGTCGACTGACCAACTCGCGCAGCCGGCGCTGGCGCGCCTGGACCGCGCGCAGACGCTGGCGAAAATACTCCAGAGTCCGTTCGTCGGCATTGGCGAGCACGGTCCCGGTCTCGCCGTCGACCACCAGAAATTCATTCTGACGCAGATAACGGGTGATCTCGTGGATGCCCATGACCGCGGGAATCCCGAGGCTGCGCGCCAGGATGGCGGTATGCGACATGGGACCGCCGGCCTCGGTCACGAAGGCTACCGCGCCGCGGTGGCGCAGCAGGATGGCGTCGGCGGGCATGAGATCGTGCGCCACCACCACGCAGCCGTCGAGATCCTTGATCCCGGGGTCGGGCGTCGTTGCGTCGCCGCGCAGGAAGGACTGAATCTGGCGGACCACATGCTCGATATCGTCGCGCCGGGTGCGCAGATAGGGGTCGTCCATCTCGTCGAAGACCCGGATCAGGGTATCGCGCTGTAACTGGAGCGCCCACTCGGCATTGCACAATTGATCGCTCACGATACGCCGGACCTCGTCGATGAGGGCGGCGTCCTCGAGCATCAGCAGGTGGGCGTCGATGAACTCGGCGATCTTGATGGGGGTGTGACGCGGGATCTGTGCGCGTATCGCCTGCAAGGCCTCGCGCGCGGCGGACACGGCCAGATCCAGGCGGGCGATCTCGGCGCCGATCTGATCGCTGGCGATGGGGGCGAGGAAGGCGCCGCCACGGCCGCGGGCATCGATGAACGCCGGCCCCAGGGCAATCGGGCAGGACGAGGCGATCCCGATGCCCTGAAAGGCGGTGGTCATTCGGCTTCCCCAAAGCGCTCGCGAATCAAGGTCTCGATCGATACCATCGCGTCCTCCTCGTCGTCGCCGACGGCCTCGACCGTGACCCAGGTGCCCTGACTCGCGGCCAGCATCATCACCCCCATGATGCTCTTGCAGTTGACGCGCTGGTTGCGGCGCTCGATTTCGATATGGCTGCGGTAGCGCGTGGCGCATTGCACCAGCTTGGCCGCCGCGCGCGCGTGCAGCCCCAGTTTGTTGCAAATCTCGAATTCCCGGCGAATCATGCGCCCTGGATCCTGCGCGCCGGCGTCGTGCGCTGCTCGCCCGCGGCGACGCACAGGCGGATGCCATCGCGCGCGCCCTGCGCGGCCTTGTCGGCCACCGTCTCCAGATCCAGCGCGGCGTAGTTCAGCGCCCGCAGCAGCATCGGCAGGTTCACGCCCGCCAGCACCCGCGCGCGCTCCAGCCGCTCTAGCAGAACCAGCGCGACATTGGCGGGCGTGGCGCCGAAGAGGTCAGTCAGGATCAGCACGCCATCGCCCTGGTCGAGTCGCGCGGCGCGCCGCAGACCCTCGGCGACGAGATCCTCGCACGGGGTATCGTTGATCACCTCCAGCACCTCGATGCCGGGCGGACGGCTGCCCAGAATCTCGGTGGCGACACCCAGCAGATCCCCCGCAAGCGGACGATGCGTAATCAGAAGAAGTCCGACGCTCATGGCAATTCCCGATGTCTCACGATGACCTTGTGACCGTCGCCCTCGAAGAAGCGACGCAATGCCTCGGTCATGTAGACCGAGCGATGTTGACCGCCGGTGCAGCCGATGGCGATCGTCAGATAGCTCCGCCCGTCGGTCTCGAAAGACGGAATCCAGTGCGCGAGAAAGGATTGAATGTCATCGCGCATCCGCCGGACCTCGGGGCTTGCTTCCAGAAACGCCACGACCGGCGGATCGCGTCCGGTCAGCGGTTTGAGTTCGGGCTGCCAGTGCGGATTGGGCAGACAACGCACGTCGAACACGAAATCCACGTCCTGCGGCACGCCATGCTTGAACCCGAACGACTGGAGCAGGATCGACGCCTTGGGCGAGGCGCTGCCGACCAGCCAGCCGCGCACCCGGTCGCGCAACTCGTGGACATTGCTCTGGGTGGTGTCGATGAGAATCCCGGCGCAGCTCCGGATCGGCTCCAGCAGCTCGCGTTCGAGCTGGATCGCCTCGCCGAGCGAACGGTCGCCTCGGGTGAGCGGATGCTTGCGGCGGGTCTCGCTGAACCGTTTGATCAAGGTGTCGGTGTTCGTTTCCAGAAAGATGACGCGACAGTCGATGCCTCGCTCCTGAGCGGTGCGGACGAGTTCCGGGAGCAGGCGCAGTTCATCCGGGTTGGTCCGGGCGTCGACGCCGACCGCCGTGTTCGTGAACGCCTCGTCAAGCGCCGCCTTGCGCAGCCCCAGCACAAGATCCTTCAGCAGAAAGAGCGGCAGGTTGTCGATACAGTAATAGCCCAGATCTTCCAGCGTGTGAAGTGCGACGCTTTTGCCGGAGCCGGACAATCCGCTGAGAATCACCAGTTTCATCGGGAGTTTGCTTCCAGTCAGGCGGACGGAGGTCGACGCTGGATCGGTGTGGCGTCAGCGTCGGGCGGCTGGCGGATCGGGTCGGTCGAGACTGATGGCGCGGGCTTGCCGATCGATGAAATCCACCCCCGCGTCGTAGCCACGGATGCGCAGGATCTGATGCCGCACCGCCGCCTCGACCAGGATGGCCAAGTTGCGGCCCGGCGCCACCGGCATGACGATTTTCGGGATCGCGACACCCAGGATGGTGGTCGCCGTCAGGCTGCCGGTGAGTCGATCGATGCATTCGAGCTGTTGCTGATCCAGTGGTTGCAGGTCGATGATCAGATTGAGCGTCTTGTTGCGCAGCACGGCGCCCTCGCCGAACATGGCGCGAATGTTGAGGATACCCAGACCGCGGACTTCGAGAAAGTCCCGCAGGGTTTCCGGGCAGGTGCCTTCGAGCACCTCGGGGGCGATCCGCGCGAAGCGGGGCGCGTCGTCGGCGACGAGTCGCTGTCCACGGGTGATCAATTCAAGCGCAAGTTCACTCTTGCCCACCGCCGGGTTGCCGACCAGCAGCACGCCCATGCCCAGCACTTCGATAAAGACGCCATGGACCGTCTGGCGTTCGGCCAGTGCGTGGGTCAGAAAATAGCGCAGATGGTTGATCAGTTCCTGATCGCCGAGCGTGGAAGCCAGCAGTGGCGTCTGCGTGCTTTCGGCATCTTCGAGCAATGCCGCGCCAGGCTCGATACCATCGGAAAAAATCACCGCCGCGGGACGGTCGGCGAAGAGTTTTTTGATGGTTTCGGCGAAGGCGGTCGCGCCCAGGGCATGCAGATAAGCCTGTTCCTGCTGACCCACAATCTGCAGTCGGTTGGGATGGATGCAGTTCAGCGATCCGATGAGCGACTGTCTCGAATGCTCGGGATCATGACCATGCAGTGAGCGCGGTTCTCGCGGCTCGGGCGTTATCCAGCGCAGTTTAAGCTGGGATCCGGTCTGCGCAATCAGGGACTGAAGGCTGTCGATCATCGCGGGCGACCGTAAAGGCACGGCTTAACGAGTATTCAAAACTTGCAGCAGCCGGGCTGGAGAATCCGCCGCGCGGAGCTGCTCCCGGATCGCTGGGTCGCTGAAGAGGCTGGCCAGATGCGCCAGCAGGCGCAGATGTTCATCGTTGGCGGCCTCCGGGACCAGCAGCGCAAAGGCGAGATCCACCGGTTCGCCGTCGGTTGCATCATAGTCCACGCCCCGGACCGTTCTCACGAAGGCTCCCAACACCTCCGTGACTTCATTGATTCGGGCATGCGGCAAGGCGATGCCATGGCCAAGGCCGGTGCTGCCGAGACGCTCGCGTTCCAGCAATCGCTCGAAGACGGTCTCGGTGTGCAGGCGCGGATGACCGCTTGCCAGCAGTTCGGCAAGCGTTTCGAGCAGGCGTTTCTTGCTCGCGATCTCAAGCGCGCACCCGATGCGGGCTTCGCTGATCAGCTCTGGGCTCAACATGGATCCAGATCCTAGTATTCGTCGGCGCGCAGGATTGCCGCGGAGTCCGCGCGCGACGTCGGCCTGGCGTCTCGCGCGCGAGGCGGGATGGTCGCGTGACAGTTGTCTGGGGTCATTGTTGCGGGTCTCCTGCGATCGACCGGTCGGCTGAACTTGAGCCTATGGTGGTGATCGTCTCTCGTCGTCTCAATAAAAAACACCCCGAACGGTCAGTTGATTAGCCGCCCGAGGTGTCGGGTGCGTGCTGAAGGAAGCGACGCATTCAGAGTAACCGCTCGTCCGCGGCTATTCTTCCGCCTCGGCGATTTTCGCCACGGAATTGCCGCGATGATTGCCCTTTTTCTCCTTGTAACGCAGCATCTGGCGATCAAGCTTGTCGATCAGGGCATCGATGGCCGCGTACATGTCTTCGTGGGTGGAGTCGGCAAAAACCTTGCCCCCATCGATGAGGAGTGTCGCCTCCGCCTTTTGGGCGAGCTTCTCAACGCTGAGCACGACATGGGCGTTGATGACGTGGTCGAAATGTCGCGCCATGCGCTCGAATTTGTTCTCGACATAACTTCTGAGTGCATCGGTAATATCGATGTGGTGACCCGTCAGGTTGATCTGCATCTTGTGACTCCTTAAGGTTCAAACGACCTGTCAATCCAGGCGTTTGCGCTCGTTCGAGGGTGGGAGACCCATTGCCTCGCGGTATTTGGCGACTGTTCGGCGCGCGACATTGATTCCCTGATCCGCCAGCTCCTTGGCAATTTTATCGTCACTTAAGGGTTTCCTGGTGGATTCCGCCGCGATCAGTTTGCGAATCAGGGCGCGGATCGCCGTGGACGAACACTCGCCGCCAGAAGCGGTATTGACGTGAGAGGAAAAAAAATATTTGAACTCGAAAGTGCCGCGCGGCGTGTGCATGTATTTCTGCGTGGTGACCCTGGAGACGGTGGATTCGTGCAATTCGAGCGCCTCGGCAATGTCGCGCAGAATCATCGGCCGCATCCCCTCGTCACCCTGTTCGAAAAAATCCTGCTGCATTTCCACAATCTTGGACCCGACGCGCAGGACGGTATCGTTGCGGCTCGCCAGACTCTTGATGAACCAGCGCGCTTCCTGCAGATGGCTTTTCAAGGTCGTGCCGTCGGCGCTTTGATCGGAGCGGCGAATCAGTCGCGCGTAGTCCGCGTTCACTCTGAGTTTAGGCATCGCTTCGGGATTCAGCTCGACGAGCCAGCGACTTTCCAGCTTGCGCACGAAGATATCGGGTACAACGTACTCCGAAGGGGCCTCCTCGATCAAGGATCCAGGTCGCGGATTGAGTCGGAGAATGAGCTCGATGGCGCGGACCAACTCCGGCTCCGGTTCATTGAGCAGACGCGCCAGCGCGGCGATGTTTTTTCTCGGCAGATGTTCGAATCCGTCGCGGCAGATGGCGATGGCCAGGTCGCGAAAAGGGGTTTCCGAGGGCATCTGCCGCAATTGAATCAGCAGGCATTCCCGCGGATCCCGCGCGCCCACCCCGGGCGGGTCGAGCGACTGGACGCGATGGAGCAGGGTTTGCACCTCATCGGCGCCGATCTCCGGGTGGTCGATCGTTGTCAGCAGGTCGTCGATGTCGGTGCGCAGATAACCGTCCGCGTCGATGGCGTCGATGATCGCCTGGGCAATCATGAAGTCGCGCTCGTTGAGACGGCTGAGGTTCAACTGCCAGGCCAGATGGTCGTGCAGCGTTTGCGGGCGGCTCTGCTGGGCAAGAGGATCGTAGTCCGCGCTGTCATCGCCGCCATGGACGCTGGTGGGAAGATAGCTGTCGTAGACATCCTCCCATTGCGTATCGACCGGGAGCTCGTCGGGCATCTCGTTGGACTCGGCCGGAACCTCCCGATCGATCCGCAGATCCTCCTCCTTGCGCGTGCGCGCGGCCTCCTCGATCGGCTGGATCCGGCTGTCGCCCGCCTCGCTGGCGCTGAAGCGCTCGGCCTCGTCGCCTTCTTCCAGCATGAGGTTGGTGTCGAGCGCTTCCTGAATCTCTTTTTGGAGTTCGAGCGTGGATAATTGCAGAAGCTTGATCGCCTGCTGCAACTGGGGCGTCATGGTGAGGTGTTGACCGAGGCGAAGCTGGATGGATTGCTTCATGGAGCGCGAGTGCGTCTTGAGATGATCCCGTTCGAGTGCGAAAGCGATGAAGCGCGTTTTTGGCGATTCTAGCCCATTTCAATCCCCCCGCGCGTTCCTTGTGTCTCGGTGGCGAGAGAAGATGACGATTTCATCTTACACCCTTACATATTGTGACGTGGACGTTAAATCGAAGTTTAAAGGCTACATGGAAAAATTGGCGCCCAGATAAACATCCCGAACCTGTTGGTCGGCGAGCAGATTGGCTGGTACCCCGGCGGCGATCACGGTCCCGGCGTTGATAATGTAACCGCGGTCGCAGATGTCGAGCGTCTCGCGGACATTATGATCGGTGATGAGTACGCCGATCCGACGGTCGCGCAGATGCGAAACGATGGCCTTGATATCTCCAACGGCGATGGGATCGACGCCGGCAAAGGGCTCGTCGAGCAGCATGACGGTCGGATCCACGGCCAATGCGCGGGCAATCTCCAGACGTCGGCGCTCGCCGCCCGAGAGGCTGAGCGCGAGCGAATCGCCCACATGCGCGATCCCGAGTTCTTCCAGCAATTGCTCGCAGCGCCGCTCCCGCGCGGGACGCTGAAGATCCCGGCGCGTCTCCAGGATCGCCAGGATGTTTGCGCGCGCGGTGAGTTTGCGAAAGACCGATGGCTCCTGGGCCAGATAGCTGAGTCCGGCGCGTGCCCGCGCATGCATGGGCAAGCGGGTAATGTCGCGGCCGTCGAGCAGAATCCGGCCCTGATCGGCCGCGATCAAGCCGACGATCAGATAGAAACAGGTGGTTTTTCCGGCCCCATTGGGTCCAAGCAGACCCACGACCTCACCCGGATTCACCTCGACGCTGACCCCCTGCAACACCTGGCGACCGCGGTAGCTTTTTTTCAGATGTTCGGCATGCAAGGCGGACAATGCGCTTTCCTCGTGCAGGGATGGGCGTCGGTTTGAGCGAAAGCGAGCTTGTTCGCGCCAACGCTGCCGGTAACGCGGGCTCCGCTCAGGGCGATGCCGGGGTAATGGTGATCTTGACCCGCCCCGTGCCGCCGGCGCGAAACTGTGCCCGTGCGCGATCGTAAATGATCCGTTCGCTGGCGAGTCGGTCCGCGCCCTGGATCAACAAGGCATCGCCGATCAGGATCAATTCGTCCTTGTCGGCGTCGTATTCCATGCGTTGGGCGGACGCCTGGACTTCGCCCTGATCGTTGTCGAGTTGTTGCCGGTAGTGAGCGGGCGCTCCCAACGCGATGATCAGTCGGGGCTGACGATCTGCGCGATGATAAACCGTCACATGGTCGGCGAGCAGTCGCATGCTGCCCTGATCCACCTGAACATTGCCGACATAGATGCTGGTGCTGTCAGTCTCGCGTACCTCGACATCATCGGCCTCGATGAAGACTGGCTGCCGGACATCGTCCTTGACGGCCCAGGCTGGCATCCAGACAAGCTGCAAAAAGCACCCGGCCAGGAGCGGGATGCGCCACCAGGACCGCCGCGCGCCGCGCGGCGCTGCGGTCGAGGGCAAGGACCGACGCCAGCGCGACTGAAGAATGCTCATGGCCGCGCCTCCGGTGCAGGCGCGGTCTCCGGCGCGAGCCGGATGCGGGCGCGGCCATGAAACGTGGTCCGTGTCGGTTCGGTATACCAGAGCTGCATGCCGTTGGCGGTCAGCAGATCGCCGTCGCTGCGGATGCGGACCGGACGATCGGTTTCGGCGAGCGACGGCTTGCGCCAGATATCGATTTGTTCGGTTTCAAGGTGCGCCGGACGGGTTTGCCCGTCGCCCTCCCGATCCAGCCGGACATCCCCGACGAGTCGCACCTGATCGCCGCCGGCGAGCACGAGTCCTTCCAGGGCGCGCACCTTCCAGGGCGGGCCATCGGGTTGGAACAGTTCCATGCGCGGACGGTCGAGTTCGGACCGATCTTCGTCGAGAAAATGGCGTAGCTCGTCGGCCAGCAGGCGCCGGTTTGGCTGGCCGGCTTCGTCGGTTTCCACTGCGGCAAAGTTCAGGACGACGTAATCCGGCAGGCGCGGGCGGGCGTTCAACGCAGGCGCTTCGTCGGGACGCGATTGGAGCTGCCACCAGGCAACCAGGCCGGAGACGGCGAAGCAGGCCGCCAGCAGCCATTGCCGATACGACCAGAGCGGCTGACCAATCAGCGATGCGTATGCGGTCATCAAAAGCGGCTCATCACGCGCTCCAGGGTGCCTTGGGCATCCAGGATCAACTCGCAGACCTCGCGCGCGGCCCCCTGTCCGCCGCCGGCGCGGGTGTGCCAATGGGCATGCTGCTGGACCCGCGGGTGGGCGTCGCCAACGGCGATCGCCAGACCGACCTGGCGCATGATCGGCAGGTCCACGACATCGTCGCCCACATAGGCGATGACATCGTCCGTGAGCGACAGGCGTCGCTTGAGTTCCTCATAGGCGGGCAGTTTATCCCGATAGCCCTGGTAGATCTCCGAGATACCGAGATTTTCCATGCGCAACTGCACGACCTTCGAGGTGCGTCCGGTAATCACCGCCAGGCGGACGCCGGTTTCCTGAAGTAAGGTCATACCGAGACCGTCGCGCGAGTGAAACGCCTTGTATTCCTGGCCGTCATCGCCCAGGTAAAGACTGCCATCGGTCAGCACGCCGTCGACATCGAAGATCACCAGACTGATTCGCGCGGCACGTTCCTGAATGTCTTGCATACACTGATAACCCCTTGCGATCTGACGAAAAGCGGCGGGATTAAACCACGCCCGCCCGGAGCAGGTCATGCATGTTCAATGCCCCGATCAGGCGTCGGTACCGGTCGAGCACCAGCAGGCCGTTGATCGACCGGGACTCCATCAGATGGAGTGCCTCGGCCGCGAGCGCGTCGGCGGCGATGGTGGTGCACTGGCGCGTCATCACCGCATCGATCGTCGTCTGGTGGACCGACACGCCTTGATCGAGCGCGCGCCGGAGATCGCCATCGGTGAAGACACCGGCCAGCACGCCGTCGGCATCCACCACGGCGCTCATACCCAACCCTTTGTGAGACATTTCGTCCAGGGTGGACAGCAGCGAGGTGCCCAGCGTCACGCAGGGCAGCCGCTCGCCGCGATGCATGATATCGTCGACATGCAGTAACAGTCGGCGTCCGAGAGTGCCGGCCGGGTGCGAGCGGGCGAAGTCCTCGGCCGTGAACCCGCGACTTTCGAGCAGCGCGATCGCCAGCGCGTCGCCCATCGCCAGCGCGGCGGTCGTGCTCGACGTGGGCGCGAGCCCCAGCGGGCAGGCCTCGCTCGCCACGCTGATATCCAGGCTCGCATCGGCTTCGCGGGCGAGGGTGGAATCGCGCCGGCCGGTCATGGTGATCATCGGCACCCCCAGCCGTTTGAGAATCGGCAGGATGGTCAGGAATTCTTCGGTCTCGCCGGAGTTGGAAATGGCGAGCACCACATCGCGCGGGGTAATCATCCCCAGATCGCCATGACTCGCCTCGCCGGGATGGACGAAAAAGGCCGGGCTTCCCGTGCTGGCCAGGGTCGCGGCGATCTTGCCGCCGATGTGCCCCGATTTGCCCATGCCGAGCACCACGATGCGGCCCTCGCAGGCGAGCATGTAGCGGCAGGCCAGGATAAAGGTATCGTCAACCCGCTGCGCCAGCGCGGCGACCGCGGCGGCCTCGGTCTCGATCACCGCGCGTCCGAGCGAGATGATCTTCTCCGCCTCGCCAGGGGCGAGGCGGGCCTGTCGCGCGCCCAATTGTCGTCTGTCTGTCATGCGTGACCGAAACCCCTGCCGGTGCGATGGCTTGAACGTTGTGTCGAAACCGCGTCCCGCACGACACCGCGGTGTTGTCACAGGGAACCGGCTGCGCGGGAGCCGACCGCCCGCGCGGAAGGCGCGGTTGATGAGGCGAGACAAAAATACACTAACGCATATCCCGCTGTCCCGTCCAACGGCGACGGGTTGAGTTCGCGCGGATCGCGGGCTTTCGGCATCACTTGACGCCCCCCTGTCCGCTCGCCAAAATGGCGCCCTTTGCCGATGACGCGATGAGTCACGGCGAATGATCGTTTCGACGGGTCGATAATCAGGAACCGCACACATGGATTACGGCAACACTGATCCGCTGTCTCGGCAACCGCTGGCCGTCGATGCACGGTCGGCTGATCGGGCGTGCATGCGGGAACAACCTTTCGCAACCGCCTCCGATGTGCTCGTCAGCATTCGTGGCTTGAGTTTTCGGCGTGGCGACAGGTTGATTTTCGACAACATTGACCTTGACATCCGCCGGGGCTCGGTGACCGCCGTCATGGGGCCGAGCGGAAGCGGCAAGACCACCCTGCTCAAACTGATCACCGGCCAGCTCCATCCGGATGCCGGTCGTATCGAGGTCGACGGCGAGGATGTCCATCGGCTCGACAAGGCCGGACTGTACCGGCTACGCCGGCGCATGGGTATGCTGTTTCAGAGTGGGGCGCTGCTGACCGACCTCACGGTGTTCGAGAACGTCGCCTATCCGCTGCGCGAGCATACCGACCTCTCGCCCTCGCTGCTGCGCAAGCTGGTGTTGCTCAAGCTGGAGGCCGTGGGTCTGCGCGGCGCGCGGGATCTGCTGCCGAACGAATTGTCCGGCGGCATGGCGCGGCGAGTGGCGCTTGCCCGCGCGATCGCGCTGGATCCGTTGATGCTCCTCTACGACGAGCCCTTCACGGGTCAGGATCCGATTGCCATGGGGATGCTGGTCGCCTTGATTCGTCAACTGAACGACGCCGCTGGCCTGACCAGCATCCTGGTCTCGCACGACGTGCGCGAGACCGCGAGTATCGCCGATGATCTCTATGTCATCGCCGAGGGACAGATCATTGCGCACGGGACGCCGGCGGAACTCGCTGCGGATCCTTCGGCGTGGGTCCGCCAGTTCATGGACGGCTTGCCGGATGGGCCGATGCACTTTCATTACCCGGCACCCTCGCTGGAAGAGGATTTTCGCACGCGGGGAACCGTCTGATGCGATTTGAGAGCCTGGCGCGTCTCGGACGCGTTGGATTGGGCGCGCTGGAGCGACTGGGACGGGGGCATCTGTTGCTCGTCGGTATCGTCCTGGGTGTCGGCGAGATTTTGCGCCGCCCCGGACTGCTGTGGGCGCAGATCTTCAACATCGGCGTGCTCTCGCTGTTGATCGTCGGCGTCTCGGGTCTGTTCGTCGGCATGGTGCTGGGATTGCAGGGCTATTATGTGCTGGCCCAGTTCGGCGCGGAGCAGAGCCTGGGGGTCATGGTCGCGACCTCGCTGGTCCGCGAACTGGGACCGGTCGTGACCGCGCTGCTGGTCGCCGGACGCGCGGGCTCGGCGCTAACCGCCGAGATCGGCCTGATGAAGGCGACCGAGCAGTTGTCCGGTCTGGAAATGATGGCGGTGGACCCCATTCGACGTATCCTGACCCCGCGCTTTTTCGGCGGCGTGCTGGCCATGCCCCTGCTGGCGGCGATCTTCAGCGCGGTGGGCGTGATCGGCGGTTATTTCGTGGGCGTTGGACTTCTGGGGGTCGACGATGGCGCCTTCTGGAGCCAGATGCAGTCCAAGGTCGATTTCGAGGAAGATGTGGTCAACGGCATGATCAAGAGTCTGGTGTTCGGTGTCGTCGTCACCTGGATCGCCTTGTTTCAGGGGTACGACAGCGTGCCGACCGCCGAGGGCGTGAGCCGCGCGACGACCCGTTCGGTGGTGCACGCGGCACTGGTGGTGTTGGGTGTCGATTTCGTGCTGACGGCATTGATGTTCGGAGACTGAGCGCATGGGCAAGCAACACCGGATCGAAGTCATGGTCGGCACCTTCATGGTGCTGGGTTTTCTCGCGCTGTTTTTTCTGGCGATGCGGGTTAGCAATCTGAGCCTGGACACCGACGCCGATGGCTACCGCCTGAGCGCGCGCTTCGCGAACGTCGGCAGCCTCAAGGTTCGTTCGCCGGTCACCATGGCCGGGGTCCGCATTGGGCGGGTCGAGGAAGTCCGTTTCGACAAGGCAACCTACGAGGCGGTCGTCATCGTCCGCATCGACGCGGGGATCGATACCATCCCGGAGGATACCTTCGCGAACGTCTTCACCTCCGGACTGCTCGGCGAGCAATATCTCGGACTGGAGCCGGGCGGCAGTCAAGACTATCTGCGCGATGGCGACGAGATCGCCAATACGCAGTCGGCGCTGGTCCTCGAGCAGATGATCGGTCAATTTCTGTTTAAAAAAGCCGGAGAAAGCGGCTGATGATTCAACGACGTCAATTTTTATGGTTAGCACTCGGTCTCCTGCCCCTGGCCTGGGGCGGAAACCTCCTGGCCGCGCAGGATGAGGCGACCGCCCTGGTCCAGCGTACGGCGGAGCGGATGATCGCCACGCTGGAGGCTCGCCGCGGCGAGGTGGAGCGCAACCCGTCTCTGATCTATGGCATGGTCGAGAGCACCGTGGCGCCGCATTTCGATTTCGAGCGGATCACCCAGGGCGCGCTGGGCCAATCCTGGCGCCAGGCCACGCCCGAGCAGCAGCGCCAACTGGTCAACGGCTTCAAACAGGTGCTGATCCGCACCTATGCGCGCTCGCTCCTGAGCTATTCCGGCGAGGAGATTCGCTACCTGCCGGTCAAGCCCGGCAGCCGGCCATCCACCGTCACCGTCTCGACCGAGGTGCGCGAGCCGGGCGCGGCCCCGATCCCGGTCGACTACCGGATGTACAACAGCGGCGGTGGCTGGAAGGTTTACGATGTCGTGATCAACAACGCCAGCCTGGTCGGGAACTACCGCAGCAGTTTCGCCAACGAGATCCGCCAGACTGGGATCGACGGACTGGTCGCGAAGATGAGCGACATGAATACTCAGGGGCTGAATTGAGC
>NZ_CAIPNF010000076.1 GCF_903866365.1 uncultured Thiocystis sp.
AGACGAACACTGGGACGCCTGCCTCGACGTGCTCAAGGAACGTCCGCGCCGCCGTCGCTTGCAAACCGTTCCGGCCAGGGTCATGCAGATGATGAACTCACAAGTGCGTCAACGGTGCGGTTAAGTTGGCGCTTATGGGGCAGACCCCTGTCGTTGTAGGTGACATGCTCGCGGACGCCATCCGGCAAACGAGTATCGATGACACGGTCCATGGCGTCGTAAAGCGTGTCGGTGCGGAAGGCTGACGTAGACGTTGGGGAGAGGTCGCTGACCGTCTTGACCAGCCAACTCATCCTGCCCCGTTCGTCATAGGCTCGATACTCCGCCCCCGAGCGGTCTTCGACAGAGGTCAACTGCCCCAGGGGCCAGGTAGTGGGCTGAGAGGCGTCGATCGCCGTCGCGGGCGCTGGCACGGCAAGATCGTAATGATAGGTGACCAGGGGACCGGTGTCGTCGCGCTCGCTCAGGAGGCGGTTGGCACCGTCGTAAGCCTTGCGCACCCGTTGTCCGGCGGCATCCAGGGTCTCGATCAGGTTGCTGGCAAGGTCGTAGGTGTAGAACACCTCGCCCCGGTCCAGGTCGTGCATGTAGACCTTGCGCCCGAGTCCGTCGAAACGGAACCATTTATGGTTGTCCTGGCTATCCTGGATGTGGACCAGTTGATCGTTGAGGTCGAAGGCGTAGCGGGTGTGCCAGGTCTCGGGCTGGGCCTGGCGACCGTCACCCGCATTCCACACCCTTTCGTCCACGCCGATCAGTCGCCCCAAGCCGTCAAAGCGGCGAATCGATGGGGTGCCCAGATGCGGTTGACTCGGATCGGCGCTCGCCAGCGCCTCCTCATCGAAGACCCATTGCGCGAGGGGAAGATGATGGGTGCGGATCTCGGCGCGCCGCGCGTTGGGTTCGGCTGTCTCGGGGGGCAGGCGGGTGCGGATCTCCCGACCGGTCGCATCGTAGGTGAATTCCGTTGCATAAACGGGCTCGGCGGGATCGCACTGAACAGCGGACGACAGGGGTGGCGGAACGAAGGTCGTACCTTGTTGGCAATAGGGTTGATAGATCGCCAGCGGTTGACCGGTCTGACCGTATCGCGTGGCCTTGCGGGCGATGAACTGGCCATCGACGGCGTCCTCTTCGAGGCTCACCAGGGCATGACCCGCTCCGTCCACATAGGCAACCTGGGTGAGGGTGTCGGACTCCCCCGAGCGCTCGCGCGCCTCGGTGCGGACGGAACTGGCGATGGCGCCGATCCGGCCGTCGCGTTGCTGGAGTTGCCCGGTGCGATCATAGTCGTAGAGAAGGCCGCGATGGGGATCGGCCAGGGTGTAGGCGAACAGGTTGGTGGGCAGGGACTCGCTGTCGCCGGGGCGAACCAGCGCGGTCAGCCGGCCGAAGCTGTCGTAGAGATAGTCGGTGGCGTGTCCGTTGAAATCGATGCTGCGGGTGATGACGCCCAACCCAGGCGAGACGGCGGCGGAATCGTCGCTGGCCGGGCGCTGGTATTCGACTTGCACCGCCAGCTCGGGGACGGGCGCGTTCTGGTCCAGGTAGATGCGCTCTTCGACGGGGAGGGCATGGAAGTCCGGGTCGTAGGTGATCCGGCGAACATGGCCGCGCGCAAGATCCGGCTGGCCGGCGGAGGATTGTCCGAGCGGATCCATGATCCAGGTGACATTGCCCCAGTCGTCGTAGCCCTTGCGCTCGGCGTCGATCCATTCCGGCGTGTCCGGGCGCGGATCGCCGGGCCGGGTCAGATCGGCGATCTCCTCGGCGTTGCGCGGTTGCGCGTGCAAGGGCGGCAGGGGTTGCTCGCCATCGCGCAGGCGCTGCTCCACGCGCGTGACCAGCCCGCGCGAACCGAGCTGGCCCAGCGGCAGCCCCTCAAAATCGGGGCCGTCGTAGTAATAACGGGTCTCGCTGGCGAAGCGCCCTTCGGCGTCCTCTACCCTCTCCCAGAGTGGGCGATCGAGCATCCAATGGGCGATGCGCCCATCCTGCTCAGGCGGCACTAAGAAGGCGCGGCGGGTGACGCGCTCGTCGGGTTGGGCGGCGGGGTCTTCAATGACGCCGAGATCGCGTTCAAGGATCCGGTTGCCGTCGTTGTCGTAGTCGAATTCCTGGCGGGTTTTGACCGGCGGTTGGTCCTGAACCAGAGCCGCGGGATCAGACAGATGCTCGCGCAGCCAACCATTGGCCTCGGGCAATTCCGTCTCGGTGGCGTTCAGCACCGCCCAGCGCACGGATTGCGGGCTGTCTGGATCCGAGGCGCCGAGCCGCCCGGACGGCGCGGTCGCGCCCTCCGGGCGGTACAGGGCGCGAATCGACCAGGTACTCGAGGTGCGGCTGTAAACGTAACGATCCGGTGTGCATCGCGAGGCCTCGGGACTGAAGGCACCCTGATCGAAGGCCGCCCACGCGGCATCGGCGGCGCAGCGGTCGAAGCGTGCGTGCGGCTCTCCGCCGCCGAGTACCCCGCCGTCGATCTCCTCGACCCAAACCGGCTTGCCCTTGAGTGGCGCTTCCTCGCGTCCCTGGAGGCCGAGGGGTTTTCCCGCCACCAGGTCTTGACAGGGCGACGCCTGCTCCGTGCAAGACTCGTCAATCAATCGAGGTCCAGTGTCGTCTGGTCGTGTCTCGTCGTTATCCAGCCCATCGGGCGCGCCGGTCATGAAGCGATAGCGGGTCACCGCCGTGGCCGCGCCGAGATGGTCAAGCCCGGTGCCGGTAAGTGGCCCGGTTGCGTCGTTCAGGTCATCGCCCCAGGTGATGCGTTGGGCATAGGCGAAGCCGCGGAACTGGCGCTCTTCGCCGTCGTAGTAGCCATCCCGATAGTCGAAGGTGCTCACCGACCGGTCGGGCTGGCCGTCGCCATTGCGGTCGAGTCCGAGGTCGTCGATCACGCCCGAGACCACCCAGACCGGCATTGGCAGCGTGGTGGACCACGGGGCCTCAGCCGCTTGCGCCCGCAATAGATCCTCGGTGGAGGAGCGGTAGCGGATGAATGTGCGCTTGCCGATGCCGTTGTCGATGACCTGCAACAGTCCCGGTTTCTGACCGGACAGGAAGCTGAGGAACTGATCGCCCTCGGTGCCGGCGCGTTGATGAAACAGCAGTCCAGCGCCGCCGGTGCCGAGCAGATCGACGGCGAAGACTCGGGTGGGGTGGTCGCGATCATGCGGCGTGTAGGTTGGGGTGCCGGGAATCTCGTAGGGTCCGCGCAAGGCCGCGCCGCCCTGATTCATCCACAGGGCCACCGACCGATCGCGCACCTGCACCAGATCGGTCAGGCCATCGCCATCCACGTCGATCCAGTGCAAGGACTGGGCGGCCTGCTCGTCATCGCCCCACAGCCCCGTTGCGTCCAGTTCTGTACCGATCGGCTTCCCGGCAACCGTGATCGCCTCGAACACCTGCTCCTCGCCCCAGCGCACCGGCCCCACCATCGGTCGCCAGTAGACCCGCAGTTGTCCCGTTCCCTGAGATTCCAAACGCACCAGATCAAGCAGGCGATCGCCGTTGAGATCGACCAGCCGCACCCAGGGACTCTCAAGGCCATATCGCTGTTGATCGGCTCCTCCAACCCAGTCCTGGCGTCCGACAGAATGCCAGCGGCCATCGGCGGTCACCACATAGCCCTGGAGGCCCGAGCCATTGCTCACCAGCACATCGGTGCGCTTGTCGAAATTGAGATCGATGAGGCGCACGGCCGGCCCGCTCAGCGACAGGTCATAGGGTGTCCAATGGCTGCGTGGCGTGTCATCGAACCCATTTGGTTTCGGTTTCGTCCCGTTCGGGTCGCGCGGCTGGCCGGGGTCGTGAGCATTGGGGTAAATCCGGGTTTCCGGCTGTCCGACGGTCATCCGCGTCGCCAGATCGGCTAGACCATCGCCATTCAGATCCGCGAGCACGCCCTGACCTTCGCCGAGTTGGATCCCATTCACGGGTTTGCAGAAGGATGTGGCGTTGCAGGGCTTAAAAGGATCGAAGCGACCGGCGCCCCGATTGATAGCGATCCGCCAAGCGCCCTGATTCCGTTCCCGCCGGGTATCCAGAAGATCGGGGAGGCCATCGCCATTCAGGTCGACGAACTGGACCGCGTCGCTGTCCAGCGGGAGGTGCTGGGTCACCGGGATGAGGCGCCAACCGACCTTCAGCGGATCGGTCTCGGCCTCAAAGGACTTCACCCACTGGGCGCCCAGCGCTTGGCGGCTGGGTTCCTGGATGCGGTGGCTGTCGCCGAGATCCAGCTCGGAATACCCGAAACGCAGCGCGGGCAGCGGTTGTCCCGGTCGAGCCTCTGGATTGTCCGGGTTGCGGCTGCGGCTGTGGTCGTATTGGGTCACCGCCTGAAGGAGCGAGATCGCTGAGGGGACCACCCGCGATGAACCAGAGGCCTGAGTCCCCGGTTGAGCCCAGACGCCGTCCTGGGGTTCGTAGCTCAGGACATAGGCGCGCAACCGCTCGGTGCGTCCGCCACGCAGACTGTAGATGGCGATCTCGTGACAGCGCTGACCCAAGACCTGCGCAAACCCGGCCCGGTTGTCCAGCAAGGCGTCTGGACGCCGTTTGTAATAGAACTGGACGACCTGGGCCTGGTCGGGCTTCCCCGCGGCGTAATAGCGTACTTTCGACAGATAGGCGACACCCGGAGAGTCCTGGGAGGTCGTATAGTCAGAGTCCTGGATGGTCTCGTAGTCGTATTCGATGCGGTTGCCGTTCGGGTCTTCGGAGGCCGCCTCATACCAGGTATAGGTGGCATCGAACGTCCCACAGCCGTCCTGGGGGTTGGTCTTATGCGCAACGGCGCAGCCTGCGGCATGGCCCTGAGGGTCGCGACCGAGCCAGTGCTTGACGCCGTTGGGATCTTCCACCAACCAGTGGTCGATAGCACCCCCAGGCTTCGATAACTGGGGCGTGAAACGGCGGAATTCGCCCTCGTTCTCGACTCGGAAACTACCATCCGGCAGCGGCACCAACTCCTCGCCGCCGAAGACGAAGGTATCGCTGGCGTCATACTCCGGAAAGCCCTTCTCGACCTGGCGCGCGATCACCAGCGGTCCGCCTCCGAGACTCCAGCCAGGGCCGAAGGGCGAATTGCCAGCGCCCGAGTCGTAGCTCAGTTCCAGCTTGGGCGCGAAACCCGCCGCAGCAGGAGGCAGGCTCAGGGGGACGCTGTAGGTGAAGGTGCCGGTGTTGAGGTGGGGTTGGAAGGATTTGCCGAGACCTTCAATGGAGCCGGGACCTTTGGGGAGGGAGAGGATCGATGGGTTGACACGTGCCGTATGCTGATCTGCCGCCCAGCCGAAACTCGGCAAGCATGCAACGACCAGTAGCAACGCGCTAAACCAGTGCCTCATGAGTGCTATCAAGCTCAACTGTTTGAGCGAGCAGGGTCAGTAAACAATAAATCGAATTCCACTATTTTAAGGGGGGAGTTGGAGTGTCAGTGGGTAAGGCTGTTCCCGTCGGACAACAAACATGACGTAGTCTTCCACTCTGAAAAGTAGTCCCAACCATTACCATTGACGAAGGACACCAATCGCTACTTTCTCTAACTGTGCAGACGTCATTGTTTCCGGTGTTGATGTCGACAGGCATCACGTTTTCGACGGTTGTCACCTGAATTGTTTTAAACCACTGATTGTCTGGTTCTCGCCACAATTGAAAGGTATCGTAATTTAGAGCCAACCCATGAAACCGCATCCAATGGTTATCATCGCGGGCGCGCAGCATCTTTGCCCGCTCCGCCATCTTGACCGCCACGGTTCCATTCGCCAGACCCGTTTTCAGCGTTGACAGCTCTGTTTTAACCGTCGCAAGTTCGGTCTTCATGCCATTGACGAGCTCTGTTTTAACCGTCGCAAGTTCGGTCTTCATGCCATTGACGAGATTGGTGAGATCAGCGATCTGTTGTTCGAGTGCTGACCGTGTGAGACCGCCGAGCGATTCGGCTTGCGCTGCCTGATCCGCTCGTGTTGCCGATTGTGCATGATCCGCTTCCTTCGCACGTAATGCTCCCAACGCCGGGGAATATTCGATGCGGGGGTTGAGTGAATATGACTTCCCATCTCCTGTCTTGACCTTCACTTCCAAATACTGCTTCTCCCTCCAATCAACAGTGTTAGGGAAGGGGGTCTTGCCGCCGAGCAACACCGCAAAGCGACCCTGTATCAAAGTGACGCCTGTTTGTTCTTCAAACCACAACCGCCCACCATCGTTCGGCGCCGCATAGAGCTCAAAAGTCAGCGTTCGTGGACCTTCCAGTGGCGCTCCGTCTGGCCCCAACAATTCGCCCGTGAGCGGCAGGACTGGAGTTGCTGCGATGGCTAACAACCAAGCGGGCCACAACGCGGCTCCAGTGACCAAGCTTGCGATACGTTTCTTCATTCGAGGTTGACCCAGCTAGGTTCATGATGATGGATGTTTGGGAAAGCCCTTCTCGACCTGCCGGGCGATCCGCAGCGGGCCGCCGCCGAGGCTCCAGCCAGGACCAAAGGCGGATTTGCCAGCGCCCGAGTCGTAGCTCAGTTCCAGCTTAAGCGCAAATCCCGCAGCGGCGGGAGGCAGATTGAGCGGGACACTGTAGGTGAAGGTACCGGTGTTGAGGGAAGGACTTTCCAAGGCCCTCGATCGAGCCGGGGCCTTTGAGGAGGGAGACAAGCGTGTATTCCAGGCCCCGAGTATGAGACGTTTGAGCGAGGCCCAGACCTGACAGAAAAATCGCAATGATAATTCCGATTATTGCCGCTTCTCTGAACATCGTTATTATTTAGACAAAGTTGTCATTGTGACACAGCCCAGACTTGGTAACGAATATTTCCCGGTCGCCCAAGAACGCCATCTCCCATCACAGTCGATTCTACAGTCACATTATTTCCACTAATCTCCTGAACCATAATAAGTACTTCAACAGAATTAACTGTAGAAAGCCACTAATTATTAACTTGGCTATAAAAAATACAAACCGCTATCGATTAAATTAACTCTAATAATAAACTTAATTATAAT
>NZ_CAIPNF010000077.1 GCF_903866365.1 uncultured Thiocystis sp.
AGACGAACACTGGGACGCCTGCCTCGACGTGCTCAAGGAACGTCCGCGCCGCCGTCGCTTGCAAACCGTTCCGGCCAGGGTCATGCAGATGATGAACTCACAAGTGCGTCAACGGTGCGGTTAAGTTGGCGCTTATGGGATGCTGCCCGCCGGGGGCGTGATGAGTACTCAGTTCACCGATGCGTCGCTGACCGAGGTCGCGGCCTATGGCGGCCGACGCGATTCGGCCATCTGGACCGGCGCCTATCTGGCCTCCGAGGCGCTGCGCTTTCTGACCACTGGCGCGCCAGATGCCGACCGTTCGATGGACGCGACGGTCGCGACTCTGCACCGCTGGTGGCGCATTGCGGGAGATCCCGGTTATCTCGCTCGCTATGCCGCGCCCGCCGAGAGCCCGGCGCCGGTGCAGGCGATCCTGAGCGCGGACGATCCGGAAGTCCATCGGGATGTTCCATTCGAGGATGCGCTCTGGCATTGGCGCGGCAATATCAGTCGCGATCAGTATCAGGGCGTTCTGCTCGGCTACTCGCTGGCCTATCAGGCCACCAGTAATCCCGAGGTTCGCGAGACTATCCGACAGGATGTGGTCGAGTTCGTCGAACAACTGATGAGCGGCGAGCGCAGGCCGGTGCGGATCAGGGTCAACGGTGTCACCACGACGCGGGAGATCAGCATTCCCTATGCGGTTTTCAGTACGGCCGATGCGCCTGACGGCATCCCCTTGCTGACGCTCCAGACCAATCCCTTCTCCGCCGCCGGAGAAGGCATGCTCTTTTTCGCGCCCAATGCCACCGATCTGCTGCAGCAGATCTTCGGGTTCAGCCTGCTCCCCAGTCTCCCGCAACCGACCCAGGCGATCCAACTGGCAGCGATCTTCCGGGTCGCGCTCCAGGTGACCGACGACGTTCCGGCCTATGCCAGCCGGCGCCAGGCGATCGTCGAGCATTACGAGCGCAATGTCGACGGATGGCTGGAGATCGCCACGGGCTGGCGGAATACGAACCGCTGCGACGAAGGATATTTCGGGCTCAATATCGGCTTTATGCCGCTGTTTAATTGGGTTCGGCTGGAAACCGATCCGGTGCGTCAGGAGCGCTTGCGGCAGGAGATTTTGCGCGATGCGCTGTGGGCCGAGGTGGCAGAGCACAAGAATGTGTTTTTTGCGCTGATCTATGGTTCGCAGGCGCCGCTGGAAGACGATGTGCCGGCGGTGCTCGATGAGCATGTGGCGCAACTGGCGCTGTTTCCGACCGCGCCCAACTGGGCGTCGCCGCGCGATTTGCGGGGGATCTATCCGGAAAGCACCCAATGTCCGGGGATTTCGGCCGTTGCCGTGAATGTGGACGAGCGGGTTCCCGCGACCTTCGTGTGGGAGCGCCACCCCTGGAAGCTCTACGATCCCGGGACACCGAACCAGATGTACCCCGGAATCGATTATCTACTGGCGTACTGGATGGGCCGGTTTTACGGCTTTATCGAGGATGACGCCCCCAGCACCTGTCTGTTGTGGTCGGTGATCGGGACTTGACGTCGTTGCGAGGGTTCCAGGGCTCGAATCGATGCGCGCTCGACGCGGATGTTGCGCGGCATCATTGTAGGGGCGAATTCATTCGCCACGTCGGTTGCGCGGATGTAAGGCGATTTCCGGCAAAGTCCGTACCCGACCGAAAAAGCTCCGGAATTGGACAGGATTAACAGGATTTTTCAAGATTGACAGGATTGATAAACAATGACTTATATCCTGCGAAATCCTGTTAATCCTGTCCATTAACCGCCTCTCTCTGGAGTGTTTTAGGAAATCACCTAAGGGCGAATGAATTCGCCCCTACATTCCCTCAAGTGATGGACGCAGTTTAGCCGGACTGCTCGATCGAGCGGTCGCGCGCGGCCTTGGCTCGCGCGAAGATCTCCAGCAGATGATCGCCGTCGGCGCGGCGGATGCTCTCGGCGAGGTCCGTCATCTCCACGCCGAAGCGCGCGAGCATGGCGCTTAATGCCTCGCGGTTGGCGAGGCAGATGTCGCGCCACATGACCGGGTTGCTGGAGGCGATGCGGGTGAAGTCGCGGAA
>NZ_CAIPNF010000078.1 GCF_903866365.1 uncultured Thiocystis sp.
ATCCATGAAAACAGCGTGAAATGGCGTCCATGTCGTGAAAAACGGTCATTCAATAACCGATTGAGGAGAAAGCTACCTTGATTGTCAGCCTTCAGAGCGGCTTCGCCGTGACGTCCGACCTAAGTCGGACAGGCTCCTAGGCGCTGCCCCGGTTTGGCGGCGGGCTCGTCCCCGTGCGCTATGTTTGTTTGTATCGAGCGCGAGAGTGTCGAACGCTGTGCTATGCTTTTTCGGCCTTACCGATTTGAGTTGCCAACACCCAAAAACAAAATCAGGTCTTCACGGACCCAACCTCATCAGGTCGAGACAGCCATGTTGAAAGAACTCATCGAATCACTGCAATCCACGAATCGCGAAAGTCTGGCCAATGCCTTCTCCCGCCTGGGATGGATTGGATTTTGGCTGCAAGTCGTGGTCGGGGCGATCCCGGTCATCCTCATGTTGTATTTTTTCACCTTCGCACAATCCCCGACCGGGCCGCGGGCCGGTTTGCCGGTGGTCGAATTCCTGACGCTGGGTAGCCTTGCCATCCTGGTCTTCACGACCTTCTGGTTCTGGCGTTATACGCGCATCGCCAAGCGGCTGCGGGAGCCCAACTCGACCTTGCCGCTCGACTCCTTGAACCAGACCGTCTGGACCGGGATCACCGCGAGCAGCATCGGCGTCCTATTTTCAGTCAGCGTGATCTTCGTCGAAGCCTCGCATCTGTTGTTCTATTTCCTGTCCTCGCCGCAGGCCGGCGTCCCGATCATCCAGGCCCAGACCGCCGGGAGCAGTTGGGTCTCGGCCGTCGACATGATGAGTCTGATGGCGCTGATCCTGGTGCTCGCCGCCGAGGTGGCGGTGCTGGTGCTCGGACTCTGGCTGCTGTTCCGGACCGCTCAGTCCTGTCAGGCCGCCGCCTGACTTGCCCGCGGGCGCACGCCTCATGCCGCGACGAGCGCTGCGCCTTGCGATCCTGGAGCCACGGACGGCTCCGTGTTTGTAACGGGACTGCATGGCAGTCGCGACGGGGCAAGGCTGGAGATGGATCAGGATCTGGGCCGCGTGGGCGGGACTCGCCCTCGCGGCCCAGGCATATGCCGCCGACCCTCAACCCTATCGCGTGACCCTCGTCCCCACGGGCGATGCCGATCTCGATAGCGCCATCGCGGAGAACTCGCTCCTCATCGGCCTGCGCGAGCGGGCACCCGTCGGTCCCTTTGCTCTGGTGACGCGCGCCGACGCCGACACGGATCGCTTTCTCAAGGTTCTGAACGGCCTGGGCTATTACGACCCGAGGATTGAGGTGCGCATCGCCGGGCGCGCCAGCGACGATCCCGCTCTGCTGAGGCGGCTCGAAGACCTGCCGGCGGATCCCCCCGCACGGGTAGAGATTAACATCGATCCAGGTCCGCTCTACCGCCTGGGCGCGGTCGAGCTTCAGGGGCCGGTGTCAGCGACCGCACGCGCCGCTTTTACCCTGCAACCCGGCGACCCGGCGCGGGCCGCCGCTGTCCTGGCGGCCGGCCAATCCGTCCTCGACACCCTGCTGGAGGAGAGCTTTGCCTTGGCGACCCTGTCCGAACCGGACGCGGTGGTCGATCACGCCGCCCGCACCCTGGATATCCTCTACCTGGCCGAACCCGGCCCGCGGCTCGGACTGGGCGCGGTCGAGGTGATCGGACTCGACCGGCTGCGCAAGGACGCCGTCCAGCGCCGCCTGGGTCTGACGCTCGGCGAGCCCTTCAGCCCGAGCCGTCTGGAGACCGCCCGCCGCGATCTGCTGGCATCCGGGGCGCTGGCCTGGGCGCGACTGACCCCCGCGACCGCGCCGGATGAACAGGGACGCTTGCCGCTCAGACTGGAGGTGGCCGAGCGGCCATTACGCGCGCTCCGTCTGGGCGGCGCGTATTCCAGCGACATCGGCGGCTCGCTCACCGCGTCCTGGACCCATCGCAATCTGTTCGGACGGGCCGAGCAGTTGACCCTCGGGGCCGAGGTCGGAGAATTGACCGCGAACCGGCCCGATGAATTGGGCTATCTCACGACCGTGACCCTGCGTCTCCCGGATGTCTGGCGGCGCGACCTGAATCTGCGCTTCGACCTTGGGGCCACGCGGGAATTTCTCGACGCCTACGATCGTGATGCGGCCAACGCCGCCGTATCCCTGGAACGACGATTTTCCGCCGAATGGTCGGGGCGCGCGGGTCTCGGCTTCGATGTCTCGCGCGTCACCCAGGACGACGTGACCCAGGATTACCGCCTGTTGTCTTTGCCGGCCAGCGTGATGCATGACAGCACCGACGACCCGCTCGACCCGGCGCGCGGGATCCGCCTGACGGTCCAGTTGATCCCCACTGGGGCGCTGGAGGGCGCCGGGCAGGGCTTCGTCCTTGGGCGCGCCACCGGCTCGGCCTATCTCGATCTGAGCAACCTACTCCAGAGCGTCCCCGCACCGGCGGATCGAAGCGGCCGCCGGATTCTGGCCACGCGCCTGGCGCTGGGCAGTCTTGTCGGCACCGCAGCGGATGCGGTTCCGCCCGATTGGCGGTTTTATTCCGGCGGCGGCGGATCGGTCCGGGGCTATCCCTTCCAATCGATCGGTCCAGAGACCTCGTCCGGGCAACCCGCCGGGGGCGACGGCCTGCTGGAAATGGCGCTGGAACTGCGTCAGCGGTTTGGCGCCAAGTGGGGTCTGGCCGGTTTCCTGGACGCCGGCGCGATCTCGGCGAACGGTCTTGCCGGCGCGGATCGCCTCGCGGTCGGATTCGGACTGGGTCTGCGCTATTACACGCCGATCGGTCCGGTGCGCGTGGATGTGGCGACCCCGCTCACCCAGCGCGAGGGGATCGACCCGGTACAGCTCTATATCGGCATCGGGCAAGCCTTTTGATCGCTCGGGCGATGCTTCGGGCCATCTCGCGGCAACTGCTGGTCGCGCTCCTGTTGCCCCTGGCCTTGGCGGGGCTGGTCCTGCTCGCCGCCAACACGCACGCCGGTCAACGGCTCATCGTCTGGGCCATCGAGCAGGCGAGCGACGGACGGATCCTGATCGAGGGCTTGAGCGGAACCTTGCCCGGCGCGCCCCGACTGGCCCGTCTCGACTGGCGCGACGCGGACGGCGCCTGGCTGCGGGTCGAGGATGCCGCCATCGATCTTGACCTCTGGGGGCTGACACGGCGGGAATTGGTCATCGATACCCTGACGGCGCGGGCGGTCTATCTGACGCGGCTGCCGCGCTCGGACGGAACCGACTCCCAACCTCTTAGTCTGCCCCTGTCGGTTCGGTTGCGACGCCTGACCCTTGACTGTTTCGATCTCGATGCAGCCCTGTTGGGTCTGCCCCTGACGTTTTCCGTCGCGGGTAACGCCGTGGCGCTCGCGCCGGGCGGAGCTGAAACGGGTGGCGCGGTGGACGCGGAGGCCATGCTGGAGCTGACCGCGCCTGACGGAACGGGTCGCTATCAACTCACGGGGCAGGCCGTGAACGGACAGTCTCGTCTGCATCTGCGTCTCTCCGAGTCGCCGGACGGCCAACTCGCCCGGTTGGCCAACCGGGCGGGACTCGGCGCGCTGACCGCGCTTGGCGGGATGACCGTCGACGGCACGCTGGCAGGAACCCGCGAGGCGTTGACCCTGGATGCCGCCCTAGCGGTCGGGTCGCTCGTCTTGAACGCCACCGGATCGCTGCATCCGACGCTCGGCGCGGCGACGCAACTGACTCTGGCGGCCAGCGCGCCCGCCCTGACGTTGTCTCCTGAATCCCTGCCCGGCCTGGAAACCCCGCTGGCCTGGCGGCGGGCGGCACTGACGGCGGATCTGCATGGTCCCTGGCGTGCCCTCCAGGGCAGCGCCCAGATCCGGTTTGAAGGACTGACGAGCAGCGACCTGAAGGTCGACCGCCTGACCGCCTCCGCGTTTGGCGAGACCCGTCGCCTGCGCCTGGATGCGCTCGTCGAAGGTCTGAAGACGCCGGTCGATCTGCCCCCAGGGATCGCGGCGGACCCGCTCCGGCTCGCCGGCGAACTCGCCTACGACGACCCGGACTGGCCCTTCCTGCTCCGTCTTCGCCATCCGCTGCTCGACCTTGACGCCCTGGGTCTGGCCCGGCAACTGTCCGAGGCCATCGAATGGACGATGACTCTGCCCAATCTCGCCGCCCTGGTTCCGGGTTGGTCGGGACAGGTGCGTGCGCAAGGGCGTCTCACGGGCGGCTTGAGCGTGCCGGTGCTCACCGCCGTGCTGACCACCACCGACATGGCTGTTCAGATGGCGCCCACGCTCGACGGCACGGCCGATCTCGGCCGTGGCCGGCTCACCGGCCAGCTCCATGCCCGCCTGTCCGATCCCTGGGGAGCGCTCGACCTGACTGGCGACTGGGCCGGTCAACCCGTCTCCATCGCGATCAGCGCCGGGCGAACCGCGAACGAAGGACTGCGACTCTCGCTCGGCGACAGCCGTTGGGGGAGCGTTGCGATCAGCGGCGATCTGGAACTGCCGCTGGGGGCCGCCCAACCCCAGGGAGCGTTACGGCTCAACGCGGCGCGGCTGGCCGACCTCGTCCCCCTGCTGCAACCCTGGACGGGGACCTCGCTCGCCGGCCGTCTCGATGCCAGTCTGATCCTGCCGCCCGCGAGTGCGGCGGAGATCGCGGCAAAGGGGACAGATCTGCTGCTGCCCGGCGCGGTCAGGATGCAGACCCTGGATCTCGACGGACGAGTGACCGACGGACGACTGGCTGACCCTGGGAAGGCGAAGATCCGCGCGCGCCTGCACCTGGAGGGACTGTCATGGGAGGGGCCGAACGGCGTGTCGAACGGTGTCCTGACGGCAACCGCGCAAGGATCGGCGCTCAACCCCGCGCTGACCCTGAACACGGCTCTGACGACCCCGGCTGGCCGGATCGTCCTGAAGGCATCGGGACGCTTCGATCTGCCTGCCCGCCGACTGGCATTCCAGCACCTTGATGCCCGCGTCCAGGACGAATCCATTCGTCTGCTGGCCCCGGCCGTGCTGGATCTGCGCGCCGGGATTGCGGTGGATCGACTGCGCCTGGGATTGCGCAAAGGCAGCATCGAGATTACCGGACGAGCGACGCCCAAACTGAATCTCCGGGCGAAGATTGCCGCGCTCCCGCTGGAATTCCTGAGCCTGGCGGTTCCGGAGTCTCCGCTGACCGGCATTCTGTCCGGCGAGGCCCAGCTCGCCGGCGCGCCAGACGCGCCGCTCGGGTCGCTGCGGCTTCAGACCAAAGGGTTGCGACTGAACACGCTGGCCGGACGCAGCCTCCCGCCCGCCGACATCAAGGCCGACATCGATCTGGAACCGACAGGAACCCGGCTCGCGATCCAGGCCGAGGCTGGGGCGGACAACCGCCTGAGCCTGCGGGGACGCCTCGCCGGACGTCGACCCCTCGTCCCGGAAGCACTGGATCTGCGCGCGACCGGCCAACTGAATCTCAACCTGCTCGACCCGCTGCTCACCGGCAGAGGGCGCCAGGCGAGCGGCCGGGTGACGCTGGATACCGCCATCGCCGGCAGCCCGACCGACCCCCGGCTGAACGGAACGCTCCAGCTCGCGGAGGCCGCCTTCTGGGATCGCACTCTCGGTCTGGCCCTGACCGGGATCGCGGGAACCCTGCGGCTCTCGGGCGACACGCTGCGCGTCGAGCGTCTCGCCGGGACCGCCGGGAGTGGCTCCATCGCGCTCAGTGGCAGTCTCGGCCTGCTGGCGCCAGGCGTTCCGATGGACCTGACGCTGGTCGCGCGCGCGGCCCGCCCGATCCAGAGCGATCTGCTGGACGCCCAGGGGGATGCGGACTTGACGCTGCGCGGAAACCTCGCGGACGGTCCGAAGCTCGTCGGCGCGGTCCGGTTGAGCCGCGTCGAGATCCGTCTGCCCGAACGCCTGCCCGCGAACATCGCCACCCTTCGGGTCCGCGAGCGAGGCGCGCCAATCACGGCGCCGGAACCTCCCTCGGGACTGAGTGGCGCCGCCGCCATCGGGCTTGACCTGACGATTTCGGCGCACCGCGCCGTCACCGTGCGCGGGCGAGGCATCGATGCCGAGTTGGGCGGAGCGGCGCGTCTCGGCGGGACCGTCGCCGCCCCGCTGGTCAGCGGCGGGTTCGACCTGCTGCGCGGACAGTACGAACTGGTCGGGCAGAACCTGCGCTTCAATCGTGGGCGGATCGAATTCGATGGGGCCGCCGGATTCGATCCGAGCCTGGACCTGGAGTCACGCACGAGCACCGACGGCGGTACCGCAATCCTCTCGGTCCTCGGCCGGGCAAGCGCGCCGCGCATCGTGCTGCGGGGCGAGCCCGACATGCCCGACGGCGAGATCCTGTCCCGGCTGCTGTTTGGCGTCGCCGGAGGTCGCCTGTCCGCGCTCCAGGCCGCGCGGCTCGGGATTGCCACCGCATCGCTCGCGGGCATCGCGGTGGACGGACCCGGCCTCCTGGAGCGGGCGCGCGCCCGACTGGGACTGCACCGGCTCATGCTCGGCACCGACGAGCAGGGCCGGACCACCCTGGAAGGGGGGCGGCAGGTGTCCGATGGCGTCTATCTCGGGGTACGGCAGAACGCCCGCGCCGGTGAGCCGCAGGGCGTCCTGCGGATCGAAATCACCCCCAATCTGCGGCTTGAGGCGGATGTCGGCGCCACGGGCGGCACCCGCGCGGGAGCGGCTTACGAGATCGAATACTGACAACCCGACCCAAAGGCCCCACCTTGCAGGAGCGCCACCCTCGAACCTGGCCGTCCCTAGTACAACTGCTCGCAAGTCTTGTTAACGCAGATGGTTGAAGGCGCCAAATGCTTGCAGATGATTCAAGTTTGTCGTTGTCGTAATCGACGATCCGACTACGACTACGACAACGATCGCTGCTCAGCTTGGTCATGACCCGTCGGTCTGAGGCGAAGCCTCGCTAGTTGGCTGGGCTGACGATCCCTTCCTCGATGCGGTCAAGCAGATAGGGGAAGAATGGATTGGAGGACATGCGGATCAGCATGTCCGCGCCGACGATCAGCGCCCCCCGCTCGCCCCGCAGTGACAAGGCGCCCAGACGGATGCCGAAATCCTCCGCGTCGTCGGGCTCCAGTCCATAGAGCGGATCGTTCAGCGGAAAGGGCAAGGCGACATGCGAGAGCGAGAAGATCGTAGACGGATAGTGCAGTCCCAGGCGGTCGATGCGCTCGGCGGTTTCGCCAGCCGGGATGACGCGGGCCACGACCTCGCGGCGGTCGGCAGCGGCGTTGGTGACGAGCGTGGTCCGGTAGGCGCGCGGTGCGGCGGGCAGCAGACGAGCGGGATCCAGATCCCCGCCAGAGCGCAGCAGCGGACCGAATTTGACGCTGCGATTCAGGTCGAACAGCACCAGTTCGCTGCCGTTCGCGGGAAGTCGGGCATAGAGCGATTCCACGATCGCCCGGGTGCTCACGGTGAAATCCACGATCGACTGAAAGGTCAGGATGGGCGGCAAGGCGTTCAGTCGACCATCCTGCGCGGCGCGCGCCAGACGGCGCTGGAGCAGGCGCGACAGCAGCGAGGATTGCCGCGCCGCGTTGACGGGGAAGGAGTTGTATTTGAAGGGATTGAACTCGGGCAGCACGCTGATCCAGGCGGCGTTGGCGAAGGCGGGAAAGATCGCCGGAAGCCCCAGCAGACCGGCGAACCGGGCGAAGGCGGTGATACCGATCATCGGCGAGATCAGCACGATGCGCTCGGCCTGGGGCAGGTCAGGGTCGTCGATGGCGTCCAGGGCGTATTTCATCGCCAGCGCCCCGCCTTGCGAATAGCCGACGAGATGCAGCGGCGTGTTCGGACCCGCGCGCCGCCGGGCTTCCCGCACGGCGAGTTGCGTGGCGGCCGTCCAATCCTCCCAGTCGACCGCGGTCAATCCGCCTGGAACGGTGCCATGCCCCGGTAGCCGGATCGCGCATGCGACATAGCCATGCTCACGGTAGCGCCGGGCGAGGTTGCGCAGACTGTAGGGCGAATCGGTCAGACCATGCAGCAGCACCACGGCCCCGACCGGCGGCCCGTCGGGGTCCAGCACGAAGGAGCGGTTCCAGTCCTGCGCGAAACGGCCGGGATAAAGCGGACTACCGTCGAAATAGCGATTGGCCGGCACCCGGTCCGCCGGGTCCAGTTGCTGGGTCACCGCCGTCTCCAGCTCGGCGAAGATGGCCGACTCGACGTCCAGATAGCCTGTCCAATCGGCGCGCGCCAACTCAGCCGCCGTCAATTCGTCCGGGACATGCGTATGCCAGGGACCGAGCGGCGCGGCACGATGCGCGAGGTAGGCGCGCGCGGCCAGGATGGCGAATAGCCCGATCGCCGCCAAAATCAGGATCCATTTCAAAAGCATCAGGTTCTTCAAGCGCATTCAACCGTGTCAAGGGGCAGGAAGCGTGGCGTGCAAGGTATCATCGCGTCCTGGAAGCTCGTCGGCGGGATGGTAGACGCTCGCCGGAGACACGACAAGACGCGGAGTGGCCAGCGCTCCTTCCACGCAGATGCACGATAAGACGGAGACAGCATGAAACGAGTGTTCACGATCGGCGGCCTGGTTCTGGCGGTGTTGCTCGGATCGGGCGCCTACGTCTATTTTCTCTCCACCAGCAGCACGCTGGAGCGCGCCGAGAGTTTCCAGTTCCGGCGGATGCAGGTGGCGCGGGTCGGCGAGGATGGCGTCTACCGGTTTTTCTACGCGACCAATCGCATCCCCAATGCCGCGAACGATGGCGCGGAGACGCTGCTTGAGGAGCGGTTCAACGCGCAGCGCGACGGGCAGCTTCGGTTTGGCCGTTTCGACACCGCGATCCGCCCGACGCTGGGTCTCGGGATGTGGCTGGACGCGGGCATGTGGTTCCTGGAGGAAGAGATTCGGATCCTTGACGAGACACCCCTGGAGCAAACCGATTTCGCCGCGCAGCTCCGCCAGATGGTGGCCCGCTCGCCCAAGCGTTCCCTGCTCGTCCTGGTCCACGGCTTCCGCACGGACTTCCCGCATGCGCTGCGCGGGACCGCCTTTCTGTCGCACATTCTGGATATCGATACGCCGGTGCTGGTCTTCGATTGGCCGGCCGATCAGGGCAGCTCGCTGCGCGGTTATCGTCGCGCGCAACGCATGGCGACGGAATCGGCGGCGGAACTGGCGGCCACGCTGCGGCTGATCGTCGATGACATCGCGCCCGAGCGGATCTGGCTCGTCGCCAACAGCATGGGCGCGCAGGTGGTCGTGGACACTTTCAGCCTGCTGGCTCGCGATCCCGTCTGGGCGGACGCCGCGCCGGAAATCGCGCAGGTGGTGCTGACGGCCCCCGATGTCAGCCGGGCGCGGTTTACCGAGCAGTTCCGGCATGAGCTCGCCATGCTGGCCGATCGCACCACGGTCTATGTGTCCGCGAACGACCGGGCGCTGCTGGTCAGCCGGGCCATCAACCGCGAGCGCCGGCTCGGCGAAAGCACGCTCTCCAAGACCGACGCGACGCTGGCCAGCACTCCCGATCCGGCGCGGGAGAGCGCATCCGACCCCCTGCCGGAAGAAACGCTGGAGAGGGAACTCGCGGAGGTCCGGGAGGTGCTTGAACTGCTCGAACCCGACAGCGAACGGGTGACTCTGGTCGATGTCACGCCGGTCAATCGCACCCGCAATTTCCACAACTTCAGCTTCGAGGTGCCGGAATACTTCGACGATATCTTTATGCGCCTGCTCAACGAAGAGACGCCCGAAAACCGCCCGCGCTATCGGTTCGTGACCCCGGAGGGCAAAGCCTATTCCGTGTTGACCAGAGGGCGTTAGGCGTTTTTCGGAAAACCGGGCTCATCTGCGGATGACGGTCATCCGCGGGAGATCCGCCTGACGGTCATTCCGCTTGCGAGTCCATGACCGCGATGAGAATGCTGACCGCAAACCTGGATCTCAAGCTGCTGGTGATCGGGCATACGGACATGGCCGGCACCTTCGAGTACAACCGGACCCTCTCCCAGGCGGCACGCCGAAGCGGTGGTCACGGCCCTGGTCCGCGACCATGACGTCGACAAGACGCGGTTGCTGCCGGTGGGCGTATCATTTGCGGCCCCGTTGGCGTCGAATCAGACGGAGGAGGGACGCGCGCAGAATCGGCGGGTGGAGCTAGCAGCCTGTCGGACTTTCCCGGTGCCGAGCGGCACGGCCGCCGGTAGAATAGGCGCATCACTCCTGGGATGCCTGAGCCGATGAGCCGCTTCCGTCCGATTTTTTGGCCGAAAAAAGGCGATTTTCGAGGAAAATAGCCTCTTGATTGTCTTTTCCAGCCAATCCGAACGCTCAAGTCCGACAGGCTGCTAGGAGCGCCGACTCTCATTCGGCTCCGGGGAGACCGATCAGCGGTCTGGCACATGACCGCGATAGGGGTTAGGGTGACGTCAAAAAGCGAGTACAACCATCGTTGTGATCTGGTTAGAGTCAGGGGGAAACAAGATGGATTGGTCTTCGGTGATCGCTGATCCAGTCTTATCGGGACTCCCATTCAAGATCGAGCTGAATGAATGGGGAAAAATCGTGATGAGTCCGGCAAGCAATGCGCACGGCATGTTGCAAACTGCGATTGTTGTTCTCTTGAAAGAACAACTGCCGTCGGGTAAAGCGTTTGTCGAGTGCAGTATTCAGACATCGAAAAACGTCAAAGTCGCCGATGTCGTTTGGTGTTCAAACGAGTTCTTTCGTCAACACGGCAAATCGACACCCTATACCGAGTCACCGGAAATCGTGGTGGAAGTCGCTTCGCCAAGCAATCGCTTGGCGGAACTCGTGGAAAAGAGGGTTTTGTATTTTGAGAAAGGCGCTCAAGAAGTCTGGATTTGCGAGGAAACGGGCGACATGATTTTTTATCGGATGGATGGAAGGCTGGCAGAGTCAGTCGCTTGCCCAGGATTTCCTCAGAAAGTCGAAGCCTGACAAGTCGCTGACAGACTGAGAACACGTTCGACGACTGCCAGGTCATCCGGGTTGTCGATCTGGATCATCTCGCGCGCGCCCAAATATCCCGCGCGCCCTTGCAGGGAGTGCAGCCACAGGGCGGCGTCGGCCATCGCGCCACGCGCCAAGTCATCGCGCGTGCGCTGTGCCGCGTCGCGAAAGTCCATGGTCAGTTTAGCAGCAATTTTAAATTTGCCCCCGCTTCCCGCCCGCGCGGCGTGCGGGAGGTGGTTGCGCCGGCTGAAGAGCCTCCAGCATGAAATCGAACAGGTGCTCCCAGGAATCGAAGGGCAGATACTGGGTCAGTGCATGCAGATGCTCGAAGAACGTGCGACGCGACGGCAGTTGACGGCGCACCGCCTGGTAACCAGGATGGAGTCGGTCAAGCACGGTAAGGACGAGGAACGCCAACAGGATCAGGCTCGCGAACAGGGCAGCCAGATGCCTTTGGCCATGACCATCGTTGTGTTCGAAAGGATATCCCTTGGTCTTGAGGGTATTGTTGTTTTCGTTCTCGATTTTCCAGCGACGGCGCCCGCTCGCCAGCAGGGCGATGACGTTGTCGGCGTTGATCGGCTCGGAACTCGCCCACGCGATGCGGTCGAGCACCTGGCCCTCGGCATCGGTGGCGGTGAGTTCGCACCCGCCGACCAGCCCGGCGTCTTTCCCGTCGCGCCGCGGCAAGTCATTGAGCCACCGAGACGTCTCGGTCAGGCGCTGGGTGCCCGTCCAGCGGGTCTTCACCAAGGCGGACACCTCGCCGCCGCGCGCGAAGTCCGCCACCCATTCGTCGAAGAGCGGATGTGACGGTGGCAGGCAGACGAATAAGAGCGCACCGCCCTGCACGCACCCCACGGCTGGAGCCAGCGGGTGGCCGCCGTGAGTTCACAGTCTTGAATTGATGAAACGCCCTAGATCATCCGCGGGCGAGTGATCGAGACCAGTTGTGCGCTGCCCGGACCGAGTGCGCGCCAATCGTCCGGCATTTCCAGCCGGGCGACGGTCGCGGTCGGCAGCAGCTTGCCATCCTCGGGGATGTCCAGATCCTCGCCGACCAGGTGTCTGACCAAGTCTTCCAGGCCGGGGTTATGCCCGACGATCAGGACTGTGGTGGCGCTGGCGGGACAGCGTTCGAGCACATCGAGCAATTCCGGAACGCCCGCGTCATAGATCCCGGCTTCCAGGACGATTTTCTTTTTTTTGTAGTCCAGCCGTTTGCAGACGATCTCGGCGGTTTGGCGGGCGCGGTCGGCGGGCGAGCAGACGACGTGATCCGGAACCAGCCCCTCGCGGAAGAGCCAGGCGCCGACCTTGGGCGCGTCGTGTTTGCCGCGCTTGGCGAGCGGACGCCGAAAATCGGCGGTATCGCCCGCGCTCCAATCCGACTTGGCGTGACGGAGGATCAGGAGTTCTCGTGACATATGAAAAAAGGGGTCGACGTACTTCAAACGAAGATAACAACCTGGCAATCAGGTGCAATCTTTAAGTTTTAACATATTCGTCATTTTTGCGTCACCTTCAGTCGGTTTCGGCGAGCAGTCGGTCGATCATGCCCTGGGCCTGACGGAGATAGCCGCCGCCGAAGAGATTCAGATGATTGAGGATGTGATAGAGGTTGTAGAGGGTCTTGCGGACGGTATAGCCGGGATCGAGCGGCCAGGCGTCGCGATAGGCGGACTGGAAACGTGCGTCGAAACCGCCAAAAAGCTCGGTCATGGCCAGATCCGCCTCGCGGTCGCCGTGATAGACGGCGGGGTCGAAGATGACCGGCTGCCCGTCGGGCGTGGCGCCAATATTCCCGCCCCAGAGATCGCCGTGCAGCAGGGATGGCGCCGGGCGGTGTCCGATGAGCGCGTCGAGCGCGCCGAGCAGGCGTTCGCCGGACGACCGCAGACCACCGCCATAGCCCCTGGCGGCGGCGAGTTCGAGTTGATACCCCAGCCGGTGCTCGCGCCAGAAGTCGACCCAGTCCGCGTGGGGCGTATTCGGTTGCGGGGTGGCGCCGATGGTGTTGTCGCGATGCCAGCCGAAGGTTTCTGCGGTGGCGCGATGCAACTGAGCCAGTTGCCGCCCGGCGAGCGCGCCGTCCAGCCGCCCGCCGAGATCGAGCCATTCCATGACCAGATAGCATTGCGTGCCGGCGAGACCCGCGCAGACCGGCGCGGGAACACGCATGGCCCCGGCCGCGGCCAGTGCGCCCAGGCCATCGGCCTCCGCCTCGAACATCGCCAGGCGCTCAGCGGCGTTGAGCTTGACGAAAAACCCGCGCCGACCGTCGTCGATCAGACAGGTCGTATTGATGCAGCCGCCGCCGATCGGACGCTGGTGCCGGACCTGGAAGGGCTCGCCGGTGACCGCGCCGATGCGCTCGGCGATCGCGTCCCAGGCGGTCATGCCGGCGTCTCGCGAGCGAGCCGGCGATGCAGTGGGCTGGAGCGGGGAAAGTGGGCGCGCAGAAATTCCATCTGATCGGCCAGGACGTGGCGCCCCATCAGAAAGATGTATTCGGCATGGGTGGGGGCAAAGGGCACGGCGAGCAGTTCCATGCCGGCGTCCTCCGGAGAGCGCCCGGCCTTGTAGTTGTTACAGCGGACACAGGCGGTGACAACATTGTTCCAGTGATCCGCGCCGCCCTTGCTGGAGGGACGGACGTGGTCGCGGGACAGGTGGCGGTCGGAAAAATGCTGACCGCAGTACATACACATGTGGTTGTCCCGCTGGAACAGGGTGCGGTTCGAGAGCGGCGGCATATAATCGTCCTGAAGTTTGTTCAGGGCGTGATGGATGCCGTAGGTGGCGATGATCGAGTGGATTTCGAGCCGGCTCTGGACGCGGGTGATTGCGTTGGTTCCGCCCCTCAGCAGGAAGAGCGGATCCCCGCAGGCGTAGGCGACCTGGTCGAGAAAATAGAGTCGGGCCGCCCCCCGGTAGTCGATCCACTCCAGGGGCATGCCTGCCAGATCCGTTCGCAGTACCTGTTGATTCAGTTGCAACATAGCGAAAACACGGCTCGGTATTTGCGCGAATAATACACACTTGTCTCGCGCGTGCAACCCGAAAATCGCCGTTTCCCATGCGTCCGGTCATCGGTTTGCCAAGGGTGGGCGATTCCCCGCGCGCCCGGTCTCCAGGCGGCACGAGCGGGTCTCTCATGGTCAATCATGCACAGCCCGGAATGGCGATGTGGAAACCCGCGAATTTGTCAAGGCGCTCTTTCGGTCGACGGTGGCGCTATTCGGTAACATATTGAATTTTAAAAGAAGTCATGAACTGGTCAAAGCCTTGCCAAAACCACATAACCTTCGTATTGGCGCTATCCGGAGCGCGATTCACAGAGCCTGTCCACAGACTTATCCACAGGCTTTGTGAGCAGTTTGTCTTTCGCCTTGTCGCACAACCGGTTGCCCCATTTGCACGCGAATTCGCTCGCCGGGGCACCGCTTTGTTGTGTCGGTGTCGCTCAGTGTCAAGCCTGATTTTTCAATCTGGTTGCCGCGGATGTCGAATGCAATCGAAGGCCGCCCATCCAAGGCGCGCGGCAATCCGGCCGGATCGATGATCCTGCCGTGGACCGCCCCGCGCCCGTGAGTCACGTACCGAACCCGTCCGAGCCCGGCCCGACGATCCTGCGAGTCGCCGTGGCGGCGCCGCTGGCGGAGCTGTTCGACTATCTGCCGCCGGTGTCACCCGCTCCCGTCACGCTGACGCCGGGCCTGCGTCTCCTGGTGCCGTTCGGACGCGGCCATCGGGTCGGAATGCTGCTGCGGATCGCCTCCCGCACCGAGCAGGATCCCGCGCGTCTCAAGTGCGTCGAGTCGGTGCTGGATACGCGCCCGCTGCTGTCGCCCGTGGATCTGCGGCTGATCGAATGGGCCGCGGCCTATTATCGGCAGCCGATCGGGGAGGCGCTCTTCACCGCCTTGCCGGCCCGTCTGCGCGATCCGGCGCCCCTGCTCGACGAGCGGATTCCTGGGATCCAGGCCACGCCCGCAGGTCTGACCGTCGCGCTGGACACGCTGAACCGCGCGCCCCGGCAGCGCGATCTGCTGGCCCTGCTCGCGCGCGCCGCCCCGGCGGGTCTGGCCTTGGCCAATCTGAGAGCGAGCCTGGGAGACTGCGCCGCGACCCTGCGCGCGCTGCGCGCGAAGGGACTGATCGAGACCTGCCAACTGGCTCCGGGCCTGACGCCATCCCTGCCGCCGCCGGTCTCGGCGCTCGCCGGTCCCGCACTCAATGCCGACCAGCAGACGGCGGTGAACGCGATCCAGGGCGCGCTCGGCAGTTTCCGCGCCTTCCTGCTCGACGGCGTGACCGGCAGCGGCAAGACCGAGGTCTATATCCGTCTGATCGAGGCGGTCATCGCCGCCGGCGGTCAGGCACTGGTGGTGGTGCCGGAGATCGGGCTGACGCCGCAACTGCGCGAGCGTTTCGTGCAGCGCCTGCCGGGGCCGGTGGCGGTGCTGCATTCGGCGCTCAATGCGCGCGAACGCGAACGCAACTGGCATCGCGCCGCGCTCGGCGAGGCCACGCTGGTGCTCGGAACCCGCTCGGCGATCTTTACCCCTCTCCCCCGGCTGGCGCTGATCCTGGTCGACGAGGAACACGACGCCTCGCTCAAACAGCAGGAGGGATTTCGCTACTCGGCGCGGGATCTGGCGGTGCGCCGCGCCCAATTGACCGGCTGTCCGGTGGTGCTCGGTTCGGCGACGCCCGCGCTGGAGACCCTGCACAATGCGCGGCTCGACCGTTACGGCTGGCTGAAACTGCCTCAGCGCGCCGGTCTTGCCCGCCCGCCGACCATCTCGCTGCTCGATATTCGCAATCAGCCCTTGCAGGCCGGACTGTCGTCCGTGCTGCGCGCCGATATGCGGGCCGAACTCGCGGCCGGCAATCAGGTGCTGCTGTTTCTCAACCGGCGCGGCTATGCGCCGATTCTTACCTGTCACGCCTGCGGCTGGGTCGGCGGCTGTCCGCATTGCGACGCCCGCCTGACCCTGCATCTGCATCCGCGCAAACTCTGGTGCCACCATTGCGGCTGGTCGCAGCCGGTGCCAAGTCTCTGCCCCGCCTGTCAGGGCAGCGATCTGCGCCGGCTGGGGCAGGGAACCGAGCGTCTGGAAGACAATCTGAGACCCCTGTTTCCGGAGGCCGGCATCGCCCGCATCGATCGCGACAGCACCCGGCGCAAGGGCGAACTGGACCGCCTGCTCGGGGCGGTCCAGCGTGGCGAGATCCAGATCCTGCTCGGAACGCAGATGCTGGCCAAGGGGCATGATTTTCCGGGCGTCACCCTGGTCGGCATCCTGGATCTGGACCACGCGCTCTACGCCAGCGATTTCCGCGCCCCGGAACGCACCGCGCAACTCATCGTGCAAGTCGCCGGGCGGGCGGGACGGGCGGAGCGGCCCGGCCGGGTCGTGCTGCAGACCCGTCATCCGGAACATCCCCTGCTGCAATCGCTGCTGCGCGAGGGCTATGGCGGTTTCGCGGCCGTGGCGCTGGGGGAACGACGCGATGCCGAACTGCCGCCCTTCGCCCATCTCGCCCTGGTCCGCGCCGAGGCGCCCGGAGAGTCGGAACCGCTCGCTTTTTTGCGCGCGGCCCGCGCCCTGGCGGAAGGGCTGATCGCGGCCGCGGATACGCCGAGGATCCAACTGCTCGGCCCGATCCCGGCACCGATGGAGCGCCGCGCCGGTCGCTATCGCGCCCAGCTTCTCGTGCAATGCGGCGAGCGTCCGCCGCTCCAGCGTTTTCTGGCGCACTGGAGCCCGGCCCTGCGCGGTCAGCCCCGAACGAGGGGGCTGCGCTGGTCGCTGGACGTGGATCCGCAGGAGATGCTCTAAATCCGCCCATGACGGGCCGGTTTGAAGCTAAATCCGGTCTTTGGAACCGCAAAGGTTGCAGCGTCGCGAGCCGATCCGGGCCGTCCGGGCTGGAAAAATACCGAGCGGTTTCGCTGCGCCCTCAGCCTCTTGCGGCTAAGATATCGAGCTTCGCTAACATCCAGTTTTTCTCCCTGCTTCAGGAGCAACCCGCTTATGTCCGAAATCATCGATGTCCGCGCCCGTGAGGTGCTGGATTCTCGCGGCAATCCGACCGTCGAGGCCGATGTCATCACCGCCGATGGCGCCATCGGTCGCGCGATCGTCCCGTCCGGTGCGTCCACCGGATCGCGCGAGGCGCTGGAACTGCGCGATGGCGACAAGTCCCGCTATCTCGGCAAGGGTGTCCTGATCGCGGTCGCCAATATCCAGGGCGAACTGCGCGAGGCCGTGCTTGGCATGGACGCGGCCGATCAGAAGGCGGTCGATCAAAAGATGATCGAGTTGGACGGGACCGACAACAAGCGCCGGCTCGGCGCCAATGCCCTGCTCGGCGTCTCGCTGGCGGCGGCCCACGCGGCGGCGCAGGAAAAGGCGCTGCCACTGTTCAGGTCGCTGTCCGCCGGTCCCTACCGTCTGCCGGTCCCGATGATGAACATCATCAATGGCGGCAGTCATGCCGATAACAGCGTGGACTTCCAGGAGTTCATGATCCTGCCGGTCGGCGCCCCGAGCATCCGCGAGGCGGTGCGTTATGGCGCCGAGGTCTTCCATGCTCTGAAGTCGGTCCTGAAAGGGCGCGGTCTCGGCACGGCAGTCGGCGACGAGGGCGGTTTCGCCCCCGATCTGTCCTCCAACGAGGCCGCCATCGAGGCGATCCTGGAAGCCATCGGCAAGGCCGGTTTCAAGGTCGGTTCCGACCTCTATCTCGGGATGGACGTGGCGGCGTCCGAGTTCTACAAGGACGGTCGCTATCATCTCCAGGGCGAGGGCCGCACGCTCGACGCGGATGGCATGATCGACCTGCTCGCTGGCTGGGTGTCGCAATATCCCATCATCTCGATCGAGGACGGTCTCGCCGAGGGCGATTGGGACGGCTGGAAGCGGCTGACCGAACGGCTTGGCGACAAGGTCCAGATCGTCGGCGACGATCTCTTCGTCACCAACACCAAGATCCTGCAGGAAGGCATCGACAGGAACATCGCCAACTCCATCCTCATCAAGGTCAACCAGATCGGCACCCTGACCGAGACGCTGGAAGCCATCGCCATGGCCCACAAGGCGGGTTATACATCGGTCGTTTCGCACCGCTCGGGCGAAACCGAGGACACCACGATCGCCGATCTGGTGGTCGCGGCCGGCACCGGTCAGATCAAGACCGGCTCGCTGTCGCGCTCCGACCGGGTCGCCAAATACAACCAGTTGATGCGCATCGAGGATCAGTTGGGCGACGAGGCGGTCTACGCGGGCCGCGCTGCCTTCAGCCGGCTCTGACGAGACGGCTTGCCGGACCTGTCCCGCGTCCGACCGAAGGGTCGACCGGGCCAGGTCCGGGCTTCCATGACTAATCGGGTCTCGACATGCGTTGGTTGATCGCAGTGCTCATCGTGCTTCTGGGGGCGCTCCAGTACCGGCTCTGGGTCGGTCAGGGGAGCCTGGCGGAACTCCATGCGCTGAAGCAGGAAATTGCCTTCCAGGAGGCCGAGATCGCGCGTCTGATGGCGCGCAATCAGCAGCTTCAGGCGGAAGTCGCAGATCTTGGCGAGGGCCAGGAGGCATTGGAGGAGCGCGCGCGAAGCGAGCTTGGCATGATCAAGGCCGGCGAGATCTTTATCCAGGTTATCGAGCGACCCAAACCCACCGCGGAGAGCGCGCCATGAACGAAACCCCGTCGCTCTGGGCGATCCTGCCCGCGGCCGGCGTGGGAAGGCGCATGGGAAGCGCCATTCCCAAGCAATATCTTGACCTGGCCGGCCGGGCGGTGATCGATCACGCGCTGGATCTGTTCATTGAGGATGCGCGGATCGGCGGGGTCGTGGTCGCGCTGGATCCGGCGGACGGTTATTGGGAGAGCACCGCTCATGCCGGTCATCCCAAGGTGATGCGCGCGGCGGGTGGCGCGGAACGCTGCCATTCCGTCCTCAACGCGCTCGCGGCACTTGAGGGTCGTGCGGAAGATGGCGATTGGGTGCTGGTCCACGATGCCGCGCGTCCCTGTCTGCGGGCCGCCGATCTCGACCGCCTGATCGACGCCCTGCTCGGAGATGCCGTTGGCGGTCTGCTCGGGATTCCGGTGCGCGACACCATGAAGCGCGACGACGGCGCCGGGCGGATCACGTCCACCGTCGACCGGGCGAGCCTCTGGCATGCCTATACCCCCCAGATGTTTCGGCTCGGACTGCTGCGCCATGCGCTGCATGACGCCCTGGCCGCGAACGATCTGGTCACCGACGACGCCTCCGCCATCGAGCGTCTGGGCCACGCTCCACGCCTCATCGAAGGCCACGCCGACAATCTCAAAATCACCCGGGCCGAGGATCTTCCCCTGGCCCATTTTTATCTGCGACAGCAAGGGCGGATCGATTCGTCGCGAGGAGACAAAACATGCTGATTGGTCAGGGCTTTGACGCCCATCGTTTCGCGCCGGACCGCCGGCTGGTGCTCGGCGGTCTGACGATCCCCCACGATCAGGGCCTGCTCGCCCACTCCGATGGCGACGCGCTGATCCACGCACTCTGCGACGCGCTGCTCGGCGCGGCCGGGCTGGGCGATATCGGTCATCACTTTCCGGATACGGACGCCGCCTATGCCGGCATCGACAGCCGTATCCTGCTCGGACGGGTGATGGCTAGTCTGGGCCAGATGGGTCTGACCGTGCACAATGCGGACATGACGATCATCGCCCAGCAGCCCAAGCTCGCGCCGCACATTCCGGCCATGCGTGCGATCCTCGCCATCGATCTTGGCTGCGCGCCGGCGCGCGTCAATGTCAAGGCGACCACCATGGAACGCATGGGCTTCACCGGGCGTGGCGAGGGGATCGCGGCCTCCGCCGTGGTGTTGTTGACGGAGCCGGGCGCATGACGCAGGCGCCCCTGCCGTGCTGGACGACCTTCGCGGATCTGCCGAGGGCGCACGGCGAACCCTTGGGGCGCGGGCGTCTGCGGGTCGATCCCGCCGATTTTCAGGTCGAGGAGCGTCTGGGCTTCGCGCCGGACGGCGAGGGCGACCATCTGTTGCTGTGGGTGCGCAAAACCGGCGCCAATACCGAATGGGCCGCTCGCCGTCTGGCGACGCTGGCTGGCGCGTCCCAGTCCGAAATCGGTTACGCGGGTCTCAAGGACCGTCACGCCATCACCAGCCAGTGGTTTTCCGTCCCGCGACCGCGCGACGAAACGCCGGATTGGTCGGCGTTGACCACGGATGGGATCGAGGTGCTCGAAGTCCACTCGCATCGGCGCAAGCTCCGGCGCGGCGCACTGGCCGGGAACCGCTTTCGCCTCCTGATGCGCGACTGCGCGCTGACGGCTCCCGCTCTCGACGCCCGGCTCGATGCGATCCGCGCGCGCGGCGTACCCAACTATTTCGGCGAACAGCGGTTCGGTCACGCCGACGGCAATCTGATTCGCGCCCATGCGCTCTTCGGCGGCACGGCGGGACGAGTACCGCGCCATCAGAAAGGTCTCTGGCTGTCCGCCGCGCGTTCGCAGATCTTCAATCAGCTTCTGGCCGAGCGGGTCCGGCGCGAGGACTGGGATCGCCCCCAGCCCGGCGACTGTCTGCAACTCGACGGCACCCATTCGCATTTTCTCGCCGAGACGATCGACGCAACCTTGACCGAGCGTTGCGCGCGGATGGATCTGCATCCCAGCGGTCCGCTCTGGGGCTCCGGCGCGCCGCCGACGCGCGATTCGATCCAACGGCTTGAGGAGACGGTGGCCGCCGCTTTTCCCGGCTGGCCAGAAGGACTTGCCGCGCAGAGGATGGATCAGGAGCGCCGCGCGCTGCGCTTGCCGGTTATTGGCTTGACCGGACGGTCGACCGACGAGGGGCTTGAGCTGACCTTTGAATTGACCGCCGGCGCCTATGCGACTGCCGTGGTGCGGGAGCTGATGGATTGGGAGCCCGGGAGTTAGCTGATGGCGCTCCCGGAAATCCGCGACGCGGCGCGGATACGAGGTTGACAGCGGCACCGCCTCTGACGAAAGTGATGGGATTGCATTCCAACCGGATCCGTTCGTGTCATGGAACAACTCTCTGCATTCGCCGATCGTTTCTCGTCACAGGCACCGGCCTGCGAATACTGGACCCTGCGCCTGGTCGAGGAAGAGTCCGATCATCTGGAGGTGCGTCAGGGCGTGGTCGAGCCGAGCGCGCTCGACAGCTCGCTGGGCGCCATGGTCACGGTCGTCCGTGGTGGGGGTATCGGCTACGGCGCCACCAGCGATCTGAGCGCCGCCGGTCTGCGCGCCGCCGGCGAGCGGGCGGCGGACTGGGCGCTCGCCCATGCCCGGCTTGGGCTCTTCGATGCCGGTCTGTATCCGCGTGCCAGTACGCGCGCCGACTATCGCTCCACCATCCTGGAATCCTGGAAAGCCATGGCGGTGGCCGACAAGCTGGCGCTGCTCCAAGCCGCCAACACGGCCCTGGCGATCGACGAACGCATCGTCGACTGGGCCGCCTGGCTGATGCGCCGCCGGGTGTCGCAGTTACTGGTGACCAGCGATGGCGGACGGGTCTCCCAGGTGTTCGAGTCGGTCCATCCGGGGCTGTTCGCCGTTGCCAATGCCGGCAGTCAGACCCAGCGTCGGCTGGGCGGCGGGGCGGATTGGGCGCAACAGGGCGGACTGGAACGCCTCGCGGCGGTACGTCTGCTGGACGACGCGCCGCGCGTGGCGGAAGAGGCCATCGCGCTGCTGGAGGCGCCCGAATGCCCCGAGGACACCCGCGATCTGATCCTGCTGCCGAGCCAGATGGTGTTGCAGATCCACGAGAGCATCGGTCACCCGCTGGAACTGGATCGCATCCTCGGCGACGAGCGCAACTATGCCGGCACCAGCTTCGTCACGCCCGGTATGTTCGGCCGCTATCGCTACGGTTCCGAACTCCTCGATGTCACCTTCGATCCCACGGTTCCCGGCGAGCTGGTGTCCATGGTCGCCGATGACGAGGGCGCGCCGGCCCAACGCGAGTATCTGATCCGCCGGGGCATCCTGGAGCGTCCGCTCGGCGGTCCACTCTCCCAGGCGCGCGCCGGTCTGCCGGGCACCGCCAATACCCGCGCCAGCGGTTGGGATCGTCCGCCGATCGACCGCATGGGTAACCTCAATCTGGAGCCGGGAGAGGGCAGCCTCGACGAGCTGATCGCGCGGGTCGAGCGTGGCGTCCTGATGGACACCAACCGTTCCTGGTCGATCGACGACAGCCGCAACAAGTTCCAGTTCGGCTGCGAACTGGGACGCCTGATCGAGGACGGCGAACTCAAGGGGCTGGTGCGCAATCCGGGCTATCGCGGCATCTCGGCCGAATTCTGGCGCCGTCTCGACGGGGTCGGCGGTCCCGAGACCCTGGAGATTCGTGGGGTGACGAACTGCGGCAAAGGCGAGCCGAATCAGTCGGTGTCTGTCGGTCATGCCTCGCCACCCTGTCTGTTTCGGGACGTGGCCGTGTTTGGAGGTGGCGAATGAATCAGGATGCCTTTTTCGCCTTGGCCGACCGGCTCCAGTCTGGGCTCAGCGGTGCCGAGATCCTGTTCTGCAACCTGAGCGGGGAGGCGTCGGACTTCGTGCGTCTGAACCGCAACCGCATCCGCCAGGCCGGTCATGTGCGCTCCGCCGCGCTAGCCCTGAATCTGATCGATGGGGCGAGACAGGTCGAGGGAAGCTGCGACCTCACGGGCGATGCGCGACAGGATCTCATCCGGGCGCGCCATCTGCTCGCGCGATTGCGCGAACGTCTCGTCCATGTTCCGGACGACCCCTATCTCCACTATTCCACCGAGCCCGGCGAGAGCCAGCGCAAGGTCGGCGAACAAATCCCGCCCGCCGAGGAGGCCATCGCCGAACTCATCGCCGCCGCCGCTGGCCTGGATCTGGTCGGCATCTGGGCCAGCGGCGAGATCCATGAGGGACTGGCGAGTTCCATCGGTCATCGTCACTGGCACCAGAGCCTGAGCTTCAACCTTGATTGGAGCTGTTACCTGGAAGCTGACAAGGCGGTCAAGGCGGGTCTGGGCGGTTTTCATTGGGAAACCGCGACGCTCAACCGCAAGCTCGACGCCCTGCGCGAAGGGCTGCGGATTATGGCCCGGCCCGCGCGCACACTCGAACCGGGCCGTTATCGCGCCTATCTGGCCCCGGCGGCGGTCAATGAACTGATGGGCATGCTCGCCTGGGGCGGGTTCGATCTCAAGAGTCATCGAACCCATCAGACCCCCTTGCTCCTGATGACGCGCGGCGAGCGCCGTTTCGATCCGCGGGTCCATCTCCGCGAGGAGCACGCACGCGGTCTGGCGGCGGGTTTTACCGCCGAGGGTTTCGTCAAGCCGGACCGCGTGACGCTGATCGAAGGGGGCACTTTCGGTCAGTGTCTGGTGGATGCGCGCAGCGGCAGGGAGTACGGCGAGACCGTCAATGCGGCGAGCGGCTCGCCCGAATCGCTGGGGCTCGACGCGGGCGATCTGCCGATGGACGAGGCGCTCTCCCGGCTCGACACCGGTCTCTATATCGGCAATCTTTGGTACTGCAACTGGTCGGATCCCAACGATTGCCGCGTGACCGGCATGACCCGCTTCGGCACCTATTGGGTGGAAAATGGCGAGTTCGTTTCCCCGGTCAAGGTCATGCGGTTCGACGACAGCCTCTATCATCTGCTGGGCGACCGTCTGGAAGCATTGACCGCTGAGCGCGAACTGATTTTGTCCGCGCAGACCTATGATGGTCGCTCGACCGACAGCGCGCTGTTGCCAGGGTTGCTGGTGTCGGGGATCAATCTGGCGCTTTAATCATTAAGGATGCCGATCACGATGAAACTCGCGAGATTGACGATGCGACCGGCGATCCTACTGCTGACCCTCCTGGTGACCGCCGAGCTTGGCGCGGGTGAATTGTACCGATGGGTCGATGATCAGGGTCAGGTCCATTTCGGCGATCGTCCCCCGTCGAATCCGGCGGTTCCGGTCCAGATTCAGCCATTGCCCGCGCCCGCGCCTCAGCCAGCGGATGACCCCTATTCAGTGATGAATCAGGTCAGACGCCTGGAGGCTGAACGCAAACAGCTCGAAGCCACGCGTCGCGAAGAGCAACTGAGACGGCTGGAGGAGGCGCGCCATCTCGCGGAGATTGAAGCGTCCCGCGCCCGCGCCCGACAGGCGGATGCCGAAGCCGAGCGTGCGCGTCGAACCCTATACCCTCTCTATCCAAGATTCCGGCGGCCTCCCTGCCCACGCCCCGATCAGTGCCCCGACAGGCGGGATCATCCGCCACGGCACTCCGAACCGCGCCCGCTCCAGCCCGACGGGCGGTCGCTGCCCCGTCCAGAACGCTCCCTGACCGTTCCAGGGCGAGTGCTGAATCCCGCGCAATGATCTCAGCCACCTTGGCGTTGATCCAGCCACGTGGAGATCGACCGACTGCGTCGCCTTGGGAAAATTTGAACAGATGAATTGACAAAAAAAAATTTATCGACATAATGCCGAGATAATTTAAAAATACAGTTTCAACCAAGCGCCCGTAGCTCAGCTGGATAGAGTACCTGGCTACGAACCAGGTGGTCGGGAGTTCGAATCTCTCCGGGCGCGCCAAATTTTTCAAGGGGTTGGCTGACATTTCAGCCGCCCTCCCCAACCTCAACGTGACTCAATCGTGACTCGCCAGCCTCTAACACGGAGACGGCGGCTCGCGTCTGGGCCGGTGATAGATGTGCATAGCGCTCGGTCATCTTGACTGTGCTATGGCCGAGCACGTCGCGCACGTCCATCAATGGCACCCCCAACTGCACCAGCCAGGCCGCGCAGGTATGCCGCAGGTCGTGAAAGCGAAAGTCGGCGATGCCCGCGTTGCGGCAGGCGGTCGCAAAGCTCCGCTTGACGCTCCCGATCCGACTCCCGTCCAGATCGCTGAACACCCAGGATGTCGTCGGGCACTGCTCTTCTCGCCAGTGGGCGCGGTTAAGCAGAGCCTCGCGGGCCACGGCATTGACGGGCACGGCCCGTCGTTTGGCCGCTTTGGTATGCCGGGCCTCCAGGTAGATCAACCCCTCATTCAGATCGACCCGGTTCCATTCCAGACCGAGCAACTCACCCCGACGCATCCCGGTATGCAACGCCAGCACAATCAAAGGCGCCAAATGCGGTGCCTTCGGCTGCGCTTTCGCTGCCCCAATCAGGTTGGTCGCCTCGTCGCGGGTGATCCAGCGCAATCGCCCTTCCGGCTCCTTCAACATGCGTCCCGGCACCGGATTGGTGATTGGCCATTCCCATTCGCGCACCGCATAAGCGATCGCGGCCGAGAGCACCTCCAGCTCACGGTTGATGGTACTGTTGGAGACGCCTTCGCCTTTGCGCCGCCGAATGTAGACCGTGATCTCCGCGGCTCGCAGCTGCTCGATCGTCGCCCCGGCGAAGCTCAGACGCAGCCGGCGCACATGCATGTGCACGGTCGATTCACTGCGTCGCTCGCCCGCCGTCGCCTTCAAATACTCCAGCATCAGATCATCGAAGCTATGGGTCGGCAGCTCATCCCATTGGCGTTGTCGATGCGCCTCCAGTTTCCACTTGGCTAGGAGCGCGTCGGCTTCGCGCCGCCCCTCGATCGACCGCCGGATCCCAGTAGAGCGTCTAACTCGTTTGCCACTTGCGTCGACGAAGGACGCCCAATAGTAGGGCGAGTCGTGACGTTCGTAGAGACCATCCTGGTCCGTGTTTTGTCGCTTTCGTTGCATGGGTTCTTCTCCCGCAGACCCTGCCCCACGCAGGTTGGATTATTACTCGCAGTGCTCGCGCGGTCTACGTAGTCCCGCAAGCTTTCGGTGCGAACGCGAACACTGCGTCCGATGCGGACCCGTTGCAGCTCGCCAGCTTCGAGCAGGCGGCGAATGGTGCGCTCGCTGACGCACAGCAGGTCTGCGGCGCGTTTCAGGTCGAGGGCGAGTGGTGGCGTCATGGGGATCGCTCCATTCCCCCTGTGGGAGGCGGCCCGTTCATCGTGGCGATATTCCTCGACCTGCGACCACCCTTCACGACGCAGATCGGACAGTCCAAGGCGGTGCGTGAAAAATCGGCCACCAGATAGTGCACCGCGCAGCGTTCACAGAACCGCAAGGTCGTGAGCCCGGTCGTCAGATCGCGGGCGATGGCCCAAGCCTGAGTGAGATCGAGGGGTACCCCAAGCTCCCCGGATGGCGCGGCGCTCAGGATCTGCGTGACATAGAGCGCGTGCGCCCGCAGCAAGGCATTGACATCGACCCGGTGGTTAATCCCATCGCCACCGAATGCCCGGTAGATGGCCACCAACACCGACGCGCTGGCCTGAATTCGCGATGAGCGCAGGAGGCCGCTGGTCGTCGGCAACAGCCCGGCCGCCGGACTGCAGCCATGGATCTCATGGTGCAGTTCGCGCAGCAGCGCCGGGCCAACGCCACTGATCCGACTCACAATCGAGGTCCGCAACCCGCGGCGAATCAAGACGATGGCCTGCTGCATCCGTCCATGCTGGTCCAACCTGCTCACGACGCCAGCTCCTCGGCCGCGAGCAGGATCGCTTGCAGCGCGAGTCCCACGGCGGATGGTCCAGCGTTGCGGGTGCGCACATGCAGCCAACGAAGGCGAAATCGCGGCCGAAACAGCATCAATCCCGACTGCGCCAGCTCACGTAGCGCCTCAAGCGAGGCATCACACAGAACCGCCATCAATTCCTGATCGAGTCCGTAGACCAGGGCCGCCTGACCGGCGTCAGTCCGGGCCAAGGCCCGCGCGGTGAGCAGCCAAGTCAGGTTCAGCGTCACGATATCATCGCCGCATCCCGGCGGACGCCGCCCAGTCGGGCCACCCGCTTGCGAAAGCAGTTGCGCGCGTTTCATGCTCAGCACCACCACGAAAGAGTCGTCAGAAAGGGCGAAAGTACGCGTATCATTGCGAAGCCGTCAAGCAAATATTGCTCTATAACACGAGAAATTACGCTCTTTATAACGAACTCATGATCTCTGTTAATGAGGTAAAATGGTGGTAAATATATTGAAAAACAGCGAGTTAAAAGAGAATCTTCGCTGGGATGGGGCGGGTTTCCCGAAGCGTCTTGAGCGCGCGAAGGCTGGGCTTTCCACCAATGCATTCGCTTTAAAGTGTGGAATCTCGGAGAGTGTTTTCCGCAAGTACCTGGCGGGCAGCAGCGTGCCGGGGGCGGACAAGCTGGTCGACATCGCCCGGGTGGCCGAGGTATCGCTGCTCTGGCTGGCCACGGGCGAAGGCCATGCCGACGATCAGAGGGCGGGCGCCAAGACCAGCACCCCGCTCGACACGACGCTCCTGGAGACGATCATCGAGTCCGTCGAAACCGGTCTGAAAGAGATCCAGGGGGAATTGACGCCGGCCAAGAAGGCAAAGCTGATCGCGGTGATCTACGGCCTCTACCAGAGCGGCGACACGGCACGCAAGGCCCCCGTGCTGGAGCTGGTCAAATTGGCGATGTAAGTGATGGCGACGGTCGCCATGCCATCATACCGCAAGCTTTTTGCGTGAACTGTGATCGGGTTCGTGGACGCGGCCGTCTGCGTTTGGGGATACTGGCTTCCTTTGCCAGCGGATAACCCTCACACGCCGTCCATTGATCGGAGCACCGACATGAGCAGCCCGCGCGAAGACATCCTGTCGGCTATGCAGAGCATGGCGAGCGACATTCAGCCGATCATACCGCCATCCGGCGCCGCCCTCCCGCACATCACCGTCGATATTGGCGGAATCAAGGCCGGTCACCAAACGGTCTCGAATGAGGTCGGTAGGCATTCCGAGCTGATCGGTCATGAGACTGGACCCTCGCCGAAGGAACGCCGGCGCGACTACCAGCGCCGCAATATCCTACGGTTGGTTGGATTCCTCCTGCTGTTCATCGGCATCCTCCCGCTGTACCTCACCAAGCTATTCCCCAATGGCGCCAACGATCTTGCCCTGGGGATCGGGCTTGCCGCTCTGATCGCTGGGGTGATCATGACGGTGTACGAGGACGCCTGAATCGCGAGACACCCTCGCTTGAGGCGGTGGCCGATGAGGCAACTCACCGCCTCCTACCAGCGGCCATGCGCGGACGACGCAGCGTCCCTGGCGCGTCGCGGCTTGGTGACACGCGCCGTTTCAGTCAGACGCCACCAGGTCTGAGTCACATGCGCGCGTCAGCGACGCCCCCGCTTTCCCGACCGACCGCCAGTCCGCGCGCGCCGTTCGCGCGAATGATGATCACAGCGATCACCTTTCACGGCTGCGCCCACCCTGCTACATCTCTATGCTGAGCACGATGCTTCCGGTCGGGGCGTGGACCATGAGTTGACGCTCGGTCATGAGCCGGCCGACATCGCTCGGACCATCTTGAGCACGCTGCGCCCGTAGGCACGGGCGATGGCTTCGTTGTGCCAATGATGGTAACGCCCGACGCCCAGTTCCAGATCACCGGGGGCGGAGTGGATTGCGTCGACCAGGATGCCGGCGGCGATGTCCAGATTGGTGCGTGCATCCAGCAGTTGCGCCGGGTCGGCCACCTTGTCCCCATGCCAGCGCAGGTTGACCTGCATCAATCCCACGTCGATGGCCAGGGGGCGATGCCGGGCGGTCAGGCGCGCCAGCGCTTGGGCGGCCTCCGCGCGGGAACGATGGTATTGCGCTCCCGCCGGCCCGCGCAGGGTATAGGGCCAGGGCACGGAGGCGTGCGCTCCGGCGGCACGGCGCGACTCTTTTAACGCCACGCCATAGAGGAGCACGGGATCGAGTCCGTGACGGGCCGCGACCGCCGCCCAGACGGTGCCCTGCAGAAACGTCGTCGATCCGGCAGTCGACGCCAGGGTGGGCCGTGAATCCGCAGAGGGAGATTTGATCGGCGGCCGGGCGGTCGGCACGGGGGTGAGGATCGGGTGCGGTTCAAGACGCGTGGCCGGCGCCGGGGCCGCGCTAATGAGGCGGATTGACGGTTGGGCCTGAAGGGCGGTGGCACTCATGCCCAGCAGCAGGAACAGGGACGCGAACGAATGAAGGGAAATGCGCATACGTAAATCACTCGCGGTGTGAATGAATCCGGACGGGAGGCGTCCGTCAGGGCCGAGTCTATGCGAATGAACCGCCGTGCGTCGGCGGGAACGGTTCATGCCTCCCTGACCGTTCGTCAATGAAAAGGCAAGGCGAACGGATTCACCGTTGCGCGTTGCGAGACCGGCAGGTCAACGGCACGATGGCGTTGACACGCCACGCCCGGCCGTGACGGCGGGGGCGTCCAGACACCTGGATCCGTGCTGCACGAGGCGCGAGCGACCAACCGCGGCCTCCCCTTATTCGGCCTTCCTGGAGCAACGCCCTGCCATGCCCATCGAGACGACGGCCACCGACACCCTCGCGCTCCTCGCACCGACTCAGCGACAGGAACTGGCGACCGACGCCCAACCGCCGCGTCGTGCGGATCGTCCCTATCGCCATAGTCGCCCAGTCTTCGATCGCCGGGTGCGCCTTCACAGTGAATACGCGCGGCGACTGGTGAGCTTGCGCCAATTCCGCCCGACGATGACCGCGCTCTACGGCATCGATGTGATCCTGCGGCTCATCGCCACGGAAGCGGAGGCGGATCAGTTCGAGGCGACGATTGCGCAGCGCCTGACCGTGCTGAGCGAGGCGCTGATGGCGGAACGCGAGCGCCTGCAGCGCCTCCTCGAACAGCATGACCTGGTGCAGGTGCGTCCGCGCTACACCCATCCGCTCGACCTGACGGTGCAGATCGCTTCCCCGCACATCGGCGCTTACACCAGTCTGATCGTCGCGTTGGATCAGTTGATGATGGCGATCGACACCCTGTGGTTATCGGGGCTGCTCTCCAACAAGGCCCGTAGCACATCCCAAATCGAGTGGCGCAATGCGCTGGGCGGGGCCGGACAGAGCTTCATCGCGCTGCATCGCCATGCCTACGCGGAAGCAGACCGGCGCGGACAGCGCGCGGCGGTCGATCGCGCCGTGCGGGAGGTCGTGACGATCGTCGGCGAAGGGGACGCGTCCGACCCGCAGGACTGGCCCCTGGACGAGGAACCGGTCGACTGAAGGGGGCGATGGTTCTGGATCTGCCGGCAAGGAAGGTCCGCCGCGTCAGCGGCGTTTAGAGCGGGTGGAGATCCTTCATCCAGCACGATCATGGACCGCTGGAAACGGTTAAAAACGCGATCACCGTTGTCAGTTCCAGACGGTTTTTCCGCTCGCTATGATGACGCCGTTCACAGTGACATGGCTTGGTTCAACAGATCCTGATGGCATTCGGAGAGGTTTCGGTGGAAAAACACAACCCATCGCTGTTCATCCTGCAATATGCGACGCAACAGATGCATGACGGCAACTACGACGTCGCCTTGAATTTGGGATTTGACTGGGCGGAAATTCGGATCCTGGAATCGCTCTCACTTCAGGACTTTCATTGGCTGAAGACGCTGAGTGCATCGTTCATTGAATTTGAGGTCCGCATCAACCATGCGCAAACCCGGCTGGCTTTGCAGCGACTCACCGAACAACAGCACGCCCAGGCCCTCCAGGCGCAACTGTTGGTGGCCGGCGCCCCCCGCCACCTGATGAGCCATCTCTACGGCTGGATCCCGCAACAGTACCGCTGTCAACGCAAGCTCCTGCAACTCGATGACGCCTTCCCCAACGGCGGGCGCCCGGTCAATCCGACGCTGAATGAGGAGGAGGCGATCCTGAGCCACTGGGAGCGGCTGGCTGACCTGGCGCTGCCCGAACGCTATCTGCAGACGGCGCTCGCCGTCCAGGTCAGCGTGCGCCAGGTCTGCCGCGCACTCAGTTTACGCGACGAACGTGAGCATGAAGCCCTGACCGTCGCGCCCACCCTGCACGGGCGCGCGGTGACACCGACCGGCACGGCCCCGCGTCATCGATCCCGTCCCCTGGTCGCGGCCTTGGCCTGAACCGTAATCGCGGCGCCGTTTCGGCGCGCCATGCTGGATCATCGCCCCGCCGGCTCAGCCACGGGGTGGTCTTCTCTATCCCCTTCTGGAGTGTTTGAGCCGTGCAGCAGGCCATTCTGGCGTTGATCGACCGGCTCGGCGGCGGCGTGTCGTTCGTCGAATTGGGCCAGTCCATCGCGGGCTTCGCCGGTGAGCGCGATTGTCTGCTCAACGCGCACCTGATCGTCTGGCAGGGCGTGTCCGAGGCGGCGATCACCGCCCTGAACGCGCTTCAACACAGCCGCCAGATCGTCTTTCTGCCCTGCACCGCGCTGGTGTATGTTATTGATGGAAAAACGCTGCGCCTGCCGATCGCCAAGCGGCGCGACCATCCCTACCAGCGCCCCGCCTGGTATCCGGTCACCCTCTCGACACCCGCGCAACTGGTGGCACACACCTCACCGTTGCAACAGGCACGACGTACCGGGCGCGGCCTGGCCGATGCACCCCGCCCGTCCTAAGCCCCGTCAGCACCCGTGGCGGCGGACTCGGCTCGCCCTGGCGCTCAGTGGTGTGGTCCTGGCGGCCCCCGCGCAGGAGGCCCCCCGCTTCTATGAGCGCGCGGCGGAAGGTTGGTTCTGGTACCAAACCGAGCCCCCGGTCCAGCCGCCGGCTCCCGCGCCGATCGAACCCAAACCGCCACCGGTGGTGGTCCCCCAACCGCCGGCGCCACCGTCCATCGCGGCAGAGGCGCCCGCACCGCCCCCACTCTCGGCGGCCTGGCTGCGCACCCATCTGGAGCAGTATCAGCTCCAGGCGATCGACGACCCCAGTCCGACGAACGTCGCGCTTTATCTCTATCTGCAAAAGCTCGCGCTCGATAAAGCCTCACGCTTCACCGATGCCTTCCAGCGCGTCGTACAGAGCGATCCCGCACTGGATGAAACCACCCGCCATCCGATGGGAAACTATGCCAACCTCCTGAATCGCCTGGCCGGCCAACAGCGCGACCGCGTGCTCCAAGCCCTCGCCGGGCAGGTCGGGATCTGGTTCTTCTATCGCGCCGACTGCCCCTACTGCGCGGCGCAAGCCCCGGTGTTGAGCATGCTGGCGCAATCCACGGGCTTCACGATCCAGGCCATCGCCCTCGATGGCCGCCCGCTGCCCCAGGGACGGTTTCCCGACTTTCGTCCCGATGCCGGCCAGGCCGCCCGGCTGGGCGTCGTGTCGACCCCGGCGCTATTCCTGGTGCGCCCGCCCGACGGGATGGCTCCCCTCGCTCAAGGGCTGCTGTCGCGCACCGATCTCCAGCAGCGCATCGTCCTGGCCGCCCACGAGGCGGGCTGGATCGATGCGGCCACCTATGCCCGAACCAAACCCGGGGTGGCCGCGCAGCGGCTGGACGATGCTTTCGATGCCCCCCTCGACGTCCCCGAGGATCCCGCCGTTTTTCTTGACCTGCTGCGGGCGCGGGCGATCGGCACCGACCCGCTGCCACCCGACGCGGCCATCACCTTCCCGTAACCGAGGTCTCCCATGCGTTGCGCACACCGCCGGCCCGAGTGGCTGCTGGTCTCACTCCTCCTTCTGCCGCTGCTCGCCACGCCGCCGGCACACGCCAGCCTGAACGCGGAAATGGATCGCCTGTTCGGCACCCTGGTCAATGTCACGGACCCTTCCGCACACCTCGGCCAGCGCCGCGGCGTGCTCTCCGGGGGCTCGCTCGTGGCGCGCAATCGCCTCGTCGACGTGCATCCGATCACCCTCGTCCCGCCGTCGTTTCAGGCCGGCTGCGGGGGCATCGATGCCTTCGGCGGCTCGTTCTCCTTTATCAACGCCGAACAGTTCACCAACCTGTTGCGTTCGATTGCCGCCAATGCCGGCGGCTATGCCTTCCAGCTCGCGCTCTCCGTGATGGCCCCCAGCGCCGCCCAGATCATTGAGCAGTTGCAGAAGAAGGTCGCGCAGTTGAACGCCCTGGCCGCCAATTCCTGTCAGCTCGCCCAAGGGCTGGTCAACGATGCGGCCTCGGCGCTGACCGGAAAACGCGAGGGCGAAGCCAGCCTGCTGGCGGATTGGCATGACCTGGGCGATGTCTTCGAGAACCGCTCGACGGTGACCGGCAAAGGACCGCTGGAAACGCTGTATGAGCAGGCGCCCGCCGCCGCCGCGCAGCAATTCGAGGGCAATCTGGTATGGAAGGCCCTGACCGATCAGACGGCGCAGAGCTGGTACGCCCATGGCGATCAAGATCTGCTGGAGGCGCTGATGAGCCTGACCGGCAGTCTCATTGTCGGCACGGCCGCCGGCGGACTCCAGGCCAGCCCCGATGGCGGACAGAATCTGCCGACCACCGTGCTCGACGCCACCCTCACGGTTAGTGACCTGCTGAACGGCAGCGGTGACGGCGCCCTGCAAAGCGTCCTGATCTGGCGCTGCGCCTCGCTCAGTGAGTGTCGCAGCCCGACCAAGGCGGCGACCACCTTGCAGGGCATGATCCCGCGCGTGCGCAATCTGCTGATCGGCGACGTCTCCGGGGCGGGGCTGATCCGGAAATTCGTGCTGGGCGTCGAGGAACTCTCCGCCGAGGAGAAGGGTTTCATGGAGCATGCGCCCTGGGGCCTGGGCGGGGCCATTCGCACCCTCGCCCGTCAGGAACCCGGCATGGCGCTCGCCTTCGCCGAGCGCGCCGCGCCGATCATCGCGATCGAAATGGTGCAGGTTATGGTCCGCGACGCGCTCAACAGCGTGCGTCTGGTCGTCGGCCAATTGCTGCACACCCATACCACGGCACTGCTGCAACACCTGGACGCGGTGCGTCAGGACATCTGGAGCGAATACGACACCCTGGCCGCCCGCTACGGCAATCCCAACGAACTCCTGGACAGCTACCGCACCCTGCTCGCGCTCTACAAGGCACCGAGCTATCTCGATGTGATGCAGGCCCAGGAGACGCCTGGCGATGCCGAGACGAGCCATGACTGAGCGCCACGTCGTGTTTCACCGCCAGGACGCGCACTGATATGTGGACGATCTATTCCATCGGCGATCCCGTCTTTCTCCAGCAGGTGCTCAACGCGGTGGCCATGCTCTTCGCCTCCGCCAGTTTCCTGCAGTTTGTCAGCATCGGCTTTCTGCTCGGCCTCCTGATCGTCGCCTTCCAGGGGCTCCTGCAGGGCGCTCAGAGCATCCGGTTTCAAAGCATCCTGGTGTCGTTCGTGCTCTATTCGCTGCTGTTCGTGCCGACGGTGTCGGTCACCATCGAGGGCGCCTATTCGGGCTCGGCGCGCGTCGTCGATCAGGTGCCCCTCGGTCCGGCGGTGGTCGGCGCCACGGTGTCGAATCTCGGCTATGGCCTCACGCGTCTGTTCGAGCAAGCCTTCGCCACCCCGACCCTGACCGAGCATGGCTATGTCGATGCCCTGCAAGTGCTGGCGACGGTGCGCAAAACCGCGCTCTCGCGCCTGACGACCGGCGAGGCCAACAGTCCGACCCCCGGCGCTGATGTCGAGCAGTCCTGGCTCAATTATGTGGCCGACTGCGTGCTCTATGGCGTGGATCGCCAGATCAACGGGGCAACCATGGATGCCATGCTGAAGGCGACGACACTGGATGAGGCGCTGCAAACGCCGATCGTCACCGGCACGACGGAAGTGATGCTCGGCCTGACGCGCGAGACCCTGACCTGCGTGGCGGCCTATACCAAGCTCCGTGATTACACCACCGTGCAGTTCCTGCCCAAATTCAAGCAGGCGCTGGCGACCAAGCTCGGCACCGGGACGGCGGCGGTGGACGCGCGCGTGAACGGCGCACTCACCGCCCTCGCGACGAGTGCGGTCGATGCCCAGCAGTACATGACCATGGCCGCGCTCCTGCCGATGGTCGAGAAGGGGGTGGTCCAGCACTACCGCAACCTGGGCGATCAGGCGGCGGCGACCCAGACCAGCCAGGCGATCCAGCAGCGCAACAGTCAGTGGGCGACCGAGCAGAATCTGTTCGTCGCCATCATGAAGCCGATGATGGTCTATTTCGAGGGCTTCATTTTTGCCATCGGCCCCTTCATGGCCTTTGCGATCGGGCTGGGGCCGCTGGGGGTGTCGATGGTCGGGAAGTATCTCCTGTTCGGGTTGTGGATCCAGTTGTGGATGCCCATCCTGGCGATCTCCAACCTGTATCTGATCCTGGTGTCACAACGCGCGTTCGAGGCACTGGCGACCCAGAATGGCGCCGTCCTGCCCTCATTCCGCGCCTTGTACGAGAGCGATCTGCTGTTACAGACCTATCTGGGCACGGCGGGGATGCTGATCGCCTCGACCCCCGCCATCAGTCTGATGCTCATCTATGGCAGCGCCATCACCGCCACCCATCTGGCCGGGCGGCTGCAGGGCGCCGATCACATCAATGAGAAGCTCACCGCACCGGATGTGTTGCAGCCGGGGGCGGCCAGCACCACCGGCCCGCTGCTCCAGACCACTGCCTTGGGCGGCACGCACGCACCCGGTGCACAGGGGATGGTCTGGTCGTTCAAGGCCGGGCAGTCGGCGCAGGCGACGTTGAAATCCGCCGCGGTGAGTGCGGAGCAGGCGCAGGCGAGCTTCCAGTCCGCCTTCGGCCAGGCGTTTGCGCAGTCGGCGCAGGCGAACCACCAGACGGCCACGCAGTATGCGCTCACGCACACGGCGGATGCGACCTACAGCCAGGCCCATGCGGCGGTGACTGGGGCGGCGGAAGAGTTGTCGCGACGGTTCAGTGATTCCGGTCTCTCGACCAGCGACATGAGCACCCTGCTCAGTGCTGGACTGAAAGGCACCCTGGCTGGCCAAAGTTCCAAGTCTGTCGCGGAGGACCTGGCGGGAGACATCAAAACAACGCACGGGTCTTCCTCTGGCCTGGCGGGCAATCTGGCCGGGCAGATCAGTCAGAAGCATGGCGTTTCTGACACTCAGGCCACTGAGATCGGCCTGGCGATCGCCCACCGAGCGGCGACCGAGCAGAGCTTGAGAAGCAACTTCAACGAAGGACTGGCACGTGGCTTTGCGGAACAGCGGGGTGACCAGTACACGACGGGGCTGAACCAGAACGACACCACCCAGTTGACCCGCAGCGCCCAGAATGTCCTGAGCACCTCACGGTCCTATGAACAGGCGGCAACCTTTGCACGTTCGGTCGGCACCGACACCAGTTATAACGCCATCGAAACGTCCGGCATGCTGCGCGCCAACCCGGCGATGATGGCACGCCTGGAGCACGCGATCGATCGTTTTGGCCTAGCCGGCGATGTGGCGCAACAAGCCGACACCCTCCTGGCGGGTGGCGTGGTAGGCGATCCCGCGCAGGCGCGGGCGATTGCTGGCATGGGCCTGCTGATGGGTGTCTATGGCGGGTCGCGGGCCGACACGATGACCCTGGGAGAACAGCAGCAGGCGGAAACGTCGGCGATGGAGGTCTATTCGGGCCTGCTTGGCGTCAAGATTCCCGAGGGGATCGATCCCCAGGTCAATGCATCCCTGGTCACCCAGGCACCATCATTTGGCAAGGTTCGCGCTGACGTGGGCGCGGCGGGCTTGCACGATACCCGCCCGGCCGTCAGCGCCGGCCTGGGGGCCATGCGGGTCAATGCCGATGGCACGATCACACACGTGGACAACGGGCAAGCCTCCGTGGCGTCATTCAATGCCGGGGCCAGGCAGGCAGTGGTCGATCAAGGCGTCATCCAGGCGAATCAGCTGCGCGCCGAGCAGCAGGCGCACCTCTCGGATGACCTCACGTACCGCGCGCAGTTGCCGACCCCGGCCGCCAGGATCGCACAGGAACAGGTCGGCGGTCTGATGATGAAACTGGGTGAGTCCGGTGCACTGGTCCACGCCGGCCTCGGCGGCGTCGTGGACGACACCACCTCAGCCGCCGCTGCCGCTTACGCCTACGGCCAGACTTTGTTGGCCGGGGACGGTTGGGAAGCCGCCCAACAGGCCGGACGGGAGGCCGCCGGCAGTGAACAGGGCTGGACCGCCGCCCGCCAGGCCATGATCGACACCCGGCTGGATCAGGTCGCGGGGCATGGACTCACCGCGACGCAGACCGATTTGTACCGGGCGGCCTCGGAGACGAGTCTGTTCGCCTTCGCCCCCAGCGATGCACAGCAAGCCGCCCGCGCCGCCGTGATCGCGGAAGCACCGTCCGAAGCCACCGGCGACAACCTCGCGACACTGATCGAGCGATCTGTGGTCTCGCGCGATGATTCCGACCTGCGGCTGATCGGCGCGTACAACCGGACGGCGCATCAGGACGACTCCAACGGTCCCCCCGTCACCGTTGGACGGCTGGGAGACCGCGTGCTTCCCGATCCCACGGCGACCATCCCTGCACCGGCTCCGTCCACGGACGACGACGTAAAAAAAAACGGTAGCATCAGTCCCCGTCTCCAGAACGGCGCCGCGCCGTTGATCCATCGGAGCGTCACCGGCGGCCCTCTGGGGCGCGTCCTGGACCTGATTTCGGCCCCGGAAGCGCACGGCAATTACAATGCCTGGTACGGGCACGCGAATCAGAAACAGGTCGATCTCTCGGTCATGACGCTCAACGAGGTGAAGGCGTTTCAACAGCAGTTGTTGGCACAGGGGAATGGGGGCTCGGCCATTGGGCGCTATCAGATCATTCCCGACACCCTCGATGACTTGACCCAGCGCCTGGCGCTCACCGGCAACGAACGCTGGACACCGGAATTGCAGGATCGCCTGGCGTTGACGCTGGCCCGCGATGCCGGGATCAACGGCTGGATCGACGGCCGGATTGACGACGGGGCATTCGCCTACAATCTGTCGAAAATCTGGGCCGGTTTGCCGAAAGACGCCTCGAATCTCAGCTACCATGACGGCGTCGGCCAGAATGCCGCGCGGATCGACTATGGGATCGTGGTCGGCACCCTGGCAGCAATCCGCAGTGAGGCGTCCGTACCGGCTGCATCGACATCAGCCGCCCGCGCCGCTGGGGCGGCGTCCTAGCAGGCAGAGGCGGAGGCCGGACGGCTGTCGTCGCTGCCGCACGCGGAGTCGTATCGGCAGTGGAGAAGGGCTTGAATTGAGAACGGCTGGGGATAGATTGACCGGCAAAGATCATCAGGTCGCTACTCTGACGCCAGTATCCAACTCCGTGCGGTACGCAACGATGTCGAAGGGCGGTCGACCACAGAATGAGGTGCCCTCGATTTTTCTCTTCCAAGGGACTGGCCTCATGCCATCTGATTCTCCGCCTGCTGGGCTTCCCGCCAGTCTTTCAAAAACTGCACCGGGGAGGTGTCACCGCCAGTCGTTAGGACGACAACCATGTCTTTACAACATCCACGCCTCCCCCTGCCGACAGTGACTCAGGTGATCGCCTGCATGCTGTCCCTATTCGTTGCCGGTCCTTTGGGA
>NZ_CAIPNF010000079.1 GCF_903866365.1 uncultured Thiocystis sp.
GCACGCGCGGTCCGGCGAGCGAGCCATCTTTCGTCACATGCCCGACCAGAAACACCACCGTGTCCTGCCGCTTGGCGAAGCGCACCAGCTGCGCCGCCGCGTCGCGCACCTGCGAGACCGAGCCCGGCGCCGATTGCAGGGTTTCGGTAAAGAGCGTCTGGATCGAGTCCACCACCATGATCCGCGGACGCTCTGCGGCGGCATGTTCCAGGATGCGTTCCACGCAGGTCTCGGCGAGCAGCCGGATACCGTCGCCGGCCAGACCCAGCCGGCGCGCGCGCAGACCGATCTGCTGGGGCGATTCCTCGCCGCTGACATAGAGCACCGGCAGGTCGGTCGCGAGCGCGGCGCATGCCTGGAGCAGTAGGGTCGATTTGCCGATGCCGGGATCGCCGCCGATCAGCACCACCGAGCCGGCCACCAGACCGCCGCCGAGCACCCGATCCAGCTCGCCGATCCCGCTCTGGATGCGCGAACGTTCCTCGGGGCTGATCTCCGACAGGGTTTCGATGCGGGCCGCGCCCGCCGCGCCGGTATAGCCGCCGCGCACCACGGGTTTGCGGAGTTCGGCCACTTCGGCCAGGCTGTTCCAGGCTCCGCAGTCGGCGCACTGACCGGCCCATTTGGGGTGGCGCGCGCCGCAGGCGTTGCAGACATAGGCGGTGCGGGGTTTGCTAACGGCCATCGGGGGTTCCGCTGGCGGGCGGTGTCAACTCCTCCTCGATGAGCCATTTCAGGTTACTCATCATCCGGTCCCCGGTATTCTGGACGGCCTGTTGCACCATCTGTTCAAAGGGTCGCAGGGTGGGCGCGATCTCAAGCTCCAGGACGAAGGACACCTGGGTCCGGGTCTCGACAGACTCGAACCGATAGTCGATCCGATAGGTGTCGGTGATCCCCTCCAGGGTCAGTTGACGGCCCGGCTCGAAGACGCTCACGCGAAACTGGCTGTCGCTCCATCGATCATGGTCAAAGCGCAACTGCCGCCCGATCCAGCCAACCTGAAAAGGGCCATCGGTCACCGCCTCCAGGTCGCGCACCTCGGGCGACCAGCGTGGATAGTTCAGGACGAAATTCTCGGCCACGAACCTGAATACCTCTTCCAGCGGGCACTCGATCAGTGCCTCCGATGCGGTTTTGATCATGCGTGTTCACTCCCCAAGCAGTGTTCGTTTCGCAGCGTTGATTTGGGCGGCCAGATAGTCGGAACCGCCACGGTCCGGATGCAGCCGCTGCATCAACCGACGGTGAGCGGCGCGAATGGCCTCGGCATCGGCCCGCGCGTCGACTCCCAGGATCGAGCGGGCCTCGGCGTCGCTCAACCGGCCACTGCTCGGCGGCGCCTTCCCGATCCCGGACTGGCCCTCGACCCGGTCGCGCCAGTCGTCGCCATGCTCGCGGTCCAGATAGGACTCCAGCACGGCGGCGGACTGCGCGTCGCTGTCGCGATACAGTTCCAGCATTCGCAGCAGATCGTCAAGGTCGAGTTCACCCAGTTGGCGACCTTTGAAGGGGCCGTCGAGCACGCTGCCATCGAGCGCCCCGGTGGCATGATCCAGACGCATCGACAGATAGCGGGTGCGAATCGTCGATGCCTGTTGACCGGCGTGCGCGGCCCCCGCGAGCCCGCCGAGACCGAGCGAGCGGATAAGCTGCTGGAGCGCCGGGACCAGACGCAGCAGATGTACGCCCCGCAGAACGACCGGAATCAAGGCGCCCAGGGCGGCGAACAGCGGATTCAGGCGTCCGGTCAGCACTGCCAGCAGCACCAGCCCGATGACGCCCCAGAGCGCGACCTTGCGCACAACCCGGCTGACCTGTTCCGGCGGTGTCACGCGAAACCAGTGCAGAAACCAGAGCACGGCAAGGACGATGCCGATCAGAATCAGTAATAGGCCCATGCGGCTCTCAACCTCCTTTCCGGGCGATTTGATGGGTCAGTTGCAGGACGGCGCCGCCCCGCGTTTTTCCGTAGCGTACGAGCGCCTTGCGTCCGCCGGCGGCATAAACGGCCACCGCGCTCAACAGATCGCGTAGCAGATGCGGGCTGTTGGCGTCGAACGGACACCAGGCGCCGCCGCTCAGTCGGGCGATGTCGCGCAGACAGGGCTCCGCCGTCGGATCGCGTCCCTCCTGAAAGACGAAGACCGGCACCCCGAGCAACCCGAGCCGGCCGGCCAGATCGGCCAGCCGCTCTCGGTTCTCTTCCATGCAATCGCCGACGAACACCAGTGCGTTCACCCGACCCTTCGCGGCCTCGTCGATGGCGTGTTCGAGCACCCGCCCGATCTGGGTCAACCCGGCCGCGCAGAACACCCGATTCATGCGTGTCAGCAGGGCATCGGAATCTCGGTACCAGTCGGATGACTCGAACTCCTGGAAACCGCGATAAAAGCAGAGCTGAATCTCCAGCCCGCCGAGATCCTGGGTCTCCAGAAACATATTCGACTGGATATGGGTTGCCTGATCCCAGGTCGGCTCCCGGCTGGCCGTGGCGTCGAGCGCGAAGATCAGACGCCCGCGCGCGCCGCTCGGACCGGCGCGCGGCGTCTCCGCAACCCGGCGCAAAAAGTCGCTCACGGCGCTATCGGTGGATGGCGTGTCCAGATCTTTTCGTGGAGCGGCCATGACAACCTCGTCTGTACTCAGCGTGTCTTTTGCGCCAAACCCGCGACCCGTTGGGGCGCGTCGGGGATCAGCGACGACGTGGCGCGGACGCCTTCGCGATCCTGAATCTCCAACGCCGCCGCGTCCGTCACCAGCCATACCTCGCGCGCGCCAGCCTCCAGATAAAGCGCGATTTTTTCCAACATCTCGCCACGCGCATTGGACGGTGAAACGACCTCGACGCAGATCTCCGGCGCGCGCGAAAACGGGGTTTCTTCTCCATGGCGGTCGAGAAATCCGTCGGACGCCCAAACCACATCCGGCACCCGCACGCCATTGCTGGTTTGGATGCTGGCTTCGGTCAAGGTTTCGCCGCAGCCCATGGCAGCCCGCAGCATCTGGGCCAGGCGGGATTGCAGTAAAGCATGTCGGTTATTCGCCGGACTCATCTCGACCTTACCCCAACGATTCAACTCGATTTTGAAGGGTAAATTCCGCAGGTAAGGATTGTCGACCACGTCTTGCCATTGCATCGCTTGCCTCCAGGAGGATTATGATCCGCTGAAACCGCCGGTTCCTGTGCGCCGCGCTCGCACCCATCAAGCCAGCTTCTCGGCGATCTGCTGAAACACGGATCGCCCCGCCTCATCCTCGGCGACGGCCAATAGAAACAGGCAACGCCCGTCGCTGGAGGTTTCCCACTGACGCCCGACTTGGTTTTTTTCGCGCGAATCGTCGTTGGTTTTGTAGGGCTCGCCCTTGTATTCGACCGTAAAAATGCGCCCATCCGTCAGTTCGGCCACGAAATCGGGGTAAAAATAATCGGTCGCGGTCGGCAGCCAGAATGAAAACCGCTCCTGGCGTTCGATGTTCCGCACCCAATGCTTAACCTTGGGATGCGCGTCGATGGCTTGCGCGCAGAGAAACTCCTCGCCCGGCTTGCCAGCGGCGGTTTTTTCGCGCAGGTCATGGATCAAGGGATAGAAATGCTTGCCGAATTCGTAGCCGCCCTGATAACAGCGTCGGGCTGGATACTGGCCGGGTTGAAACTGAAAACTGTATTGGGCCAGGTCTTCGAGCGATGGCGCCGCCATCTCAAACAACCGCTGCTGAAAGCCCCTGGACATGGCGATCCGCCGCAGCCGTTCAATCTCGCTGGCAATGGCCCGCGCCAACTGGAAGCGCGCGCGCACCAGCGCCGTCAACGTGAAGCCCCGATCATGGATCAGATGCGCCAGCAACTTGAGCAGATAACTCTGCAATTGCCGTTGCGACAAAAACGGTTGGCGCAACTCCCGGTCCAGCTCCACCAGCAACCCCGTCTCGGTGACATGGCTGGCGACCTCGTTCAACTGCAACTGCTGGGCATCGACGTGACGATAGCTGACCCGCTGTCCGTTGACATCGATCTCGAACGAATGGAGCGTCTCGGCGAGCGAAAAACCCGCGAGCTGCACCGGCTGGTCCAGCAAGTCCCAGTCCCCGAGATCGGCCAGCGTTTCCTTCTCGACGACTTCGAGACGGTCATCCAGCCGGAGGCAAAGCTGGGGAATCGGCGCGAAGCTCAAACCGAACTGGACCGGCGCGCGCAGCGCCTGACGCAGGGCGCGGTGCGCGTCGAATTGCTCCTTGACCGCCGCCCGCGCCTGCTCGGGAAGCGCGTTGCCGATGAACGCCTCGGCCTGTGCCAGCGTGTCGGCATCGACATCGCCCTTGAGCAGCAGCGTCGCGCCCTGGGTGGTGGCCCGGACCTGCACCGACGCCCGCAGCACGGCGGGCCAGTGTTGCGTCTCGGGTACCGCCGGCACCTCGATCTGGCACTCCGGGATCAGCGGCGCGATGGTTCCGTGTCCCGAGCCACCCGCTCCGCCAACCAGCGGCAGGGATTGCTGCGGGACGATCAGCGCCGCCGTTTCCAGCCGCTCGAAGCCCATGTTCTGCACCATGCGATCCTTGAGCGTGGCGGCGGCCTGCGCGAAATTCTCCGCGACGATATGGGCGTA
>NZ_CAIPNF010000080.1 GCF_903866365.1 uncultured Thiocystis sp.
CACGACAATGGCCTCCACGACCTTATCGCTGAGCCAGCGGGACATGTCCATGGGCACTTGTACGGGTGCCTTTATTTGGCGCAATCGGCCTCGCGCTTATTGGCTTATGGCCCGAAAATGAAGGAATCGTTGTCGTACCCCGTCAACGGCATCGCCGGGATCGGTGCCAAGCATTTCAAGATCGAAAAACAGGACAAGGCGACCGATCGGATCGCTTTCGCGAACGAGCGGCGCGTCCATCTGTTTGACAACCTCGATGCCGTGGCGAGATTCGATCATCAGGTCATGGTGAAAAACCACTAAATTAGAGTGTTTATGTGATGCTAAACAACCGCTTGTTCGACACCTGTCAGGAGCGGCTAAAGCACGCCGAGCGGTTGCTGCCGACCTGGTTCGTGCCGCGAATGATGACCGACGTGTGGGCCTTCAGCGTGTTGCTGCACGACAGCACGCTGATCTGTATCGAACAGATCCGCGATGTTCGCCTGGGAGCTGATGGAGTCTATCTCGACGTGATTCTGATGGACGCGCCGCCTCCGCAAGCACCCAGCCGATTTCGCTGGTTGTGGGCACCGATCACGCGCACCCGCGCCTCGCTGGCGAATCGCGCTGTGATGGCGGCCTTCGAGTTGGCGGACCGCTGATGCGAAAAAAGCCGAACCGAGAATCCATACAAACGGCCTTGCGCACGCATGGCCAGACCCGCCGCGCGGCCTTTGACGCCGCCTGCGCGCTCGCGGCCCTGGGGCAGCCGATCCATCTGCGCGCGCTGATCGAGCGGGTGAAGCCGCACAGCGATCCGGTCGCCATCCAGCACGGTCTCAACGATTGGCTGGACGCCAATGCGCATCGCGGACCGTGCGGACCGGCACCGACCGGAGAGGCTTCGCGGGTGTCGCCTGGCGAACCGACAGACCCCGCCATCCAGGCCGACGCACTGCTCCAGGATGCCGACACCCGCCGGTGGGTTCTCCGATTCCAACGTCGGCGGTTACAAAACCATCGACAGCAGATGGGCATTCGCCATCCGTCCGAGTCGGATTGCCAGCCTTGGTTGGCGCCATTGCAGGAGACCTTGCAGGAGTCGCTTCAGCGCGAAATCGCGCTCATCGAAGGACTGGAAACGGTGTTGACGGGATTGAAGGACGGACTGGCGCAGGATCTTCGGCGACATCAGGCGATGTCTCGAACGGTCCATGACCGCACCGATCCAGCGCCCGATCGCCTCGGGGAGCCGCGCCCAAACCGCGCGGACCGAACGAATCGTTAAGCGATCAGGTTGTGCGAAATCGCGAGGTTCAGCGTGCGGACCATGGAACTCAACAGACCGGCATCGGCGGCCACGGAGAGCACCAGGAGCATGCCCATCGAAACGAGATTTTGCGTGTTCACGATCGTCATCACGGCATTTCCCGATCGCTTGTCTTGATGCGACAAGCGTCGCAGAACGCAACCGTGAAAAACGTGATGCCTCCGACAGATCCCCTGTCGACGTGCCGGTCGACGCTCCCTTTTGCCAACGAGGTCACGCGCCGCGCGATGCCCAATCCAGACCTGCCGTTCATCCAGTGTCGCGCGCATCTGCGCCGACCGCTTCAAACCCTGACCAAGCTCATGTTTTCAGGCGCCGAAACGCCGCTCATCGCGCGCCATCGTGACCTGTCCTGGGGCGGTGCGAGCCTTATCGTGCCGGGCGCCTTGCCGCTGGAGGCCAAGACGTTCC
>NZ_CAIPNF010000081.1 GCF_903866365.1 uncultured Thiocystis sp.
GGAGCCGGACATCGCCAAAGGCCAGACCTTCATGATGTTCGGGTATGACAACGGGGTGGTCGGCGACGTCGTCACCGACTGGACCGACCGCAACCTGATCCCCTACTACAAGGGCACCTGGGCGGACATCCGCAAGGTCGGAACCATGAAGGATTATAAGCGCACCGTGTCGTTCAAGCGGCGACGTTTCCTGAGCGCCTGAGGTAAAGTTGGTCCCCGGAAGGTCGACCGAGGCGCTCGCCTCGTTCGACCTTCCGGGAATGGCATCGGACCAGACAGGCGCGACATCCAGGCGGCGGCATGAACGAACAGACATTGACTGACTCCTTCGGTCGACGCATCGATTACCTGCGTCTGTCCGTCACTGACCGCTGCGATCTGCGCTGCGCCTACTGTCTGCCGCAAGGGTTCAAGGGCTTCGAGGAACCCGAACACTGGTTGACCTTTGAGGAGATCACCCAGGTGGTGCGCGCTTTCACCGTTCTTGGGGTGCACCATGTGCGCCTGACTGGCGGCGAACCCCTGGTGCGCCGCGACCTCCCGGCGCTGGTCGCCCAACTGGCCGCCTTGCCCGGCCTTGATGACCTGTCGCTTTCCAGCAACTGCACGCGAATGGCGTCACTGGCGCAACCGCTCTACCAGGCGGGCGCACGACGGCTGAACCTCAGTCTGGATAGTCTGCGCCCCGACGTTTTCAAACAGATCACCGGGGGGAATCTGAAGCAAGTGCTGCGCGGCATCGAGGCCGCCCAAGACGCTGGCTTCGCCCCGATTCGGGTCAACACCCTGGTCATGCGCGGGGTGAACGACGACGAGATCGAGTCCATCCTCGCTTTCTGTGCCGAGCGCGGCTTCACCCTGCGGCTGATCGAGGCCATGCCGATGGGCGCGACCGGTCAAGCCGCGACTGGCCAATCGCTCGACCTGCAAACCGTTAAGCGCCGACTGGAACAACGCTTCGAGTTGATCCCCGACCTCCTGCCCGGCGGCGGCCCCGCGCGCTACTATCGACTCAGCGGCAGTGACACCCGGATCGGCTTCATTACCCCGCTCTCGCAGCACTTCTGCGCGACCTGCAACCGCGTGCGACTCACCGTCGATGGCACCCTACTGCTCTGTCTCGGTCAGGAACACAGCGCTCCGCTGCGCCCGCTGCTACGCGCCGGCATCAGCGATCCGGACCTCATCGCTCACCTGCGCCGAGCCGTGGCCCTCAAACCGGAACGCCATGACTTCAGGGACCGACCAGCTCATATCGATCGTTTCATGTCCGCGACTGGCGGTTAATCGCCGGGACGTGCATCGGCGAGGTAGCGGGAGTTGGCATTCGCCGGCCCCTCGTCAGGGTGTTGCAAGACCCGAGGCACCCTCGTTCGCGCCACCGCAGAGGGGCAGTGAGTGCAGTGCAGGGCCGTGGATCCGTCCGGATGGTCACAGCATTCAAGGGATGTCGTTTTGCAGGTAGCTGCCCATCGCCTGACCATCAGCGAAGCGCTCGCCGCCAGGCAATGATCGCACTCCCGAGCGGCGCGGTCATTGGCAAAGATGGGGGCAGCAGGGAGTCAGATTGTGGTGGAAATAGGCGGGTTTTCCACGTCTATCGCTTGCGCCCTTGGCGTCCAAAACCCGTTCGCCAGCCCGCCCATAAACGGCTTGCGCCACCACAATGGGCGTGCTAAAAAATAGCGATTCGCCCGCTTCGTTGATCGAGACGGTGAGTCGCCTGCGGAGACGCAAGTCCGCGTACCACCCGCGCCAATCGAGGCGCCCCTCACGCGCCGCCTGACGGCGTCTGATCCCGACCAGGCTGTTGGGAGTTCCGCCGGGAAGGTGCGTCCGCTCGCAATGACGTCATCGCCAACCTGGATCCGCCGGCCGTGCCCGGTCATCTGCCGCACGCGGCCTGTCCGCGAGATCTCGCACCGTCCATCCTTGCGTTTGAGCCGCCATGGCGCCCCGACGAAACTCGTTCGCGCGTCAACGTGGGCCACGTCTACGCTCATCGGGTGAGTCGCGTGGCCCCGGTGCCGACCTGATCGGCGCTTGCCAGCGAGCAATGCATTCTGCAATCGGCCAGGCGTCATGTCCTGCCCAGCGACCGCTGACGGAGCCGGCTACGCCAGGGTCATGCCGCCAACGCCAACGCCGACGGCTGGCCAGGATCCTGACGCTGGCGTGGGGAGCTGTCCGTTTCGCATCCCTCGGAGATGAACGGACGTCAAACGGACAGTTTCTGCGACGCACTCATTGATTGAGTGTGTTCATCGCCGGCGCGGGCGATTCATCAAGCACGCGCGCATCACCGGCCAGCGTCCCGCTGGCATTTCAACCCGTGGGGAGACCATCTCCCCACGGGGAGCCTGTGTCTCCTCGCTCTCGGAGACCACCCATGACGAAGAAAGGCTCGCACGCCCAGCGCTTTGCGGCACTGATGCAACAGTACGGGGCCTCGAAACCCCAGCGGCTATGGTCGCTTGAGGCACGCTGCTTCAAAGCCTGTCGCTATTTCACGGAAGACAGTCCTCCCTTGACCGGATCCCTGTGTCCCGATGGGTCGATCCTGGCTGGCACCACCCCCGTCACCAACCTGGTCACGTATCAGCTCATGTGAGCTGCTCACGGCACACAGATCGCCCCGGCGGCTTGGCTTTAAACCCCCACCGGGAGGCGCTCCGTTCCCGACCGGGTGGCGAGGCGTCTCCGCGTTTTCAACTGTTACAAAGGCTCAATCAGAGCATCCTGAACTGATCCGTTCTGACCTCGGCGCCGAGCACGCCTCGTTGGCCGAGTCTTCCCCACCGGGGCACCATTGCCCCCTGGGGCGTGGTGTTCCTTTTTTTCGAGGTCCATCATGGCTGCTCAACCGATCGCTACCTTACCAGCCTGTCGGCTGGCCATCACGCAGACCGCCCTCGCCACCGTCGGGATCGAGTTTTCCACTTGGCAAGTGCTGGTCGATTCCATTTTTCCGTCCGCCAAGACGGTCGAAGGCATCCTGCTCGCCGTGCGCTACTGCCAGGCACGCGGGCTGGATGTCATGAAACGTCCGGTCCATGTGGTGCCGATGGTGTGACACGAGGTCACATGAATGATTGTTTCGCAGGGAGTCCTAATAGGTCTACCAGACGAAACCGGATATTCCTCTATCCGTAGCCTAGAGACACATGCGGGATTGGTAACGACCCCGTGTGAAACTGTCTTGACAA
>NZ_CAIPNF010000082.1 GCF_903866365.1 uncultured Thiocystis sp.
TGGGTGTCTTCATCGTCGTCTCCGATCGTTCAGTCGAGGGTCTGGTATTGTCAGAACTGATACGCGAGCTTGAGCCAGACGTAATCGCCCTTGAGGCGACGGCTCACGTCCAACTCAGGTAGCCAGCGCAGCTCGGCGACCAGGGTCTCCTTGCCACGCGGCAGGATATAGCTCAGCACCGGGCCGATCCCGGCGGTGCGTCCCTTGAACTCGCCCAAACGCGCACCGGATCCGCCATCGGCGGTGATCTGCTCCAGAGAGAAGGCTTCGGCGCCAATTCCTAGGAATCCCGGCCCGAGCGGCAGGAGTTGCTGCACGCTGGCCTCCAGATGAACCAGCGAGCCGCTGCGATAGTCGGTCTCGCCGTTTTCGGTGTTGAAGGAGACGCCGCCATGCAGGGCCGCGTTGAAACCGGTCTTGTCGTTGTTGTAGGACGCGCCCAGCGTGGGGTCGAAGGTCCAGTAATTGAGCCCGGGATTGGCGAGCCGTCCGGCTTGGTAATCACCGGTTGGCGCATAGACAGGGAGCAAGGCATTGAACTGCCAGAATCCGGACTCCCACGCCAGCAGGGCGGGGATCAGGGTCAGGTCGCCGATCCCCGACGTGCTGTCCCGGCGCCGCACCGTGCCGAGCGGGGTATCGAGCGTGGCCTGGGCGCTGATCCAGACATAGGGCAGATAGGCGCCGGCACTGTAATGCGCGCCGAGCAGGTTTTGGTCGAAGGTGTAGAGACCGCCGAGCAGGAGCGCATCGCTCTCCGCGTCAAGGCCCAACGCGAGCGTACCGGCCACCGGAATCGGCCCGGATGCCGATGCCTTGCCGCTGTAGTGAAGGTAGATCGGTTGCACCACCCAACCGGGTTGGGTCGGCGCCAGATCGATCAGCGTCGCCGTGCCGCCCGGAAGGTAGTGCGTGGTGCCGCCTTCCGCGGCGAGCGACACCGGCGATCCGATGGTGCCGACGCCGAGCGCCAGGGCCAGCGCCGCTTGCTGGCCCTGGCGCGTCGCTGCGTCTGCCCACGGCGATGAAACCGCCAAAGATAATGCCCGCAAAGTCTTTCCCCCTGACCCGTTCAAATTCCCGCCAGCATTGTAGGAGCGACTTAAGTCGCCCCTACAGCCCCTACAGCCCCTACAGTCGCCCCTACAGGCTACAGGCTAGTTCGCCTGCCGCAACTTCAGGATCTGCGATTGGATCCCCTCGATGGTTTTGCCCATCTGGGCGCTCAGTCCGATCTGACGGACCGGAAACTCCTGGAAGGTCGCCAGGTGCTTCTGGACGATGCCGACGATGGGAGTCAGAATCCAGGTCTTGTGCTCCATGTACTGGCGGCCCACGTCGCCGGTCTGACGCTCGAAGGGGTCCATCAACAGGTTGGTGATCAGCGGACGGCCATAGCCCAGCAGCGGATCGTCCCAGCGGTTGCCCTCCTTGGCCGAGAAGCTGACCTTGAACTGTTGGTAGCGGACGGCCGCGAGCACCGTCTCGTCGTAGTAGAAGACGAAATTGCGCGCGGACTGGTCGCTCTGGCCGGTAAAGAGGGCGGTCTGATCGAAGCCGTCCAGATGAACCTTGTAGCCGTTCCCGCCATAGTCCGCGCCCTGCGCGAGCTTGCCGACCACATCCTGCTCACCGGCGGCCGCCGCCAGGGTGGGGAAGAAATCGAGGGAGGAGACGATCTCGCCGCTCACGCGCCCGCCCGGCGCGCCGGGCCAGCGGATCACCGTGGGTACGCGCATCCCGCCTTCCCAGGTCGTGCCTTTGGTGTGACACGAGGTCACATGAATGATTGTTTCGCAGGGAGTCCTAATAGGTCTACCAGACGAAACCGGATATTCCTCTATCCGTAGCCTAGAGACACATGCGGGATTGGTAACGACCCCGTGTGAAACTGTCTTGACAA
>NZ_CAIPNF010000083.1 GCF_903866365.1 uncultured Thiocystis sp.
ATCTGAAGCGTCAGTTTCATAGTGACGATTATAGTCACAAAGCAATCAATAGACAAATAGCACCGAATCAGCCGCCCGAGAGGGCGGCGGCGCTATTCCTCCCCGGCCTGAACGCCGGGGCTTCTCGCGCAAGACGGGTGACCATTGTCGTCGACCAGGATGATTTCAGAGGCGATCCTCGTCGCGCGCAGCGAGGTTAAGGCTTCGCGCAATTCGGCGGGTCAGGTGTTCCAGACGGGGAGGATGGCGGTAATCACGCCCTAGTCAGCCGACAAGGAATGATGGTCACGCCGGGAGGAGCCTCTACCGTATAGAACTCAGCCCACGTCGTTTCTGCGTCAAACGCGGCACTTTGAAAGCTATAGTCGTCAGGCCAACAATTTTCTGCGTTGCCGTTTGTCCAGTAGCCCCCTGGATTCGTGCCTATGTATATCTGCGGGGCGCGTGATACCGGATAACCATTGCTGTCCTCAATTCTGTACCTGTATCCGGTCCCGCCGTCAACGCCAATATCTGTTATTAGAGTTCCGCTGTCTCCGGTCATCAGCCATCCGTTCCGACACGCGGTGACATACCAGAGCACCTCCCCCGACACCCCCTCCTCGGTGATCGTCAAATAGATCGGATCGAGCGTCGTGGTCTCGTCGCCGCAGGCGACGGCGGCGGTGAGCGTCAGGACGCCAGGCGAGACGGGGTCCGGGCTCGAAGACCCTTCGGCCGCCACCGCCGTGACCAGGACGTAACGCCCGCAGGGCACGACGCGCGGGGGCAACGCCTCGAAGCCGTCGCCGGGCGTGAAGTCCCACGCCCAGTCGACCGCGCAGTCGCACAGGTCGCCGGTGACTTGCGCGCGCCAGAGGAAAGGGCCGGAGGGGATGGTGGTTGGCATGGGCCGTCCTAGGGAGAGGTGTAGACAAGACGCCCATACGCCTTGGTCTCCAGCGGCATGCCGCTGACGAGGCGCCGCGCGACGATGATGTAGCCCCCGTCTGGGACTTTGGTCGCGCCGTCCGAGAACGTGATGCGGTCCGGGGTCGCGGAGATCGCCGGCAGGTTGCCGCTGCTGTCCCCGCCGGGTAACGGGACGAATTGCGTGGTCCAAACCGCGTCGACCGGGCGGTCGTTCACGAACAGCTTAAAGCTGTGCGTGGTGGCCTGATTCGTGAACCCCCAGACGACCAGCTCGTTCCCATCGACCCAAATCCCGTTGACGAGATGCTTGACCGCGTAGGCAACATGCGGCGGCTCGTCCGGCGGCGGCGGGTCGGGCGGGACATAGACCTCCACGCCCGTGAGCGTGAGCGTAATCGGATCGAGCGTCGTGGTCTCGTCGCCGCAGGCGACGGCGGCGGTGAGCGTCAGGACGGGTCGAAGACCGTGGCGCCCTCGGAGAGCGTCGCGAGGACCGCGACCTGACGCCCGCAGACGATGACGGTCGGGGCGGCGTCCGCGTAGCCCGCGTCCGGGACGAAGTCCCACGCCCAGTCGACCGCGCAGTCGCACAGGTCGCCGGTGACCTGGGCATGCCAGAGGAAGGGGCCGGAGGGGAGCGCGGTTGGCATGGTCAGTCGGCCTGGATCAGGACGATTCCGGCCACGGCGTCCAGGTCATAGTCGCCGGTCGCGTCGTTGTACCAGGCGGCGATGCCGATCGCTGGCGTGCAGAGGTTGGCGTCGGCACAGGGGTCGACGCAGTCTTTCACGCTGAGGATCGCCGCCTCGGTGACCAGGGTCGTGGTGTCGACCAGGGTGATGGTGGCGCGGATGGCGGCCACGCCGGGCGCTTGCGTGCGGCGGGTGCCGACCGGCCAGGTGAGGAGGCTCAAGACCTGCAGGCAGTCGGTGGTGAGCGTGGTGACGGACGCCTCGTTCTCCGACTCGCCCGTGAGCCATTCCAGCGACCAGGCGATCGTCTCGCCCGGCTCCAGCGGGCGGTCGAGCACCGTGACCTTGACGGTGCCCTCGGGCTTGCCGTCGACCAGACAGATCTCGGCGACCGCGCCGAGATCCTCGTCGACACAGTTGTCGCCGTACGGGTCGACGAAGACGGCGCGCGCGGGCAGGTTGGCGGTGGAGGCGGGAACGTCCTGGACGATGGACTCTACGTCCAGGTTGGCGCTGGAGCGCGAGTGACGCTCGACCGGGATCAGCAGATCCTGGTAGTAGCCGTAACACAGTGTCTCGGGGGCGCTGGCGGCGCCGATGAAGACGGTGGCCTTGGCGCGCCGTTCGACGAGGAATTGTCGGGCAGCGGCGATGGTCGGAGTGTCGATCTCGAAGCGGTATTTCACGAGTTCGGTGTAGCCGCGCTCGATGACGAGCAGGTTGCCGAAGGGGTCGCGTTCTTTGCGGCTGTAGTCGACGATACCGACCTCGGTGCCGTAGAGCGTGCGCCCGATGACGGACTTGGCGCCGATGACGAGACAGCCGCAATGGATGAGGCGCGGGACGGTGGCGCGCAGGCGCAGCCGCAGGGAGGCGTCCGGATGGGTGAGCGGGTCGATGGCGGGCAGGTCAAGCAAGGCGACGGCGGACTGATTGGGAAACTCGGTGCTCAGAGGATCGGCGTAGCGCAGCGTCTGGGTCACGCTGTAGGCGCTGGGACCATTGAGCACCTCGACCGTGAGCTCGTCGGCGCCGACGTTGAAGAGGGCGAGGGCGTCCCACGGGGCGCTCGGGCGGATCTCGACCAGGATGTCGGTCGGGCTTTCGGTGGCGCGCGCCGGGTTGTCGCTGAACATCCGGTAGCGGTTTTCGAAATAGGCGTCGGCGCTGACGTTGTGCCACCAGAGCGCGCCGGCGTGCGTATACCCCGCCGGGACGATGTGTCCTGACGACGGGTCGTGGCCTTCGTTGTAGAGATCCGGGTCGGTCGACTCCGGGTCGGTGGGCGTGGCGACGGCATGGGCCGCCTCCCAGGTCGCGCCGCTGTCGCTGACCGCCGCGCCCGCTGGGTACCGCGTGGTGCTCGACCAGGCGGGCACGACATCGGCGGGGATGTTGGTGGACAGGATGTCGCCGGGGATCTGAACGGCATAGGGAACGATGACGATCATCCGTGCACCTCGCCTTCGACTTCGAGCGTCAGGGTGGAGGTGTTCCAGTTGTCGAGCCGAATCGAGAACTGGTTGAGGTAGCCGGTGACCTTGAGCACGTCATGGTCGGCATGGCCGACATAGACGGCGGAGGTGGCGCGCTTGCTGGCCAGCAGCGCGCGCACGACATGGGCGTTCGCGGTGGCGATGACTGCGGTGAAATTGACCAGATCGGCATAGCCGCGCTCGATGAGGGTGAGGTTACCGAAGGCGTCGCGCTCCTTGCGGCTGTAGTCGACGATGCCCACCTCGGTGCCGAACAGGCACTCCCCGATCTCCACGCCGCCCACGGACATGGTCATGCGGCCTCCGCGACGGTCTTGGCGTAGTCCATTTTATCCGGCGGCAGCCCTTCGGCGTTCCAGCGTTTGTGGAGCTTGAGCAGTTCGGCCAGGCTGGCGGCTTGGGCGGCGTTGACCGCCCGCGCTTCGCGCGCGTCGCGCTGGAGCGCGCGCACCTCGGCGACCAGTTCGCCGTTGCCGTCCTTGAACAGCCCGGAGAGCGAGCGATTCGGGGCGATGACGGAGGGGCCGGTGTATTCGATCTCGGGGCCGTGCTCGCCGACGAGGCGCAGGCCGCCGGCATGGACGCCGCCGGCGGCAAAGCCGGGAATGCTGATGCCGAGCTTGCCGAGCAGGGCGATGATGTCCTCGCGGTCGGTGCCGTCGAGCAGATCCTGGCCCTGCCAGATCCGCAGGAGCGTACTGAGCTTGTCGTAATCGCCGCGAAAGCCCAGCTCGGGCATGGGCAGCGACTTGGCGCCATCGTTGGAGACCAGCGCCTGGACGTCCTTCCAGGCGGTGGCGCGGGTGTCTTGCGAGAGCGCGCCAACGAGCGCTTCCATGCGGGCGACGAAATCGGGCATCGGCTCGCGGTCCGGCGCCTCGGCGGGCGGACGCCCCAGGGCGTCGAGAATCTCCTGCAACAGCGCGTTGGTGTCGGTCATGAGGGTGTCTCGCTGCGCCTCGAACTCGGCTTCCAACCCGGCGAGCAGCGCCTTGAGCGCGGACTCTTCGGCCTTGAGCGCGGCCTCATGCTGGGTCTTGGCCTGTTCGAGCTGGGCCTCGATCAGCGCGATCTGACGCTCGCCCTCGGACAGCCCGGCGGCGCCGGCCTGTTTCAGCTCCTCGATGAGGCGCTGGTTTTCGGCGATGGCGGCCAGCCAGTCGTCGCGGGTGGCGAAGTCGTTGGCGTCGACGGTGTCGAGCCGCCCGACGATGTCGGTCACGTCCTCGGGGAGGGTGCCGTCGCGGCGGTATTGCTCCAGGGCGGCCCGCGCCTCGGCGAGGGCGCGCTGGCGGGTTTCGTCGATGCCGTCGGTCGACTCGGTGAGTTTGCGCAGGGCGTCGGCGGCGGATTTGACGAGGTTGCCGAACAGCGACAGGGCGTCCTGGGCCGCGCCGAGCGAGTCGTTGAGACCGTCGGTGAGCGTGCTGTAGGCGTCGTTCAGCGCCTCGATGCGGGCGCTCGATGCCTCACGCAGCGCCTCGATGCGGGCGTTGGATTCCTCGCGCAGGGCGGCGATCTTGACGCTGGAGGCCTCGCGCGCCGCGGCGACGGCGGCGTTGTAGGTGTCTTCCAGGGCTTTGAGGGCGGCTTGTTGGGCGGCGGCGATGCCCGCCCAGGCGATGCCGAGCGTCTCGGCATTGTTGGCGAAGATCTGCAACTGCGCGGCGGTGAAGGCGCCGGCCTGGATCAGGGCATAGAGGGCATCGGCGGTCGGCGGGAGCGACATCCCCCAGGTGGCGAAGAGGTCCATCATCTCCTTGAGCGCGTCGCTCTGCTTGAGCGCGTCGGGCTTGATGGAATCGATGAAGTCGGTCACGGACGCCAGCGTCGCCTCGACGGTCTCGCCCAGCCCGCCCAGCGCCTCGTCGAGCGAGACGAAGGCGGGGACGAGCTGCATGGCGGTCAGGTAGGCGCGCAGTTGCGCCTCGTCGGTCAGGTCGAGCGCGTCGATGTAGGCGCGAAACTCGGCGCTGGTGTCGACGGCGGCCTCGCCCGTTTTGCCGATGCTCGCGCTCCAGGCGTCGATCGAGACCAGGGCGGCCTTGCGTTTGCGCTCGGCTTGCTCCTCGGCGCTGAAGAAGTGGCTGTAGTAGGTGTCCGTGAGGCTGGTCAGGCCATCGAGCGAGAGCCCGACCTCGGTCATGATGCTGACGAACGCCTGCCCGAGATGCAGGAAGGCGTTACCGTCGAGATGGTCGAGCGAGGCGCCCGTGAGTTGCGCGGCCTGCTCGAAGGCGGCGGCGCCGGTCAACAGCCGCTCCAGGGTGTGCGCCGCGCTCTCGCCGGATTGCGCGAAGGTGGTGACATAGCCGCTCATCGCGCCGACCGCGGCCTCCAGCGTGCTGTAATACGCCTCGGTGCCCAGTCCCAGGCGCTTGCCAAGATCGGTATCGAACAGCGAGACGGCGGCGCGCACCTTGACCATGCCCGCGTCCAACTGTTGCGCGACCGCGTTGGCCGTCCCGCCCAGGTCGCCGACCGCGACTTTCAGCAGATGGCCCATGCCCTCGCCGACCTGCCCCTCGGCCTCGCTGGCCGCGTTGACGATGCGGTCGAAGATCTCGTCGATGGCGAGATTGACATCGGGGCCGTAGCCCTTGAAGTCGCCGAGGCTCGCGCGCAGCGAGACCTGGACCTTTTCCGAGAGTTCGGGGCCGTAGAACTGCGCGACGCTGTTGGAGAGTTCGGCCATCGCGTCGAAGGTGCCTTGGAATTCGGACGCCTTGATGTTCTTGCTGCCCTTGTCGGTCAAGCCGAAGTTCAGGCCGAAGGCGCCTTTGGCCTTGGCGTTGTCCTCGAAGCCGAAGCCGCTGAAGCTGGTGGCGTAGCTGCCTTGTTTGGGGGTTTGGTCGCCGCCAAAGAGCGAGGCGATCGCGCCGCCTGCAATCGACCCGATCAGCGCGCCGGCCGCCGTGCCGATGGGGCCGAAGGCGCTGCCATAGGTCGCGCCGAGATAGGCGCCGCCCATGCCGCCGACCGCGGATCCTGTGCTGACATATTGGCCGTCGAACATCTGCCCGGCGAGGTAAGATCCGGCCAGCCCGCCGGCCAGCCCGGCGCCCGCCGTCATCCAAGCGCCCCCGCCAGAGCCGTAACCAGCCCCCGCGTTAAAGCCCATCCCGGACTCTTGCGCCGCCAGCATCGCGCTTTGCTGCGAGAAAGCGCCCGTCCCGTAGTTGAGCCCAGCGGCGGTCCCGAGCGTGGCGACGTTGCCGCCGGCGACCAGCCACTGATAGCCATTGTAGAGCGACGACGCGCCGGAGATCGCGTTGCCGATCCAGCTTTGCCCGCCAGTCGCGCCAGTCGCGCCGGTCACCGTCTGCAACGCGCCGCCTGCGCCCGTCCCGCCCGTGACCCCGAGAATCTGCCCGGCGAACTTGAGCACGATGGTATCGACGGCCATCTTGGCGAGCGTGCGCTTGATGTCGTCCACGAAATCATCGAACTCGAAGCGCCCGTCGACCAGTCCGTCGACGAGGGCATTGTTGAATCCGTCCATGGCGTCAACGGCGAGGGTTTCGAGACTGCCCATGCCTTCGCGCAGGCCGTCGAGATACTGCTCCATCGGGCCGGCCTGGTCTTTCTGGATCTGGCGCAGCGCCTCGGCGTGGCGCTGCTCGATGGCCAGGCGCGCGGCGGCGGCCATCTCGACGTTATCGATCTGCGCGGCGGCCAGGGTCGCGAGGTCGCGCTGGTAGCGGATTTCTTCTTTCGTCAGATCGTCGTAGCTGTCTTCGATGATGCGCGCGATCTCGTCGCGGGCCTGTTCGGTGGCCTTGGCCGTCGCCTCGACGTTCGTGCGGATCGCGGCAAACACGTCCGCGGCGCCTTCCCCGATCGGTCCGAGCTTGGCGACGTTGGCGGTGACATCCCGGACGTAGTCGTTGGTTTCCTTCCAGCCATAGCTGGATTTGAGGCGGCGGCCTTCGCCAGCGTTATAGGCGCGCAGGGCGGTTTCCAGATCGCCGTATTTCGCGATCAGCTTGCCGATCAGGTAGGTGCCGGCTTCGATGTTCGCCGCCGGCTTGGTCATGATGTCCTCGAAGGCGAGCCCGGTCTCCTTAGCGATCATGCGCGCGGTCGAGGGGATGATCTGCATCATGCCGGTCGCGCTGGCCTTGGAGTTATAGGCGGCCTTCTTCCATGCGCTCTCGACATCGATGATGGACATAATCACGTCCTGCGGGACGCCGAACGCTTTTGACGCCGACTGAATCGCGGGCAGGGTCTCGATCATCACCTGCTTTTGCCGCTGGCTGAGTCCCAGCACGTTCCCCGCTCGCTCGGCGTAGTCGGCCAGTTCGGCGTTGCTCTCGCGCTGGGCTTTGGTGAGTTTGTCGGTCGCGCCGGCCTGCTCAAAAAGCGCGGCGGCCATCGCCTTGAGGACTTCAGCGCCCCTTTCCGCACTGATCGCGCCGCTGGCGACGGCGTCGTTCACCAGTTTCTGCGCCTCGGCGAAGTCGCGTGCTTTTTTCTCGCCGGTGAGGTAGGTGTCGACCAGCTTTTGGATCGCTTGTTGCGCCTCTTCCTTCGCCTTCAGTTCTTCGAGCGAGGGGCCGGCGACGGGAATCGCGAGCGTTTCGCGGTCGGCGGCGGCCAGCTCGATGTATTGCGCGCGCTCGCGCGCCAACCCCGCCAGTTCCTCACGAATCGTCTTGATCCGCTCGGCGATTGACGCATCGTTCCAGCCGCCCGCCCATTTCTCCATGCCGCCCATCGATTGCAGGTCGGCCAGCTTCTCCTTGAGGTCGGCGACCCGGTCGTGGACGCGCCGAAGATCCCCTTCCCACTGACCAGCCGCAATGCTCAGGTGCGGATCTGTCATCTGGTTCGCGAGTTCCTGGAGCGCCCACGACAGATCGCGAATCGCACGGGCCGCCAGATTGGTCGATCCGGTATCGCCCAACGCGCGCATCAACCCGTCCCAGTCGTCCTGTAGGTTGTTGAGCGCGCCGCCGAGGGTGTCAGCCTGGAGCTTCATGGCATCGCCGAACTTGGCGGCGGCCACCTGGCGGATGTACGCCTCGATCGCCTTGGCGTTGTTTTCGATGACGGTGGTGACGTTCTGGAACGTCATCGCCACCTGCTCGCCCTGCACCGAGGTTTTGATACCGAACGCTTTGAGCCGCTCGAATTCGCTGGTGACCGCGTCGGCGACGGCTTCGACGGCCTGCTCCATGTCCCCGCCCATGGCGGCGGCCAGGTTGCCGTAGTCGCGCATGGCGGCAATGGTCGGGTCCAGCCCGAGCGCCTTGAGCTTGGTAAACCCGGCCACCGATTGGGACAGGCTGTAAGGCGTTTCGCGGGCGAACTGAACCAACGAATCCCAAGCCATCCCCGCGCTCTCGACCGAGCCGGTGACCGCGGTCAGGCTGGCGCGCAGGCGTCCGGTTTCGACGTTCACGGACATGAAGCTGCCGACCAGGGCGTCGAGCGCGACAAAGCCGGCGGCGGCGGCCACGGCCCCCTTGATGGCGCCGCCGATGCCGGCGAGTCCGGCGCTGGCCCGGCGCGCGGTCTCGTCGATTTCGTCGAGTTGATCGTCGACGCGCCTCAGCCCGGTAATGGCGGCCGTGCCGTCGGCGTTGATGCGGATGGAGAGATCGAGGTTTCCGGAGGACATGACGGCGGCCTATGGCTTGGCGGCGCGGATAACGCGGTATTCGGCTTCCAGGTCGCGCAGGGCGCCCCATGTCTCGGCGCGATCCGCGGGCGCGATGCCGCGCAGATCCATCAAGGCCAACAGTTGCGCGCGGTCGAATCCCTCCATCAACGTCGCCCCCATCAGCCCCTGCCCGCCCTGCCACGCGGGCAGGGCATCCAGAAAGAGCGTGATGAGCGGAACGTTCTCGTGCAGCACCTCCGGCGCGGTGCAGTCCGCGCACCAGGTGCGTTGCCCGCGAATGTCCATGCAGGCGCCGCACGCCTTGGCGCCGGTTAACGCGGCTTGCTCGTGGTCGAGCCACCAGCGGAGCCAGTCGCGTCGGTTTTTTTTGCCGCGATGCCGGAGCTGGCGTCGATCAGGCCCTGGAACAGCGGGCGCCAGAAGCGGGTTTGCCCGAGCACGACAGCCAGCGTCTGCTCGTTGACCGCGAGCTTGGCGCCGTCGTTGTCGGCGTCTTGCAGATCCCAATCGAGCACGCGCGCGCGCAGCAGGGCATCCATGCGTTCCATCTGCTCGGGTTGCAGTTCGTCGATCAGCAGGTCGAAGGTGGTGGCTTCGTCCTCGGTGCGCACGGCCTTGGCCAGCCCCAGGCGGCGCCCGGTCCAGTCGGCGGCTTCGCGCTTATCGAGCAGGTGATACTTGACCCGCATTGGGGCGGACTCGCCGTCGATGGCAATCTCGATGGCGTGCCAGGCTTCGGGGCGGGCGGTGGGGGAGAGTCGGATCATGGGGCGCTCCGGTTAGGTGATTTCCGAGTAACAGTTTACCCGTTTAGGCCGCATATCCCTCCAACAGACTGACATGATCGAGAATGCCCGTGCCCTGCGAAACCGAACCGACTGTCCTGACATTGCTCCCCTCGCAAATCGACGATCTGCAA
>NZ_CAIPNF010000084.1 GCF_903866365.1 uncultured Thiocystis sp.
ATCTGAAGCGTCAGTTTCATAGTGACGATTATAGTCACAAAGCAATCAATAGACAAATAGCACCGAATCAGCCGCCCGAGAGGGCGGCGGCGCTATTCCTCCCCGGCCTGAACGCCGGGGCTTCTCGCGCAAGACGGGTGAAGAACAGGAAGTCGTGGGCCGGGGCATGGATGCGGAGCATCCATGCCGGGATGCGCGCGAACGCGCTCGGGTCGCGCTCAGTCGGTCTTGAGCGTCGCCCAGAAACGGTCGATGGCGGCGGCGGTTTCGGCGGGCTTCTCCCACTGGGGCATGCCGCGGGTGGGCGTGAGCTGTTCGGCCCGCCAGCCCGGATGACGGCTCAGAAAGCCCGGCAGTTCGTGGAAGTCGATGTTCGGATCCTGGTCGTAGACCACCAGCACCGGCTGGGTCAGTTTACCGTACAGGGTAGCGCCCGCCTTGGGGGTGAAGAGCTGGCCGGAGAGAAAATACAGCGGAGCATACTTGGCGCCCGGTTGGTGCGTCGTCGCATGGGCGTAGTCGACGAGTCCGGGCGGGATGGCGCCCTTGAACACCTGATTGTAGAAATATTTGATGCTGGTGCGCGTGGTGAGCAGGCCGAAGAGTCCGTCATTGATCACCGGCACGCTCAACGCCTTGTGAGCGCGTTCGGCCGCCTTGCCGGTCGGGAGTCCGCGGATGTTGAAGCCGGTCGGCGACAGCAGGGCCAGACTGGCGACCAGCTCCGGTTTCATCAGGGTCGCACGGGCGGCGAATTCGCAGCCAAGCGAAAACGCGACCAGATCGGCCCTGGACTTCACGACCTGCTCCAGAAATTCGGCGATGACGCCAGCGTAGAGCTCAGGCGAATAGCGCCGGTTGCTGCGGTCGGAGTGTCCGAAGCCGGGAAGATCCATCGCGAATACCGGACGCTGCGCGCGATAGTGATCGAACAGCGGCTTCATCTCGAAGGCGCTCGGCGCGGCGTTGATGCTGTGAATCAGGACCAGCGGACGCCCGGACGCGGACGTGTCGGCGTAATAGTGAATCCGCCCGCCAAGCGGCGAGACATAGTCGTGACGGGAGGCGTCGATGGCGGCGGGAAGCGATGGGTTGCGGGTTGTGGCGGTGTTGCCAGCGCGAGCGATAGCGGAGTCCATGTACGAATTACCTCGGTTGTGTGCGGTTCTGTTGATTGCGTTGTCCCCGGATGTCCTGCTCGGCGCGCCGGCAGATCTCACGGGTCAGACCTTTGAAGAGTTTCCGGTGAACCGGCTCCAGCGAGTACCAGTACAGCAGCCCCCAGACTCCCGCCGGATGCCAGTAGGCGGTGGCGGTGAGACGGGTGCCCCCGGCGGTCAGCGGTTCCAGCTCGAATTCCAGCACGCCGGCACCCGGCGCGCGCATGCCGAACGCCAGACTCAGGCGGCGTTCGGGCTCGGCGCCCATCACCGTCCAATAATCGATGCGGTCGCCTGTACGCACCTCCTCGGCATGGCGCCGACCGCGCTTGAGCCCCGGGCCGCCGATCGCCCAGTCCATCCATTCGCGGATCGACCAAAGCGTGTTCAGATAGTAATAGCGATTGTCGCCGCCGATAGCCGCCACCACCCGCCAGACCGCGGCGGGGTCGGCGGTCGTCTCGGCGCTGCCGCTCGCGCGCTTGGCGTAATAGGCATAGTCGATCTGTTGATGGCGCACGGCAAAGGCTCCCTCGACCCAGCGGCTGACGACAGCGCCGCGGCGTTCGATCTCGAACGCGGCGCGCACGGCGTCCCGAAACCCCAGCAGGGGCTGGGGGACGAGACGACGCAATTCCTCGTCCCGGGCGTAAAAATCATGCCGGAGTCCCTCGATCAGGGCGCGGGCAATGGGTGTCGGCACCGAGGTGATGAAGCGCAGCCAATAGGCCGACAGTTGCGGCGTCAGCACCGGGACCGGAATGATCCAGGGCGGCCGTCTGCCCGCTTCCTCGGCGAGGATGCGCATCATCTCCGCGTAGGTCAGGGTTTCCGGTCCGGCCGCGTCGAAACTGCGCGCGGCGGTTTCCTCCATCCAAGGCACGCGCGCGAGATACCGGAGCAGGTTTTCCAGCGCGATGGGCGGCGATTTCGCGCTGACCCAGCGCGGCGTGATCATCGCCGGCAGATGATAAACCAGATCGCGCATCACCTCGAAGGCGGCCGAACCCGGTCCGACGATGATGCCCGCCCGAATCTCGGTCACCGGGACCGGTCCGCCGCGCAGCACCACGCCGGTATCGCGCCGCGAGACGATATGCTCGCTCTGCGCGTCGTCCGGCACCAGACCGCCCAGATAAACGATGCGTCTGACCCCGGCCACGCCCGCGGCCTGTGCGAAATGGCGGGCCGCCTCCAGATCCAGGCGCCCGAAATCCCGTCCGGCGGACATCGAATGGACCAGATAGTAGGCGACCTCGACACCGGCCAGCGCGGCGGCGAGGGTCTCCGGCACCAGCGCATCCGCGCCGACGATTTCGACGCCCGGCCAGCCGCGCGCCTCCAGTACCGCCGGGTTGCGGGAGCAGGCGCGCACCGGGAATCCCTCCCCGAGCAGCGCGGGAACCAGATGACTGCCGATGTAGCCACTGGCGCCAAAGACCAGGCACAGACCCGGCAAACCGGCGGCGTGCCCGGCGCTGTCTTGCCCCAATGGCTGGGGGATGGGCGGTTTCAACGCAGTCGACTCAGTCATCGGACGACCTCTCGGGTGCCGGACACCACCGTGCGCGGGTCGCGTTCGCCACGTATTCGTTTCAGAATCACCAGGGATGTCTCAACCCTTCACTTGCAGGCAGAGGTGCCTATCGATGCCGCCCCACCCGTCCATCAGGAGTCCATCGACTTGGACATCTTCGCGTCAAGCCAAGTTTACAGTGCTCTTCCTGGCTTGTCTGTTTGTGTCGGGTTGCACGGGTCAGGCGGTCCGCCAGGTCGGAACCCGTGACCTGACGTCGGGACGACCAGCCGGGATGGCCGTCGCGGACGGCGTCGCGCGCTCCAGGACCGCTGGCGTGCTGCGTTATCGGATCTACCGACCGACCGGCGCGGACCCTGGCGATCTGGCGGTGGTGGGGCATGGTTTCCTGCGCGCCAAGGAACGCATGGCGGGGCTTGCGACGGCCCTGGCCAGGTCCGGCGTGATCGCCGTGACACTCGATTTCTGCAATGATCGGCTCTGGGACGGCGGTCATGTTCGCAATGCGCTCGCGATGATGGCGGTTGCGAACGCACTCGGGGCGCGCCGGGTGGTGTATACGGGTTTTTCGGCCGGCGCGCTCGCCGCGCTGATCGCCGCCCGCAACGACCGGCGCGCGGTCGGCGTGGTGGCGCTGGATCTGGTCGATGCGCAGGCCATGGGGATCCGCATGGCGTCCGGTCTGAAACGGCCCCTGATCGGGCTGGTCGGCGACGCCTCGTGCTGTAACGCCTTTCAGAATGGCCTGGCGGTCTATGCCGCCAGCCCGAGCGCCGTGGTGCAACGAATGATTGGGGCGGACCACTGCGATTTCGAGTCGCCGACCGACTGGGTCTGCCGACTGACGTGCGCGCGCGGCGGGGCGATCAGCGGCTCGCCCCGCCAGGATATTCTTCGCTCGGCCACGGCAGCGGTGCAATCGCTGTTGCGGGACGCGGCCGGGTCCGAAACGCGCGGCGAGGAATGACGCGGCCGACCGAATTCCGACCGCCCCAGGTGCCGACAACCGGTTGGCGCTCCCAGAGGGTCGGATCGACGACTCAGACCCGGTATTGATTCACCAGCGAGGCCAGTCGGCCGGCGAGATCCTCCAGATGACCGGTGGCCGACACCACGGTATCGGTGCTCTCCAGGGTCTGCATGGACAGGTGCCGGATGCTTTCCACATTGCGGTTCATCTCTTCCACCACCGCGCTCTGTTCCTCGGCGGCGGTCGCGATCTGCGCATTCATGTCGTTGATGCGATCGACCGACTGCGTGATCGAATCCAGCGAGCGGTCGGTCTCCGAGGCCGAGAGGACGCTGCGTTCCGCCTGCTCGCTGCCCCGCTTCATCACGGCCACGGCGCTGCGCGAGCCTTCCTGCAAACGCTGGATCATGGACTGGATTTCCTGCGTGGCATCCTGGGTGCGTTGCGCCAGGGCGCGTACCTCGTCGGCGACGACCGCGAAACCGCGTCCCGCCTCGCCGGCCCGCGCCGCCTCGATCGCCGCATTCAGGGCCAGCAGATTGGTCTGGCCGGCGATGCTACGGATCACATCCAGAATCTTGCCGATATTCTCCGATTCGTCGCCCAGCCGACCGATCGCCTCGGCGGCCTCGGAGACGCCTTCGGCCAGTTGCTGGATGCCGTTCACGCTCTCGCGCACGATCGCGCGGCCCGCCTGAGCGTCGGCGCTTGCCTGGTGCGCCGCATCGGCGGCGGCGGTGGTGTTGTTGGCGACCTCGGCCACGGTGGCGGACATCTCGTTCATGGCGGTGGCGACCATGTCGGTTTCCTGGTGCTGCTGTCCCATCAGACGATGCGTGGCGTTGCTGGCAAGCGCTAACTGACCGACCGACTCGGCCACCCCGGACGCGGACTCCTGGATATTGCCGATCACTGTGGCCAGACGCGACTGAAGCATCTTGATGGCCTGGAGGATCTCCGCCGTCTCGTTGTTCCGCGCGACATGAATGGGAAAATTCAGATCGCCGGCGGCGATCTTTTTCGCCGCCGCGACACTCTCTCGAATGGGCGAGAAGATCGTTCGTGTGCTGACTTGCGCCAGAATCAGGCCCACCGCCAGCGCGCCCAGGCCGATCCAGAGGCTGCCAAACCAGCCGGCGATGACCGCCCCCAGCCCGATCAGCGCGAACGCGGCGGTGATCCATGTTCTGTGTCCGAACTCAGGAATGAGTCGCTTGGGCAGATCCTCAAGTTTACGCTCGCGAACCTTGGCGTAGAGCCGTTCGGCCTTATCGATCTGATCGCGCGTCGGCTTGGTCCTGACCGATTGATAGCCGACCAAGGTCTCGCCCTCATAGACCGGGGTGACATAGGCATCCACCCAATAGTGATTGCCATTCTTGCAGCGGTTCTTGACGATCCCTCGCCAGGGCTTGCCCTTTTTCACCGTCGACCAGAGATCCTTGAAGGCCGCCGCGGGCATGTCGGGATGTCTCACGACATTGTGATTGACGCCCAGCAGTTCGTCTTCCCGGAAGCCGCTGATGTCGATAAAGGGTTTATTACAGTAAGTGATGGTGCCCTTGATATCGGTGGTGGAGACGATCACGAGCGAGGCGGCGTAATCGTGTTCCCGGTTGGTGACCGGCAGATTCATCTTCATGGTGACAGCCTGAACGGGTCTGCGTGGTAGCGAGCGATGATCCTTGGTTCGATGAGATCCCGTCTTCTTGACGTGAGCGAAAGGATTTTAGCGCAAATGTCCCGTTCCCGACCCCATCCATCGACTAACCAGCCTGAACCACCGCCAGCGCGGTCATATTGAGCAGACCGCGCACCGAGACGCTCGGGGTGACGATATGGGCGGCATACTCGGTGCCAAGCAGCAGGGGACCGAAGGCGCCGCCCTCGTTCAGGGTCCGCAGCAGGTTGAAGGCGATGTTGGCCGCGTCCTGATTCGGCATGATCAGGAGATTGGCGCGACCCGCGAGACGCGATTCCGGGAAGCGCGCCTGGCGGCCCATCGCGTCGAAGGCAAGGTTGGCGTGCATCTCGCCCTCCACCTCCAGCGTCGGCTCCTGTTCGCGCAGCAGGCGGACTGCCGCGCTCATCTTGGTCGCCTCGGGTGCGTCGTGACTGCCGAAATTGGAAACGGACCATGGTCGCGGCCAGCACGGTCGGGTCGTTGCGGATATATTCGCGCGCCTCGTCGGGGGCATAACCGCGACGCTTGACCCGGTCATAGAAGGTCTTCCAATGGGTCTCGAAATTGGGATTCTCGCAGGGGGTGACGAGATCGAAATCGCGTTCGGGTCGGATGCTCAGGCCCAACTCCCCCAGCCGGTTGCCGATGACTTCCGGACGCCCGATCAGCAGGGGCCGCGCGATGCCCTCGGCGACCGCCTGCTGGGCGACCTGGAGCACGCGCTCGTCCTCGCCCTCGGCGAAGATCACGCGCTTGGGCGCCATCCGGGCCTGATCGAACACCGGCTTCATGGTCATCCCGGTGCGGAAGGCGCGATGACGGAGCGACCGACGGTAAGCGTCGAGATCGGCGATCGGCCGGGTCGCGACCCCGCTTTCCAACGGTTTACAGCGTGGCGCGAGGCGGATATGAGCCGATGGTCGGTATCGAGTCAGAGACGTGGTTCATCATTTATACTCTGAGCGGGAAATTGGTTACGTCGTACCCAATCGACCCGCTGATGGAGAGTTTTGCAACGCAAATGGCCCGTAAGGGTTGGGCCATCACAAGGGTTCCGAGCGATGAAGACACCCGAGCAAGCATTGAAAAGTTATCAATACGGATTGGAGAACTTTTACCCAGATGACGGCGAGGCACATCTTGTCAACGCGCAGCGCCGTTATCTCGGCCAGCACATTCGCGAGCTTACGCCAGAACAACGGCGCGCCATGTCCGCCGCGGACGCCTTGGTTGGTCGAGCGTTGAAGGCATGCGTCGATGCCGGATCTTGGGAGCAAGACAACCTGATCGACCTCAATGAGTATCTTGACCGATCACGCGCAGAGGCGGTGAGCGGATCTTTCTCGATCTCGCGGCAGGCGGCAGGCGGCGGCGACGCCGGGCGAATAGGCCAGGGCCAGATCGCGCTGATTGGCAAGCGGTTTGGTCGCCTTGATCTCCAGCTTGCCCGGCTTGGGGTAGCGGTGATAATCGAGAGCGCTCTGGTCGAGGTCGTCTGACATCTGGGTCTCCGATTGGTGGTTGGTGGCGGTGGTGCTGGGATCTGTTGTGTCGGCCCTTGATGCCTGATGTGATGGTGCAGCGCAACATGTTACCGCAAAGCCCGAGCCTGAACGCATTGCGTCGCACGAGGTCTTTATGATAACGTTTATCCCTGTATATACATCATGGGAGAGAGCGCCATGCGAGTACAGGTTGCGAAATGGGGGAACAGTCTTGCCGTGCGCCTTCCTAGCGCCTGCCTCCGACAGGCGGGGGTCAAAAACGGCGATGCGCTCGACGTAGAAGTCACGCCACGGGGCGAAATCCGTTTGACGCCCCACACCACCACCCATCCTTTCGAGAAAACCGCCTTTCTCGACCAGTTGCGTCGACTTCAGGAGAACTGGCCGATCACTGACTCCGTGGTCGCAACCATGCGCCAGTCGGATCGCTACTGATGATCTATGTGGACACCAGTGTCTGGGTCGCGCTCTTGACCAAGGAAATCTCCACGGCAGTCATCAGCGCATGGTTCGCGCGGAGTGACGCCGTTCTGATCAGCGCGGACTGGACGCTGACCGAATTCCACAGCGCCATTTCCATCAAGGTGAGAACCGGTCAAATCGACACCGTTCAGGCGTCTGCGGTTCTCGACCTGTTCGAGCAGCTCGGCGCCGGCGGCATGACGCTGGCTCCCGTCTCCCGCACCGCGTTTCGCGCCGCAGCCGCTCTGGTCGACGATCCTCGCCATGGTCTGCGTGGCGCCGACGCACTACACCTCGCGGTTGCTCAGGAACTGGCGGTACAGCGCTTTGCCAGCCTCGACGGCAATCAGTCCGCCAGCGCGGAGCGACTGGGTTTTGTGCTGGAATCCTTTTAAACCGTGAACGCCGCGAATGGCCGATCCTTGCCGTTCGAATCCAGGTGGCTCACGCATCCCATGGCGCTCTTCGCCATCCTGACGCTTCTCATCCTGATGGCTGGCTGGGTGCGTTTGGCGCAATCCGCCCAATCCGAACCAACCGCGAGCCTTTCAAGCCGGCTCGAATGCGGTCCCTGGCAAGTGTTCGAGGATCCCGAGGGCGGGCTCGACTGGCGGCAAGCGGTCGCTCGTCCGGCGGCGGACTGGTGGACGCTGCCGGAGGCGACGCTCTCTCCTGGTCGCTCGGCCTCGGCCTGGTGGCTGCGGGCGACCCTGACCAATCCCGGCGAGCGTCCGGTGGCGGCGATCCTGGGTGGCCGCTGCTCGACTGGCTGGATGTCTGGGTGCTGGAGGACGGGCAGGTACGGGAGGTCTGGCACACCGGCGACCGCCGGCCCTTCGCCAGCCGTCCCTTGGATACGCGCACCTTTGCCATCCCCTGGAGATTCCGCCGGGGACGCACTACGAAGTGCTGCTGCGGACGCAGATGGATCAAGCACTGTTCGAGCCGCTGGTCGTCAGGTTGTGGGCGCCAGATGCCTTCTGGTCGGCGGCGCGCCATAACGACCTGTGGTCAGGACTCTTTTTCGGTGTACTCATCGGCATCGGCTGCTACAACCTGCTGCTGTTCCTGAGTACGCGGGAGCGGACATTTAGGCTCTATGCCACCTACCTTGGCACGCTCGTGCTCTGGGCGGCGGGTTATCGTGGCTACGGCTTCGAGCTGCTATGGCCGGAGGCGGTCGGCTCACTGCCATTAAGTTAAGCGCAAATTCTTGTATAATATGAAAAATTACAGTGTAACAGGGGATTTGGCATGTTTAAAAAAACAATGCGTTGAAACCAGTCAAGAACTCATCACCGATGAAGCGTTTAAGAGCCGGCATCGAAAAAACGCGAAAATATTGATTCGTCAAAGAAAATTAACGATGGGGGGTAGTCGGTTAGTGCCTCCTGTCGCAAGATGTGGGGGTGAATCCTACTG
>NZ_CAIPNF010000085.1 GCF_903866365.1 uncultured Thiocystis sp.
TTCGTAAATAGAGCGGATGTCCTAAAATATCTAAATGACGAACCGTCACAAATTCGCCATGACCATTGAGTTTTTCGATGCGTTTTTTGCATTTGTGACAATGGCCACCTTTTTCTGTGCTTATGATCGTGACGATATAGTGGCCTTTGGTGTCTTGAAAGGCATCTTTAATTTGAATATTCGGTAGATCAAGCAAAAGCTCTATCGCGCGCTTCAGTGACTCGTTTCGCGTTTCGATATCGTCTCCAGATCTTTGTAAGATCATATAATTAATAGATTTTTCGACCTTCCCGGTTCCTACTCAGATCCCAGAGAGCCGAAAATCGCCTTAGAGGATATAGCGGGAGAGATCCTCGTCGGCCGCCAGCCCCGCCAGATTCTGATCCACATAGGCGGCGGTGACGGTCACCGTGACCCGGTCCAGGTCGGAGGCGTTATAGGAGACATCCTCCAGTAACCGCTCCATCACCGTATGCAGACGCCGCGCGCCGATGTTCTCGGTCCGCTCGTTGACCTGCCAGGCGATCTCGGCCAGGCGCCGGATCCCGTCCTCGGTGAACTCCAGATGCACGCCCTCGGTCCCCAGCAGTGCGCGATATTGGTCGGTTAGCGAGGCATCCGGCTCGGTCAGGATGCGCACGAAATCCTCGGTCGTCAGCGCCTTGAGCTCGACCCGGATCGGCAGACGGCCCTGCAATTCCGGAATCAGGTCAGAGGGCTTGGACAGATGAAAGGCGCCGGAGGCGATGAAGAGGATGTGATCGGTGCGCACCGCGCCATGCTTGGTCGAGACGGTACTGCCCTCGACGATCGGCAGCAGATCGCGCTGCACCCCCTCGCGCGAGACATCGGCGCCACCCATGGCTTCGCCGCGCCGAGTGACCTTGTCCAGTTCGTCCAAAAAGACGATGCCGTTCTGCTCCACGTTCTCGATCGCGCGCAGCTTCAGATCCTCATCATTGACCCGCTTGGCCGCCTCTTCGTCCTTGAGGATCTGACGAGCGTCGCGGATGCGCAGCTTGCGACGCTTCATGCGGCCCTGGCCCAGATTCTGAAACAGGCCCTGGAGCTGGCTCGACATCTCCTCCATCCCCGGCGGGGCCATGATCTCGACCCCGAGCGGGGTGGCCGAGAGCTGGATTTCGATCTCCCGCTCGTCGAGTTCGCCGGCGCGCAGCTTGTCGCGGAATTTCTCCCGGGTCTTGCTGCTGGCGGCGGAACGGGTCTCTTCCTCGAAGCCGGACGGCGGGGGCAGCAGCGCGTCAAGGATGCGTTCCTCGGCGGCGGCCTCGGCCTGATCGGCGAGCTTGGCCATCTCCTGCTCGCGGGCCATCTTCACGCCGATATCGGCCAGATCGCGGATGATGGATTCCACGTCGCGCCCGACATATCCCACCTCGGTGAACTTGGTGGCCTCGACCTTGATAAAGGGCGCGTTGGCCAGTTTGGCCAGCCGTCGCGCGATCTCGGTCTTGCCCACGCCCGTGGGACCGATCATCAGGATGTTCTTGGGCGTGATCTCCGAACGCATGGGCTCGGCGATCTGCGAGCGACGCCAGCGGTTACGCAGCGCGATCGCCACGGCGCGCTTGGCGTCGTCTTGACCGACGATGTGTTTGTCGAGTTCCGCGACGATGCGCTGGGGGGTGATTTCGGACATGTCATCGATCCATTGCGCGAAGCGAGAAGATCAGAGCGCAGGCTTCAGATCGCTTCATTTTAAGTGATACAAGGCTGCTGCCACCGACCGCAAACGCGATTGGCCCGGCAACCCAACCAACCGCGGCTCGACCGTTGTCGCCGAGCCGATGCAGCATGAATACCCATCCGCCAGCCATCGCTCATGGTCGAGGATTGGCGATGGAAGACGACGATCCGTCCGAACTGGCCCATGCCTTAGACCGTAGCCCGCGCGCGCCAGGTCGAGATTGCCCAGGCTCCCGGCTGGACTCGCGAGGCGCTCGACCAGTCGCGGCGGGCCGACGTACAACCAAACTTTAACGCCAACTTTGATGTCATAATCCAGATGCGTCAAGGCTTGGACGCGCAGCGATACTACAGTCATGGGGAGCATGCCGCGTCATGCAACGCCGCACTGTCACCCAGCTCTTACGGGCCGACAACCGGACAAGACCGGCAACGCATTCATCATGGAACACCTTGCGCAAGTTCTTCTGCTCCTGGGCGTGGCGGTCGCGGTCGTGCTCGTCTTTCAACGATTGTACATTCCCACCAGTCTGGGCTATCTGCTGGTGGGGGTGATCCTCGGACCCCACACCGCCGGACCGACGGTCTATGTGCCCGAATTCGAGACGCTGGCCGAGTTTGGGGTCGTCTTCCTGCTGTTCACGATCGGCCTCAGTTTTTCCCTTCCCCAACTGCATGCGCTGCGCCACCAGGTATTGGGCCTGGGAACCGGACAGGTCGCATTGACGATGCTGAGCGTTGGAACGGCACTGTGGCTGGCCGGGCTTGCCGCCCCGGCGGCCTTCGTGATCGGGGCCGTCTTCGCGCAATCCTCCACCACCATCATCGGCAGTCTCCTGACCGAGCAGGGCGAGGAGAACAGCCACCACGGCCGTCTCGGACTCGCGATGTCCGTCTTTCAGGACGTCACCGCCGTCCCCTTGCTGGTGCTGATCCCCGTGCTGGGCCTGTCGGTCGCCGCCGATGTCCTCGCCGGCGCGCTTGGCTGGGCGCTCGCCAAGGCCGTCCTCGCGTTCGCGCTGGTGTTCTTCGCGGGCCGCTGGCTGCTGCGCCCCCTGTTTCATCTGGTCGCCGCGCGCCGCTCCGCCGAACTCTTCACGCTCGCCGTGCTGCTGGTCGCCCTGCTGGCCGCCTGGACCACCAGCAGCCTCGGTCTGTCGTTGGCGTTCGGGGGCTTTCTGGCCGGGATGATGCTGGGCGAGACGGAGTTTCGTCATCAGGTGGAATCGACCATCCGTCCCTTCCGCGACGTGCTGCTCGGCCTCTTCTTCATCGGCATCGGCATGCGTTTCGATCCGCTCGCGATCCCGCCCATCTGGCAGTGGGCGCTCCTCGGCGCCCTGCTCATCCTGACGAGCAAGATCCTGATTGTCGCCGCGCTGGTGCGCCGCACCGGACTGGATGCCCAGGTGGCCTGGCGCACGGGTTTGCTGCTGGCGGTCGGCGGCGAGTTCGGATTCGCTTTAATCGTCATCGCGCTCGATGCCCAGGCGATCGACGCACCGCTCGGTCAGATCGCGATGACGTCCGTTCTCCTCTCGATGGTCGTGGGCGCCCTGCTGATTCGTTTCAATCGGGTCATCGCGACCTGGCTGGCGGGATCTGCGCGCGGCGACGCGCCTGGCCTGCCCGACGCGCCGCTGGCGCTCCCCGAGCAGCAAGTCGTGATCGGCGGCTATGGACGGGTCGGACATACCATTGCGGTGCTGTTGAAAACCAGCGGCGTCCCCTTCATGGCCTTCGACACCGACCCGAAGCGGGTGGCGCAGGGACGGTCGGACGGTCACGCGGTCCTCTATGGCGACATCGGCGACCCGGAATTGTTGGTCGCCATCCAGGTCAAACGGGCATCGCTGGTGGTGATTACCGTCGATCAGGCCACGACCGCCTTGCGGGCCGTTGCCTTCCTGCGCGACACCTGTCCGCATGTCCCCGTCATCGCACGGGCACGGGATCTCGAAACGAGTTCGCGGCTCATCGATGCCGGTGCCACCCACGCCTATCCGGAGGCGATCGAAGCGAGCCTGCGTCTGGGGGCGACGGCCCTGCGGATGCTGCGTGTCCCGGTCGACGACGTCGATCTCATGCTCCAGGAGGTGCGCGATCGGGATTATCGACCCGTCCTCGAACCGGAGGGGGACGCGTCGATGTCGGCAATGCGCGACACCCATCGGCCATTGGAGCGGACAGATTGATTCATGCGCGCCGTCGCGCGCGAGCCAATCGGGGAGGAACCCACATGAAACGTTTCAAGAACATCCTCTACGTGATCGCCTCTGGAGACCTGGACACCTCGGCATTCGCGCGGGCAATCTCGCTCGCGGAGAACAACCAAGCGCGGCTCACCCTGGTCGATGTCATCCCGTCCAGCGTGGCCGGGACACCGATGTCAGGCGATGAGCCATGTCCGCTCGACACGCCAACGACAGCGATCAGCAGCCGGATGGATGCGCTCGCGTCCCTGATCGAACCTTTCCGGTCGCGGCTCGATGTCCATGGCGAGGTGCTCACGGGAAGCGCGAGCGCGGCCATCGTGCGCGCCGTGCTGCGCCAGGGGTATGGCCTGGTGATCAAGCCCATCGATCGTCCGAGCTTTGTCGAGCGTCTGCTGGGCGGCGAGGACATGAATCTGCTGCGCAAGTGCCCCTGTCCGGTCTGGCTGACACAGCCGTCGGAACCCTCCGATTACAAAACCATTCTGGCGGCGGTCGACGTCGATCCGGATGACGTCGACGGTATCGAGCCGGGACTCAATCAACAGATCTTGGCTCTCTCAAGTTCGCTAGCGCTGTCCGACTTCGCCACGCTGCACCTGGTCCATGTCTGGGATGCGCCCGGTGACATGATCATACGAACACGCAGCGAAAGCCCGGATGCCGTCAGCATGAGCTATCTCAATGATGTGCGCTTACGTCATGAAGGCGGACTCGATCGGCTAACCAAGCAGCTCAAGGCGCACCTCGGTCCCGATGCCTATGACTATCTCGCCCCGCGCGTCCATTTGCGTCAGGGCATGGCGTCCACCGTCATCCCCGAGATGGCGGAGCAACTGCGGGCGGATCTCGTGGTCATGGGGACGGTCGTGCGGACCGGCATCGCCGGATTCCTGCTCGGAAATACTGCGGAAGCCATGCTCAATCGGTTGAAGTGTTCGCTGCTCGTCGTGAAGCCGCCCGGTTTCGTGAGCCCGATGGCGCTTGAGGAGCCATCATCCGACACCTGACGGATTCGCCATCGTTCAACGCTCGGGATGCAAGTCGTCAGTCACCGCGTCCAGTTCCTCAAGCACCAGATTGTGATTGGTATAGATGCAGATGTCGGCGGCGATATGCAAACCCTTCTCGACGATCTCACGCGCGCCGAGGTCGGTGTTTTCCAAGAGCGCGCGCGCGGCGGACTGCGCGAAGGCGCCACCCGAGCCGATCGCCATGAGATCATGCTCCGGTTCCACCACATCGCCGGTGCCCGAAATCATCAACGACGTGGTCGCGTCGGCGATGCACAGCAAGGCTTCCAGACGGCGCAGCATACGATCGGTGCGCCAGTCTTTCGCCAGTTCGACCGCCGAGCGCGTCAGATGCCCCTGATGCTTTTCGAGCTTGCCCTCGAACCGCTCGAACAGGGTAAAGGCATCCGCCGTGGCGCCGGCGAATCCGGCCAGCACCTGCCCCTTATAGAGTCGGCGCACCTTGCGCGCGTTGCCTTTCATGACCGTCGCGCCCAGCGAGACCTGACCGTCGCCGCCGATCACGACTTTGCCGCCACGCCGGACCGAGAGGATTGTCGTACCGCGAAAATTTTCCATCGTGAACCTGCATGGCCGAGTTGAGTGCGTCATTCTATCCGATCCCTTCTCCACGGTGTCGCGCAGCCGCGTCTGAGGTGCTGCTTGGTACTAAAGTGGACCCCGAAAACCGGACAATAGTTTAAGCTTTCGCAAATCAAAAGGGGCAAAGGAAGATGGGCGAAGCAAAGCGCACGAGTGACACGGCGACCTTCAAGGCGAAGGTTGGCTTGGAGGCGATCCGTGGGGTCAAAACGGTGAACGAGATCGGGCAGGAGTCCGGGGTGCATCCGGCGCAAGTCGGGCAATGGAAACGGGAGATCCAGGAGGGAGCAGAGGGGCTGTTTGCGAAGAAGCGTGGACCGAAGACGCCGGAAGGCCCAGGGGATGCGGAGGGGCTCTACACCGAGATCGGGCGGCTGAAGGTCGAGTTGGATTGGCTGAAAAAAGTGGCTCTCTAGGATCTCAGTAGATAATATATTTCTTTAAAAACAGTAGAATAGGCGCGCCTCACCAAAAAGCATCGCCCCTATGGCAATCGGCGCAAAAAACGCAAGCCTTTGATTTTTAAGCATACAAACGATAACCAA
>NZ_CAIPNF010000086.1 GCF_903866365.1 uncultured Thiocystis sp.
CTGGATGCACGGCGGCAACAGCAGTGGGGTGTCTCGGTCGATGGGGATGAACTCGACAGCCATGGAGGCTCCGCTGGGCTTCGGGGTGAGACACACGATTGTACTCGCGATGCGGGTGCTAAGCCGGACAGGCTCCTAGAGACGACAGGCACTTCACATCACTGGAGCGCCTTGAGGAACTGCCGCGGGTGGTCGGGTGGTCCGCGTGCGGGCTGGTTGACCGGTTTCTGAAGTCGCGCGAGCGTTTTCGCCCTCATCGCAAGATTGGCTTCGACTGACCGGTGGCCGCATGGCGCGCCGATCGGCCTCCTGAAATGGGTGGGCACTTCAAATGGACAGGCAAATTCTATGAAGCTCCAGCCGCCCCGCGCGGCGATCAACAGATCTCCAGCCAGGCACCCCGGCTTCGGGCAGCACTGAGGTTCCAATCATTCGATCTTCACATCAGCGCGTCGAACAGACGGTCGTGTCAGTCGCACGACCGACCGCTTTGGCCAAGGCGGACTGTCGACGCTTCAAGATGGCCGCACGTGACGTCGTTTTTCCAGCGATGACGTCAGGCGGGCCTGCCGGACCCTGAAATGACGCAGTTTTTGACCGTTTTCGCTTTTTGATTTCAATCTGTTACCTCAAGAGTGACGCAGTTTGGTGAGACACGTTGCAGCGGTCACGGGGGGGGGGGTTCGCCTGTCAGCGCTTGTCTTTCGAGCTTTTTCCCCTCCCACCGACCCTGGAGTAAGATTCGAGTCGAAGCGAGAGAAGCCCCCTGTCCCCCGCGAGCCGAAGAACGCCCTCTCGGGCGCGCCAGCGTCCTCTGGATCTCTGGATCTCTGGATCTCTGGATCTCTGGAGCCTGCCCTGAACGACGCGGCATCGCAATGATCGTCGCTGATCCACGGCGACCACACGGCCCAGGACGAGGCATCCCTGGAGGGCGGATGGCGCGGCGATCGGTCTCTGCGCGCCGGCGAAAAGACGGCCCCAGACGCTGTGAGGCGCTCGCCAAGGCGTTAGAAGGGGTTGGCCGGACGAACGCCACAAGTCGGGCCGCATCGAGGACATTCAGAGGGAGGTCGGAGAGCCAGCCAAGTTGCACCGGACGCCCCGTCGGTCAAGGGTGCCAGGCACGGGGCCATCGGCGAAGCGCTCCGTGGCAGGCGACCGGGATCTCCAACGCGGATCCGATCCCACCAACGACGACCGCGCCCGCCTGCGTGGAATCGCGCAGCCATCTTCAGGGTGGCGGGTGACACCCTGTTCTCGGCGGCGGAGAAGGCGCTGGTGCAACGCGTTTCAGCAGAAACGTCATCCGGTCTGCCCAGGACGCCACGCACCCGTCACGAACGAGGGTGCGGAGATCGCTCAACCGGTGCCGGGCCGGGTCGTCCGGCGAACCCGCGCTCGCCCACGCCGGACAAGACCGTGTCGGTCAGCGACATCGCCACCCGCGCGTCCGATCTGCTCAGCGGGTCACGGCGGCGACACGCGTGAGCGCCGACACTGACGCATCCAGGCCCCGAAGGGGCTCCTTCACGCCCCACAGGGGCTTCTCCTCGCCCCCGAGGGGCTGCTCCTGCTCCGCCGGAGCTTCTCCAGGTTCGGGACGAACTGCTTGCGCGACCCCCGGGAGCGGCTTGCGGCGTGCCGATCCGCACCAGTTGCTGCGCGGCTTGCGCTTGCGTGAGGCCCGCGTGGGTCAGATGGTCTTTCAAGGCCATCATCAAGGCGGAGCGCAGCCGCAGGTTCTCGGCCTCCTGGGGCGTGTCCTCCAGGGCGTCCCAGACACTGGTAAAACGGTCGTGGCTCATGGGGTTCGCTCCTGGATGAGGTCTCGATAGCGTTGCTCGGCGACGTTGAGGTCCGCCTGACTGGTTTTCTGCGTTTTCGTCTGGAAGCAGTGCAGGACGTACACGGCTTCCGGGAATTTCGCGACGTCGATGAGTCGAAAGGCCCCGCTGGCGTCCCGAATCCGACTCTCCTGGACGCCGGATCCGATGGTGGTCATCGGCTTCCAGTCATCGGGGAGACGACCCTGCTGGAGTTGGTCGAGTGGATGCCCTGCTTCACGGCGCGCGGCGACGGGGAAGGCGCGCAGGTCATCCAGGGCGCTGCCGCAGAATGCAATCGGTTTGGGGGCAGACATGACGAAACGATACAAAATTTTAGATAAGCTGCCAAGGCAGGCAACCGGGATCGGCATCGCCAACGCCGCAGGCCAGGATCGGGGTGATTGGGGCGCGGGGAGCGTGCAAAACAGAGGGGCGCGGAGGGTTCGCGCATGACGCAGGCGATGGTGTCAGTCAGTGGGGCCTCGGTGACCCTGCCGGCGCTCTTTGTTCCGACCCCCGAGGCGGGCAAGCGGTTCATCGAGTTTTTCACCGCCAACATCCGCAATCCCCATACCCGACGGGCCTACACCAAGGCCGTGCATAGGTGTTCGGGATTTTTTAAGCCTGGACTTCCAGAAGCAACCTATTTAAACGCATCCCATTACACACAACTTCCCGTGTTCGGGTAAAATCCGGTTTTGGCACTGTTGTTCGATGGGGTCTGTATGGGCTGGGCAGAAGAAGAATTTCGCGGGATCGATCTGGGCGACGC
>NZ_CAIPNF010000087.1 GCF_903866365.1 uncultured Thiocystis sp.
CCGTCGCCATTCAGATCGAAATCCGCGAAGGTCGGCGCGTTGGCCGCCCCGCGCATCGGCGCGCCGGTAGCGCCGCGCGCCGCCATCCGCTCGGCATGGACCGTATTGAATTCCTGTTCGGTGACCATCCCGTTGCCGTCCTGATCGAAGGCGGTAAACGGCATGGGGCCGCGCGGGGGCGTGTTCGTGGGTTGCGCAAGCGCGGGCAGGGCGCCGCAGGCGGCGGCAATCGCGACGCTCAGGGCGATCGTTCTAGTCATGTTGTTCATCGTGGCTCTCCGTCGATGGTGGAAGTTCAGTGGGCGCTGGTTCCGTCGCGCCCGAAACGGGGATGACATGGGCGTTTCCCACGCCCCCTGCTTGCCGTTTTATTTTCATACAAAATTTCGTGGTCCGCGATACGGATGCGTCGGCGCGGGGAATGACGGGTTTCGCCGCGCTCTCCCCCTCCGTGCGGCTGATGTTTGCAATGTAGTCTTGTTGTAACCACACTCAAAGCCTGAAAGTCCATCCAGAGAACCGCCATGACCCGCACCAATACCTACGTCCGTGCCCGCATTGATGAGGAAACCAATGGGTGAGAGCGGCTTAATCGTCATCCTCACGCCCTTTCTGTTCGTCATGTTCATCCTGCTCGCCACGGCTGCGCTCCCAACGATCCTGGCGGGTTTGGCTCCTTAAGGTGCCAATGGTTGCATTCCGTCCCCCGTGTTCGTCGCCCTCGCCCTCCTCGGCATCGCCACCGCGGTGACACTCGACACAGTTTTCGTAATCATAGATCCCCTCCTCCACATGCTCGGCGCGGATACCGGAACGCGAGTGGCGCATGACAGCCATAGCAGGTATAGCGACGGTAGTCCTGTTCCACATGACAGGTGGCGCAGGCGGTCTGGTGATCCTGATCGAAGAGGAAGAAACGATCATGATCCAGGGTCGCCGGCGTCCAGGCTTGCTGCGAATGGCACTGACTGCAATTGGCGACCATCTCCCGGTGCAGGCTGTCCCCAGGGTTGCGGTGACAGCCGTTGCACTGATCGCGCAGGTTGACCTGCAACAGTGCATGCGAAAACTGACCGATGGGCCGAAACCCTTGTACGCCCTTGTGGTCGCTATGACAGGCGACACAGTCCTGTTCGATCAGCTCCTGATGGAAGGGCGTCAGCTTCCGCTCGTGGGCGATCGGCAGGCCCGTGGTGGCGATCAGACCGATGTCCGCCGGCTTGTGACATTGTACGCACTTCGCCGGCTGGCTACCGATGAACGGGGTATGACAGGCGAAGCAAGCGGTCTCCAGTGACGCATGGGCGCCGATCAGCTTGCCAGGTTCCACCATCAGGCGTGGATACAGGATGGCGAGCAGCACCAGCAGCGCCAGATTCGCCCCGACGACCGAGAAGATGAGTTTGGTCTTCATTATTGCCACTGCCAGAACAGCAAGATGCTGAGGATGTGCGCCAGCCCGAGCACCCCGAAGGCGAGCGTGATCGGGAAATGCACGCTCCGCCATTGCTTCATCAGGTCCACCGTCACCGCATCCCAGAAGACCTCCTGGTCGGCCACCCGGTCGCTCAGTCCATCGGCTTCATAGGCCGTGCGCTTCGCGCTTAAATCCCGCCGCGAGCGGTCCAGCAGGTACTGACCCGTCATCCCGCTGGCGAGCCTGACCGCGGCATCGGGGTTTTTGATGAGCGCGCACAGCACTTCGACTCGGACGTTTGACGGGTTTTACTGCGTCCTTCGACTCCGCTCCTCATGCTTGCTTCGGTTTTGCTCAGCGCAAGGAGCGGAAGCCGAAGCAAGGTCAACCTCTACCCATCCGACGAATCAATCCTCCCAGCGGCCATGCCCTGGGATGCTGATCTGGCGCTCGTTGTAGTCGCCCTCAGCCGCGCCGCGATGGCAGGCCTCGCACTTGCTGAAGCTGCCGACCTCGGGATTCCCCTTCACCAGACGCGCTGGAATCTCGTCATGCTGGCGCTTGAAGTCAGTGGTCGCGGTGATGCGCGGCAGTGCCTGGCTGGGTGTCGAACCACCGGGGCTCACGCGGTGCGGGTTGCGCTGCAAGGCCAGATCCGTGGCGTTGGCGCCCAGGTAGGTACTGATCTCGGTGCGCAGATCATCGGTCAGGGAGGCGTCGTCGCCATAATGATTGGCGAGCGCGGCGGGCGCCATGATCTGTGCCCACGCTTGCGGTGGCAGCAGTCCGGGCTGGTAGGCCATATGACAGGAGCCGCACTCCTGGGTGTAGGTGGCATTGACGACGGGCGCAAGTGGAGCGCGAGACTCCATCCAACCGCCACGTTCGCTTTCTTCGCCGCGCTCACCGCGCTCATCGTCATCGTCCTCGCCGAAGGCTATCCCGACGGATCCCATCGAGAGCAGGCCGACGGTCAGAAGCGCCAGGATTAATTTGGAATAGTTCATCAGTCTTCTCTCCGTTTGAATCCAGTGGTCATGGCGCCGATCAGGTTTTCCCGATGCGACAGGCTGGAAAACGCCACACCGGCCAGATGCACGATGATCAAGACGAGGGTGAAATTGGCAAAAAATTCGTGAATGTCTTCGAGCGAGTGAGCCGCGGAGTCGGATATGCCGCTCATCAGGCCCGCCAATGGCCCGGCGAACTCCTGTGCGCCATAGAGCGCCAGGCCGCTCAGTCCGGTGGCCGCGATCGCCAGCAGCATGACGACGACCATGGCCCCGCCGGCCGGGTTGTGCCCCAGGTAACGCGGGGCGCGCAACCGCAGGGCGTCCTTCAGATAAGTCAGGACTTGGCGTGGTCCGCGCACGAAATCGGTAGTAGGGTCGGGGACTGGCGCGCCGACGGTAGGGTCCGGTGGTGTCTCCAGCGCTTTCGCGCTGGCCCTCAGTCCGGCTCCCATGATCACGTTTCCAGCCCCCGCCACGTCAAACCCGGCGTGCCGTTTTCCGGCACCGGGCTTTCCTGCTGACTTCACGTCCAGGGTTATGGAACCTATTGTGCTGGGCGTGCTTTTGGCATCCGTGGCGCGACGCGGTACGCATTGAAGAGTTCCAACGCCTGATACAGCCACTGCCTACTCCACCGTGTCCAGCCAAAGCCCTGACGCTGACGTGCGCGCATCAAATGGCGCCGAATCTTCTTCTCCACCCAATCTTGGACGTACCCGAAGCAGCGACTGGAGTGCCCCACCCGAAAGTAGCCGACCCACCCCCTGAGAATCGGATTGATCAGGGCGATCACTCGATCGATCGGCTGGGAGCGGTCGCGGCGGAACACGTCCTTGAGGCGTTGTAGGATCGCGGTACGCGCCTTCATCCGTGGCGTGTAACGCGCGCCCCAGACCCCGCGCCGAGTCTTGGCCCGGCGGAAGTCAAAGCCCAGGAAGCTGAATGCCCCTCCCTGACTCAGGTCCAGTCGTCGTGTCTTGTCATGATTGAGTTGCACATCGAGTTTGGCCAACTCCTCGACCAAGCGTCGCCAGGCCGCGTCCTTAAGCCAGTTCCACCGGCGATACCCATCGACCAAGATCACCAGGTCATCGGCATAACGGGCATACTCGATATAGGTATAGCGCCCGTTGCGCGTGACCTCCTTGGCGCGCTCCAGCATCCGGTCGACCTCATTGAGGTAGAGGTTACTGAGTAGGGGTGAGATCACCCCGCCTTGCGGGACGCCCCGCTTGCCGCTGGCCTTGAGGATACGCTTGAGCAAGCCCAAGACCTGGTCATCGCGGACCCGCTCCGCCACCTTCCCCAAGAGGAGATCGTGACGAACCGTGTCGAAGTACGACGCCAAATCAACATCGATCACATGGGTCTTGTTGCTCACAATCGCCTCGGCCACGCGCTGCACGGCTTGATGAGCCGTGCGCTTGGGTCGGTATCCATCGCTTCCATCCTGGAAGTCCGCCTCGAAGATCGGCTCCAGAATCAGCTTGAGCGCCCCCTGGACCACGCGATCGCGAATGCAGGGAATCCCCAGGACGCGCATGCGCCCGTCTCCCTTGGGAATCTCCTGGCGGCGATTCGGTTGCGGTCGGTAGGTTCCGGTGACCAGTTCATCCCGGATGCCTTGCAGAAACCCCTCCACGCCGCCCGCCTCAATGGCCGCGAACGTCACCCCGTCAGTGCCAGGGGCACCGTTGCGAAGTGGTCGGATCGTCTCAGTCAGACTTCGACCCGCCATGCGGCCTTCGCCCCACGGTTGCAGGCTCGGCCTTCGGAGCTACGCATTATCGAGGCCATCATTGCGTTCACTGTTGTGACGGCCTGGTGACTCGCCACCTTCCCAAGGAAGGCGCTGTCGATCGGCTTCAGGGTCTTGGTCTCCCGCCACCCTGCGATCCAAGCTACGGGGCTCCTGACTCTTACCCCGGCAGGACTGTCTCCTGCTGAACACGCCAGCCTTCGCTGGACACACAACCGCGCATGCCGGGTGCCGATGACACCCCAGACCAGCCGGATGACAATCAGGGACAGCACCAGATAACCGGCCCAGACATGGACGCCGAGGAGATCGTGTCGAGCGAGTCAGTCCCGACCGGAACCGTGGTTGATGTCTTCATCTGCTTGCTTTCCAAATCGATGGTTGGCTTGGCGTCGTCCGAGCGCGATGCCCTGCGACTGTAGGTACAGATTAACGAGGCGACCCTGACGGAACGCTGTGCGTCACTGTCAGCGAACGGTCAGGCAGGACGTCGGTCTGGCGTGACGGCATTGATCATGCCCGCGACGCCGGCCTCGCCCCACTGCCCGAACGTAGCCTGACGGCGCTCATCTCTCCGTGGGCGCGTGGCTTTGCCCGCGCTGACGTTCGCAACACGTTCAGTGGTCGGGCTAACGCGATGACGCATTGCCAACCCGGCGATGACTGAGGGGCTTGCCCTGAGCGTTCCCTCTCCCTGGCGCCCCTCAGCGGGCGAGGGTGATCTGGCGCGCTTGCGGCGCGCCTGGAACACGGCTAAGGCCGTGCCCACCAGAAGACGAAGTGCCCCTTCGCTTTGCGGCAGTAAGACTCCGTTTCTATCCCTTCCGAATCGAATCCGCGCCTGGCCTCGCGGATGTTTTATCGGGACTTAAGGTTTTCTTAAGCTTCGATTGCGTATTATCATTGATGGAAGCGTAACTAGAGGTTAGCGCCGGAGGCGATGACCGGCCCGTCACTGACGTGACCTATGGCGCCTCGTTGCCCTTGGCATCGACCGCTCTCAACCAGCGCAACGTTCGTCCGTCGGTCGCCCCCTATCGAAAGTCGATATGGATTCGACCATGCGGCCGAAACCCACTAGCGCCTGTGGGCAGTCGTCAAGCATCGACCCATCGCATACCCGCAGCCGACGAGGGTGCGCGACTGGCCCAAGTGATCGGGCTGTCGGGTCTCGTACTCACAAGCAATCTGCCATAGAGAGGATTTCGAGATGAAAAGACGGGAAGACGGGTACCACCCGAATAAACCGCGAGCAACTAAAGGTTTCAGGCACTGGGGCAGTATCGTCGCAGCGGCCTTGATCGGCGGCGCGGGCCTTCTGACCGCTGGCCCGCTCCAGGCTGCGGTTAGCATCACCAGTGCGCAGTGGAACAGCAGCGCGAATCGCCTGGACATTGCTGGGCAGGGCGTCGGCGGCGCGACGGTGAGGGTGGTCAATGCCTACCGCACATCCCAGGCCCTGGGTCGCGACACGGTCGATAGCAGCGGCTGGAGTGTCCGGGCAACCCGCCCCAACCCGGTCCCCTGCCGGGTGCGTGCGATCCAGTCCAACGGACAGACGGCGGAGCGTAACGTCAGCGGCGCGCCGGGTAACTGCGCGCCCAAGGCCCCGCCCGGCAATACACCGCCGACGGCCAATGCCGGACCGGACCAGACGGTGACCCTCGCCACCGGACAGACCAGCATCGCCGTAACCCTGAACGGTAGCGGCTCATCCGACCCGGACGGGACCATCAGCCTCTATAACTGGACAGGTACGCCGAATCCGGCCAACACGGTCAGTCCCAGCGTCACACTCGCGGCGGGTACCCATACCTTCACCCTGGTTGTTACCGACAACAGCGGGGCCACCAGCGCGGCGGACACGGTCTTGATCACCGTCAACCCGGCTGGACCGCCACTGGCATGTAACCCGGCCAACACGACCGTTTCCATCAACTCCACGAGCCAGTCCGGCTGCCCCGGCGCCGCGGTTCCGCAACAGCCCATCGTGACCAACGCCAATTACAGCGTGCTGGCGATCAACGACCTCGGCATGCACTGCGGCGATCTGGATACCCGTATCTCCAGCATTCTGCCGCCGTTCCAGGTCCTGCTGGCTCAGGTCATCCAGAAGGGCGCCACGCCGGTCATCAACCCGGCCGGGGTGAGCGTGGCCTACTCGGCCGCAGCCAACCCGAATGACCCGATCTTGAGTCAGGCTGTCTTCGATGGCGTGTTGGCCAACGGCGACAATTACAAGACCAATTTTTGGGAGGGTGTTGCCAACGGCACCTACGACGCCTTCTACCCTGGCGGGATGGGGATCACGCCACTGGATATCGGCGCCTTCCCGGTCACCGCTGACAAAGGTTTGCCAGTGCCCAACGTGGAAGACCTCTACATCGGACCGGATGGCGTCGTCGATAGCACGCAGACCGGAAGTCAGGATGGATTCCTGTCGGCGGTGCAGCATGCCATGCCTGGATTAACCAACCCGTATGTGCTCAATGCCCCGCAAGCGGCGCAAGAACATTACCTCGACAAGCCGTTCTTCGTGAACTTCCCGTTCGGCTACGTCGCCCCCGAGGTGAACTGGTTCGAGGGCGCGGGCGTCCCCTTTGCGGCCTATGACGACTCCGGGCGTGAGAACCCTTACCCGCTGGTGCGGGTGCAGGCCAAGAACGCGGCTGGCACGGTGTTGTCCACGGTGGACACCGTACTGCCGATCTCCGGTGAGGCGAGTTGCACCAGTTGCCATACCACCAACACCGACTACACGAGCGTGCACGGGGAGGCCAATCGCACCGACATCCCGACCACTCAGCTCAAGACGGCGGGCCTGCCGGTGGCGACCAGTCTGGACGACCCGGACAACAATATGCCGCCGATGGTCAGCCTGGAGTATGCGGCGGACCTCAACGTGCTGCGCCTGCACGACCTGCAGCATGGGGCAAGGTACGTCAGCACGGCCTGTGACACGAAGGGCGAAAACTGTCTCAACACGGCCCCAGCGCCCTGCACCATCAATGCGACAAACCCCGATGGCGCAAACGCCAACTGCCTGACTTACCAGGCCCTGGTGCAGAATAAGCCGGCGGTCTGTCAGACCTGTCACTACACCCCAGCGTTGGATCTGGCGCATGTCGGACCCCAGGCCGGTCCAGTGGGATCGAATGCCAATGGGCGCAACCAGGTGGCGCACCAAAGCAACTCCCGGGTGATGCACAACAACCATGGCACCATCACGGCCAAGGATCGAAACGGCCTGGCAATGTTCCCCGCCATCCCGGCACCGATCCAGAACGCGACAACTGGTGTTGTTACGAACCAGGCGACACGTCTGACGGCCCTGGAGAACAGTTGCTACCAGTGCCATCCGGGCAAGAACGTGAAGTGTCTGCGTGGCGCGATGTTCAATGGTGAAATGATGTGCAGCGACTGCCACGGCAGCATGCTGCAGGTCGGCAACGACTTCTCCAAGACCGTCTCGCCGTCGACTCCCGGGACTTTTCTCTTGGCGAAGGACTTCTATACCAACGCCAACACACCGCGCGTACCCTGGGCCAACGAGCCAGGTTGCGGTTCCTGCCATACAGGTGATCACACCAGCCGCCTGACCAGTGGCACGGGACTGCTCGTCAACACCGTGGACACCAGCGGCAACACTGACGGCATCCGCCTACGCCAAGCCTACCGCGCGGGCGATGCCAAGGCCACGCCGATCGTGCCCGCCAACAAGCGCTTCGCCGAGCCCTTGGTATCCGCCAGCTTCGGGACCTTCGCCAACCCCGGCGCGGGGAACCCGCAGCTCTACCGGGTCAGCACCGGCCACGGCGGGGTGATGTGCGAGGGCTGTCATGGGGCGACCCACGCGGAGTGGCCGAACGGTAATCCGAACGCCAACGACAACGTCACGGCCAAGCAGTTGCAGGGCCACACCGGCACCATCATCGAGTGCTCGACCTGTCACGGCACGGCTAGCCTGGGCAACACCTTGAACGGCCCCCACGGCATGCACCCGGTGGGCAACGACACCAGCGTCACCACTGGCTCGGCCGCCGGCCCGCAGATCGGCTTCGTCGATGGCGGGCACGAGAACCTGGGGGACAACATCGGCAACTGCTCGGTCTGTCACGGCTCGGGCGGTCGTTCCAGCAACCAGGGCACGGTGCTGTCGGTGGCGAAGAAGGATCGGCGCCTCAACGGGCAGACCATCGTGGCCGGCACTCCCATCGGTTGCAACACCTGCCACGACTAGGCGCGTCGTTCACGGATGGGGCGGGTTGGGCGCAATGCCCAGCCCGCCCTCAACACTGATGACACGAGGCCCATGCTCCTGTGTGGGCTTTTTTCCGCGTTGCGCGGGTCGTCCAGACCAAGGCTAGCGACCAACCGCCGCACGCCATCCCTGACACTTGAAACGCCAATGCGCGACCAAAAGGAGAAACCGATGCGTCCGATAACCACCCTCGCCGCACTACCTGCACTCTTCCTGTTGTCCTCTGCCTTCGCCGGCGGATATCCACTCAAAATCGACAGCGACACCAAGGCAGAGTATGTCGTGGTCGAGAAGGCTGGAACCCCCGAACAACCGACGCTGTTGTTGATGCGGGTCCGTGCCGGCGCGACCAGCTATTCCAAGCGGCTGTTCGACTGCGCGGCTCAGTCTTACAAGCACCTCGGCTCGGGGGAGAGCATCGAGGCGGTGGCTGAATCGCATCCGGACGACGCGTTGGTCCCGGCGAAGGAAGGCATGATCGCCTACCAGTTGTGGAAGCACGCCTGCGGCAAATGATCGCGGCGAGATGAAGTAAGCCCGTGCTCGCGATCGTAACCGTTCGCCTTCCCTCCCACTCGGGGGAGTAAACGATGACCTCAACGCCCGCCTTCACTGCGGGCCATTCGCGGGGTGGAGCCCTGATCGGCCAGGCTGCGCTGAAGGTCGCCGGAGCGTCCAACATGCCGACCCTACAGCGGTTCGCCGATCCGGGCCGCGGCATTCCCGTCTTGGTCGCCCTGGCCTGCCTGTCGCTGCCTCTGGCTGCTGGCGGATCGCTCTCGCCCGCGCCCGCCGCGGCGCCGGTCGAGCTGCGACTGCCCGACCTGGACGGCCAGGAGAGAAGCCTCGACGAGCTCAAGGGAAAGGTCGTGCTGGTGAGCTTCTGGGCGAGCTGGTGTACTCCCTGCCTGGAGGAGATGCCGAGCATTCAGCGGCTCGCCGAGGATCTGCGCGACAAGCCCTTCGCGGTCATCGGCGTCAATGTGGGCGAGAGCCCACTGCGGGTCAAAACGATGGTGCGGCGCCTCGGGATCGGGTTTCCGGTGCTGCTCGACCGGGATAGCGCCGTCTTCGACCGCTGGGGTGCGACGGTCCTGCCCACGACCTATGTGTTGGACGCGGAAGGCGTGGTCCGCTTCGTGGGACGCGGTCCGCTGGAGTGGGACTCGAACGCGGTCATGAGCATCCTGGAAGGCGCGGTCGGCGCGGAAGCCGCTGTCCCGAGTCCTTACCCCGATCCCAGTGAATAGGGGCGCGGAGCGTCTTGAACCCTTCCTGCAGGCCAAGGAGAGGCTCGGCGAAGGGCCAAACACGAACGGCTCGACGTCCATCCGGCTAAACCGGTTTGCGAAAAGCGACCTCGACCAGCAAACCTTGCCCATCCTCCGGGTCGAGGAGTTCGATCTCGACGCCATGCAGCTCGCAGATACGCCGCACGATGGCCAGACCGAGCCCGGCGCCCGGCTCGGCTTGACCGGCGGGGCGATAGAAGCGATCGAAGACGCGCAGCCGATCCGCGGCGGGGATGCCGCGGCCGGAGTCCTCCACCCGCAGCAGAATGCGCTCGCGCCGCACGCTGATGGCGACCCCGATGCGACCGCCCGCCGGGGTGAACTTGAGTGCGTTGTCCAAGAGATTGCCCGCCAGGATCGCCAAGGTTCCATGCGCGACGCTAACCATGCAGGGCTCGTTATCCGGAGCCTTGAGTGTGAGTTCGACGGACTTGGCGCGCGCCGGCCCCTGCCTTTCCTCGACCACTCGCGCCACCGTTTTGGCCAGCGACCAAGTCCCATGCCCGGTGCCGCGGCTGCTGTGCTTCAGGCGCGAGAAGGTGAGTAACTGGGTAATCAGATGGGTCGCTTGATCGACCCCGCGGATAAGCTTGTCGAGAGCCTCCGCCCGCTCCTCGGGCTGGCTGCTGCGCCGGGCAATCTGCGCGTGGGTGCGGATGATCGCGAACGGTGTCCGGAGTTCATGGGAGGCGTCGGCGGCAAAATGCCGCTCCGCGTCCAGGGCCTGTTCGAGTCGTGCCATCAGGTCGTTGAGTGCGGTGGTTAGCGGCTGGATTTCGACCGGGACGCGACGCAGGTCGATCGGGGCCAGTTGCTCCGCCAGCGTTGTCTGATGTCGCTGGCAAGGCGGCTCAATGGGCGCAGACCTTCCGTGACCGCGAGCCAGATCAGTAGCACGGCCAGTGGCAGGGACCAAAGGATGGGGCGCAGGGCATGGAGGGTCAGGTATTGGATGAGTTCCTCCCGGATGTTGTAGCTTTGCGCGACATACAGAACCTCATTGGAGCGCCCGGTCGGGAGCCCGAAGACGCGCCATTGGGTGTCCGCGATCAACTGATCCGAAAACCCCGGACGTTGCGCCAGGGGGTCAGCCGGCGCCGCGCCAAAGGTACTGATGAGTAAGCCCTCATTCCAGAGCTGGAAACTGATCTGGGATTCGTAGGGATGGCCGATCGGCGAAAACGTTTGCGGCGAACTGGCGATGTTAGGCAAATGGCCAGCCTGGGTGATCTGCCGCAGGACATGCGCGGTCTGGGCCAATTGGGCATCCAACAATTCACCGACCTCATGTCCCGAGCGGTCCAGCGAGACCAGTGCGACAGCAAACCAAACGGTCGTCCACAGGACGAACAGCGAGAACAGCAAGCGGCGGCGGATCGATCTCATGGCAGCGGCTCCGCGACCAATTGGTAACCGACACCCCGCACCGTGAGGATGCGACCCTTGCCGAGCTTGCCGCGCAGATTGTGGATATGGACCTCCAGGGCGTTGCTCTCGGTTCCGTCTTGCCAGCCATAGGTCGCCGCCTGCAGGCGAGCGCGGGGCACGACACGGTCGGCGCAGGTGATCAGGGTCTCCAGCAGGGCATATTCCTTGGGCGACAGGGAGAGCGGTTGGTCGCCGAGGGTGACTGCCCGCCGGCTGGTATCCAGGGCCAACTCGCCGGCCTGGAGCAGCGGCGCCGCATGGCCGCCGCCGCGGCGCGTCAGCGCGCGGATGCGCGCACTCAGTTCATCGAGATCGAATGGCTTGACCAGATAGTCGTCCGCGCCGGCGTCCAGCCCCGCTACTTTATCCGCGATGGCGTCGCGGGCGGTGAGAATCAGGACCGGCAGATCGATCCCCCGGCGGCGCAGATCGCGCAGCAGCGACAGTCCGTCGCGTCCGGGCAGCCCCAAATCAAGCACCATCACATCGAAGTGCTCGATCCGCAGCGCATGCTCGGCGGGTTCGGCGCTCCGCACCCAATCCGCCACGTAACCATCCTGGCCGAGCCCGGTTTTCAGGCCAGAGCCAAGCAATGGGTCGTCTTCAACGATCAGGATGCGCATGAGGGGGCGATGGTCTTGAGGAGGCTCAGGTCTCCGCGTCTTCACGACCCAGACTCGCCGGATCCTGATGGATGGTAATGTCGGAATCCGGATAGACGGCGCGGATCTGGGCCTCCACGTCATCGGCAATGCGATGCGCGTGCAACAGGGGGAGCTGATCGTCGAGTTCAAGATGCAGTTGGATGATCAGCGACTGGCCGGACTGGCGGGTACGCAGACCGTGCAGGCCGCGCACCATGGGTACGTTCAACGCCAGCGTTCGGATCTGCTCGCGCTGCACCTCCGGGAGTTCGTGATCCATCAGCATCTGGATCGCCTCGCGACCGATGTGGGCGGCGCTGTAGAGGATGTAGGCACCGATCGCGAGCCCGAAGAGCGGATCGAAGCCGGACCAGCCGAGGCTCGCCAGATCGATCTTGCCCTGGTCGAACCGACGATCGGCCACCCGCTTCGGTGCGCTGAATGGGGCACGGATGGCACCTGTCATGACCAGTGACCTGGCCTGTCTGGGTGCTTGTCGAACGAGTTGATCGCATGGTCGATCATCGGTTGACGCTCCTATGGCTGCATTGACAGGGTCTTGGCCGCGATTGATCGCAACTTAGGATCTGATGTTACGCAGAAGGCGTTTGACTTGGTAGTTTACGAGGATGAACCAAGATTTTCTCGATCTCTACACCGATTACTTGATCAGCACTTTTGGGTCAGCCACGGCCACTGGATTGGCGTCGATGGTGTCTGACACGGTTAGTCATGATCAGGTGACCCGCTTTTTATCCGAGCGTGACTACACCTCACGGGATCTGTGGTTGCAGGTCAAATCTACGGTGCGCGAGATCGAGCAGCCCGCCGCCGTGCTGATCTTCGACGATACCATTCAGGAGAAGCCCTGGACGGATGAAAGCGAACTGATTTGCTGGCATTTCGATCACTGTCAGAACCGGACGGTCAAGGGGGTGAACCTGCTGAATGCGCTTTATCACAGTGACGGGATCTCGGTCCCCGTTGATTTCCGTCTGATCCGCAAGCCCTGGCAGTTCTGTGATGTCGCCACCCGTCGGCTCAAGCGGGCCAGCGAGGTCACGAAGAATGAGCTGCTCCAAGAGATGTTTCTCCAAGCACTCCGGAACCAGTTGGTTTTTCGTTACGTGTTCATGGACAGTTGGTTCGCCTCCAAGGACAACTTCGAACTGATCCTGAGCAAAAGCAAGCATTTTGTCGCGGTTCTCAAGGACAATCGGCTGGTGGCGTTGAGCCAGGCCGACCAAGCGCAAGGTCGCTTCGTGCGAGTGGATTCGCTGCAGTTAGCGGACAAACAAGCCGTGCGCGGCTGGCTGAAGGGCTTCGAGCACGAAGTCCTACTGGTCGGCCGAGTCTTTACAAACAAAGATGGCAGCACCGGCCGGTTGAGTCTCGTCTGCAGCGATCTGACGTGCGATGGCGAGCGCGTCGCCGAGCTCCATCAAAAACGGTGGAAGGTCGAGGAGTATCACAAATCGCTCAAGTCCAATGCGGCCCTGGCCAAATCACCGACACGGACACTGCGGACACAATCCAATCATGTGTTCTTGTCGATCTGCGCCGTCTTCAAGCTCGAATGCCTCAAGCGGGTCCACAAGCTTAACCACTTCGCGCTACGCGCGAAGCTCTATGTCGAGGCCCTTCAGCATGCCTTCGGCGAACTCAGGCGCCTGAAGGCGGCTGCGTAACATCAGTTAGGATGTAGCTTAACGGGGGGCGGCTGACCGATCCCTGTATGGCTCTGTCAGGGAACGGTCAGCGACAATCAACGGAGGAAGCTCCGTTATTCCTAGCGTCCACGCCTCCCCGTGTGGGCAATCTCCTCCGGTGGCTTGACGCGACCCGCGAGGAAGCCCTTGGTCCGGCGTTTTTCGAAATACCGCAACACCAGGAAGGTCATCAAGCCAATCATGACCATCCCGAGACTGAACGCCCCATACGCCAGCGGCCAAGCCATACCCTGCGTCATCATCGAAAACTCGGACATGCCGCCCATGCCGGCCAGTACGTTGATGGGCATGAAGATGACGGTGATGGTCGTCAGCACCGAAACACGCTGATTTTGATTGATGTTGATGAATCCGACCGTGGCATCCATCAGGAAATTGATCTTCTCGAACAGGAAGGCGGTATGACTGTTCAGGGACTCGATGTCGCGCAACAGTTCCTTGGCGTCATTGACCTGGTCCGGCGAAATGAAGCGGCCCCGCATCAGGAACGACACCATCCGCTGGGTATCCAGGATGTTGCGGCGGATACGTCCATTGAGGTCTTCCTGCTCCGCGATCTCCGCCAGGATGCCGGCCGCTTCCGCGTCCGTCATGGCCTCGCTCAAGACTTGGCGGCCCACCTGTCCGAGCGCCGTGTAGATATCTTCCAGGGCATCCGCGGAATACTCGATGTCGGCGCCATAGAGATCGAGCAGGACATCCTTGCCATCCGAGACATAGCCGGGCTGATTGTGGGCCCGCAGCCGCTGCAGGCGAAAAACCGGCAATTCCTCGTCGCGAATGGTAAACAAGATATCCTTGTGCAGGATGAACGCCACCGGGACACTGCGTGATTCATCCTCGCGGTCCAACAGGAAGTTGGAATGCAGGTGAACCTCGTCGTTTTCCTCCACGTAGAAGCGTGCACTCACCTCCAGATCGGTCGCGTCGTCAGTGGTGGGTAACTCCAAGCCGTAATACTGTCCGATGCTGCGTCGCTCGCCTTTGGACGCGCCGAGCAGGTCGATCCAGATCGGATGAAGCGCGGCCAGATCCTTACGGCAGGTAATGGCGACCCGCTGCAAACGCCCCTTGACCAGTTCGAAGGCGCTCATCTGGCCCTTACTGTCACGGGGCTCGCGTGGTCCCACCAATGCCTCGCGCAGCTCATCGGGGATTTCCCACAGGATGTCGTCTTGCCGATTCTCGGCCACCTGCTGCCAAAGCCGCTTGGCGTCCTCGATCGACAGCGCCGAGAGGATCTCGCCAATCTCGGTGGCCGACAGCCGTTCCAACTGCGTCAGTAATTCGGTCAGGTGTTGCTTGTGAACCAGCGTTTCGACGAGTTCATGGCGGGGCATCGCTTGGTTATGCATCATGCCCTCCACCAGCTTCTGCTTGTTCAGTAGGTCAATCATCTTCATGATCTTGCGTGCCTGGGCGAGATTATCAACGGTTTGTCCGTGCGATGGTTATCGGGGTCGGGCGAGCTTCAACGACGCGGTCACCGCTTCAATGGTTCCTGATCAGGGAAACACGAAAATCCGCGCAAGGCGTGACTTTGGGCGGAGATTTCCGCTAACGGGCGTGCGTCGATCAGGTGGACTGGATGGAATCGATCGCGCGTCGAGCCCCAAAAACCGGGTCGACATGCCTCGTGAGGTGCAGCGCGGGATGGCACACTTCACCGCATTTTACCTGACCGGCAAGGCAATCCATAGCGTTGCTCTCGATCTCGTCGCGCCAGCCGTAGGTCGCCGCCGCCAGCCGCGCGCGTGGCACCACCCGGTCGGCGTTGGCGACTAGTACAGCGGCGCCCAAGTCCCTGTAAGGGCTTTGGCGATTAATGGTACCCTATTGACTATCTTGTTCGCACAGTACAGTCAGTATGATCGGCCAACCCCGTTACCGCATTAACCTGCTTGCGTCAGAACGGACCAC
>NZ_CAIPNF010000088.1 GCF_903866365.1 uncultured Thiocystis sp.
CCGTCGCCATTCAGATCGAAATCCGCGAAGGTCGGCGCGTTGGCCGCCCCGCGCATCGGCGCGCCGGTAGCGCCGCGCGCCGCCATCCGCTCGGCATGGACCGTATTGAATTCCTGTTCGGTGACCATCCCGTTGCCGTCCCGGTCGAAGGCGGCAAACGGCATCGGGCCGCGCGGGGGCGCGTTCGTGGGTTGCGCAAGCGCGGGCAGGGCGCCGCAGGCGGCGGCAATCGCGAAGCTCAGGGCGATCGTTCTCGTCATGTTGTTCATCGTGGCTCTCCGTCGATCGGTCGAAAGGCAGTTGGCGCCACATCCAGTGCGCCGGAAACGCGGCTGGCAGAGGCGCTCTACGCACCCTGCCGCTACCTTGATTGTCATTCAAAATATTTCAATTTATTAATAACCCAAGTTGCCACCTTTATGGATCGACGTCCATCGGAGTTTGCTAGCGTTGTGAGTTCCTACTGCACAACGACCGGCGAGGAACCCCGATGGACACACAAATTATATTCGTGTACTGCCTTTGCGATGATCTGTTGAAAGCACTCGGCCATCGGAAAGTAGGGTCTTGCAACACCGTGACGAGGGGCCAGCGGACGCCACCTCGCCGATGCACGTCCCGGCGATTAACCGCCGGTCGCGGACATGAAACGATCGATCTGCCCCGGTCGGTCGTTGAAGTCATGGCGTTCCGGTTTGAGGGCCACGGCTCGGCGCAGGTGGGCGATGAGGTCCATATCGCTGATGCCGGCGCGCAGCAGCGGGCGCAGCGGAGCGCGGTGTTCCTGACCGAGACAGAGCAGCAGGGTGCCATCGACGGTGAGTCGCACGCGATTGCAGGTCGCGCAGAAGTGCTGCGAGAGGGGGGTGATGAAGCCGAGGCGAGTGTCGCTCCCACCGAGGCGATAGTAGCGCGCGGGGCCGCCGCCAGGCAGAAGGTCAGGGATCAACTCGAAGCGTTGTTCCAGTCGGCGCTTGACGCTTTGCAGGTCGAGCGCTTGGCCGGCTGCGGCTTGACCGGTTGCGCCCATCGGCATGGCCTCGATCAGCCGCAGGGTGAAGCCGCGTTCGGCACAGTAGGCGAGGATGGTGTCGATCTCGTCGTCGTTCATCCCGCGCATGACCAGGGTGTTGACCCGAATCGGCGCGAAGCCGGCCGCTTGGGCGGCCTGGATACCGCGCAAAACCTGATCCAGGTTGCCCCCGGTGATCTGCTGGAAGACCTCGGGCGCAGACTGTCCGGGCTGAGGTTGATGCGTCGCACACCCGCCTGATAGAGCGGCTGCGCCATTGCCTCCATGCGGGTGCAGTTGCTGGAGAGCGAGAGGTCATCGATGCCGGGCAATGCGGCCAGTTGGGCGGCCAGCGCCGAGAGGTCGCGACGCACCAGCGGTTCGCCGCCGGTCAGGCGCACATGGCGCACGCCCAGCGCGGTGAAGGCCCGCACCACCTGGGTGATCTCATCAAACGTCAGCCAGTGTTCGGGTTCCTCGAAACCCTTGAAGCCTTGCGGCAGGCAAGGCGCAGCGCAGATCGCAGCGGTCAGTGACGGACAGACGCAGATAATCGATGCGTCGACCAAAAGGGTCAATTAATGCCTGTTCGTTCATCCCGTGGCCTGGATTCCGCGCGCGTTGAATGGGTCGATCTCGCGAGCGCCGGTGCGTCCGCGTCCTTTCCTGTTCTGATGCCACCCGTCAGGCACGCCGAAGCGAAGCCACCTCGACGCACCGACGGTGCTCATTTTACCTCAGGCGCTCAGGAAACGCCGCCGCTTGAAGGAAACGGTACGCTTGTAGTCTTTCATCGTCCCGACCTTGCGGATGTCCGCCCAGGTGCCCTTGTAGTAGGGGATCAGGTTGCGGTCGGTCCAGTCGGTGACGACGTCGCCGACCACCCCGTTGTCATACCCGAACATCATGAAGGTCTGGCCTTTGGCGATGTCCGGCTCC
>NZ_CAIPNF010000089.1 GCF_903866365.1 uncultured Thiocystis sp.
CGGCGCCACGCCCAACTTGCGGTCACCCTCGCGGCGCCCTTGCTCGCGGATCTGACACCCGCCCAAATCGACGCACTGGAACGCACATTCCGCAAACAGGCCCGAAAAGACCGAGAGGATCTGGCGACGCGCGAGATCTCCAGGGAGAAACAAAAACGCACCAAGCGCTATGTCGAGGCCATCGAGGACTGGACCGGACCGTTGAAGGCCGGTCAACCGGACATCGTCGCGGATGTCACTGGACGTATGCCAGACTCCGAGGCGGCCCTGGTCGACTATCGCACCCGCAAACGCGAGGAATTGCTGTCCCTTCTGAGAAACCGCTCTGACGAACCCCGGATCAAGGCGTTCATGACGGCCTGGCTGGTCGAATTCAGCGACTTGCCGCCAACGCTTGAACGCGACGGCGAAGCCATTGGCGAACGCATCGGCGAGCTTTTCATCCGTCTCGGCGCCAGCCTGGACGACCGCCAACGTGATCGTCTCGACGATCGTCTGCGCCAATTGCGCGATGATCTGCTGAACCTTCAGAAACAACCGCGCATGGCGCCGATGGACTGTTAGGCGATGCGCGTGGGCTCCCGGCGTTCGATCCCAACAGCATGGAGGTCGGGGATTTGCCGGTCTTCATCGCCGGGGACGTGACCGGCGACCGACCCATCCTTCACGAAGCCGGCGACGAGGGCAAGATCGCCGGTTACAATGCAGCCCACTTCGAGACCGCCAGATTTCGCCGCAATTCACACACCAAGAACCAATGAACCACACATGACCATCACCGAAAAACAAAAGCGCTGGCTCAAGAAGCAGGTGCACCATCTCAATCCCGTCGTCCTGGTCGGTCAACACGGCATCACCGAGTCTGTCCTCGCCGAGATCGAGATTGCCCTGAGCCATCACGAGTTGCTGAAAATCCGCATCAACGCGGGTGATCGCGAGGAACGCGACGCCGCGATCGGAGTCATTCAGGAGCGCACTCAGGCCGATCTCGTCACCCGCATCGGTAACGTCGCAGCCTTCTATCGCGCCAACCCGAAAAAGCGCGACCCCATGGTTTTACCCAACCTCTAGCGGTTGTCCGGATCGGTCTGGAACCATTGGTTTAGACCGAGTTGCCTGCACAGCGTCAGTCCCACCGATTTATCCTGACAGCGCAGGATGGCTACCCGATCCGGGGTATGAGGATCCGGCTGAACCTCGACCCCCAGCGCGGCGATTCGCTGTTGCTGCTCGGGGCTGAGTTCCGTGGCGCCAAAGACCGAGATCACCAGACCGCCCGGAATCGGTGGCGGCACCTCGAAGGCTTCGCCGTCCACGAGCGCGACCCAGGCGGGCAGGAACGCGGGACCGTAGAAGTCGAAAAAACCATTGGAGCCGCGCAGATGCGCCTCGATGGGTCGCCCACCGATCAGTTCCAGATTGCATAGACCCGTGTAGCCGTTGAGATGCTTTGCCACCCACTTGGCAAGCATCGGCTCCAGATTCGGCATCGACACGCCCACATCCCAATAGAGGGGGCGTTCATTGTGCTTCTCGTCCGCTCCGCGCGTATGGGCGAACCAGATCGCCCGACCATCCCGCACCAGACAATCGCTGCTGGTATGGGCGCCTTGCAGCCGTTCGCACCAGAAGCTGCCGGCCTCCATCGGCACGGCATCGGCGGCCACCGCGCGGGCGCGCACCGCCATGCCGGCGAGATTGACGATGGGCTTCACAAAGACCCATGCGTCGGGAGCGATGCCGCACTCCCTCGGATCGACCCCGCAGGGCGCCGCCCGCAGCCCGGCGGCGAGCGCAAGGGAGAGCTTGTCGTACACCTGACGGTGCCGGGGATTCAGGCGCCAGGCAGCGGCATCGCTGACCGCAACCTCACACCGGGGTTGGGGCTGGAAGAGAGGCTCGCGTTCGGGTAGTACACCAATGAATGGCATGGTCTACAGTCGCTCCACCTCGCACAGACCCGACTTAAAGGGCGGAAATCCGCTGATGGGATCGAGATGACGGTCATCGGTCAGCTCGTTGATATTGGCGCTGTTCCAGCCGTGCGTGCAGTGAACCACGCCGGGCTTGATACCCTCGGTCACACGGGCGACAAACCGCACCTCGCCACGGGGCGAACGCACCCTGACCGGCTCGCCATCCTTGATCCCGCGTGGCTCGGCATCCATCGGATGGATCTCGACCAGGGGATTGGGGATCGCGCGGCGCATGCGCTCCATGCGCTGATGCTGGGAGTGGGTATCGAACTTGGTCCGCGCCCCGCTGGTCAGGACCAACGGATAGTCGCGGGCGATCTCGGGAGTCGAAATTGGGCTCTCCGCCGGTTCGCGGTAGATGGGCAATCCGTCATGGCCCGCCGCGCGCAATTCGGCGGAATCGAATTCCACCTTGCCGCTGGCGGTGGGGAAACCGCGCAGCCGATAAAGCCGATCCGCGTCCAGAAAGCCATGTTCGACCAGATCCTCGATGGCCTGCGCGTAGACGGTGACGCCTGCTGGATTGGAGAAGACCTCCTCGCGGATGTCCTCCGGAATGCCTTCCGCCGCCTCCGCCCAGGAGGCTTCAAGGTCGCCCTGCCAGAATTGTTCGCCCATCCCGAGCCGTACCCCGAGTTCCAGAAAAATGGCACCATCGGGCCGCGCCTCGCCCTTGGGCGCAACCACCGGACGGCGATACCGCAGTTCGCCCTGATAGGCGCAGCCTGGATAGGCGATCAGGGCGGGACGCTCCAGATTCGTGGCCGCGGGCAGCACGATGTCCGCCTGGAGTGTCGCCGGGTTGTGAAAGAAATCGGTCGCGACGAAAAAATCCAGCGCGCCAAGCGCCTGCTCCATGCGCTTCGAATTGGGCCACATGGCGGTGTTGATCCCCATGGCGACCAGCGCCCGAACCCGCTGCGGTCGACCGTCGAGGATACAATCCGGCAATAGCATGCTCTGTCCCGCTGGCCAGTATTTCGTCCAGACCGGATAGATCTCGTCGCCGATCCGAGGAGGTAACTGATTTCGGCAATAGTCGAACAACTCGATTGGCTTGGGCATCGCCTTGTCATTGAAAAAGCGATTCCCGCCTTCTCGATCCAGATTGCCGGTCACGGCCGAGAGCAGAATCACCGCCCGATGGTTCTGGAAGCCGTTGCTGTGCTGCACGGTCGCGGTGGGCGACAGGGTGATCTGCGCCGGCGCGGTGGTCGCGAAGAGTTCGACCGCCGCGCGCAGATCGGCTTCGGCGATGCCGCAGATGGTCGCCACTCGCGAGGGCGTGAAGTCGCGGACGTACTCGCGGAATGCCTCGACACCCGTCGCCCAGTCATCCAGAAAGGCTTGATCCTGCCAGCCGTGTTCGAAGATCAGATGATGGAAGCCCAGCGCCAGGGCGCCATCGGTGCCGGGGCGAATCCGCAGATGGATGTCAGCCTGATCGGCCATCGGGGTCCGCCGCGGATCCACCACGATCAGGCGTCGCCCCGACTTGAGCGTCGCCAGTCCGTGCGTATCGAAGGGCGGAATGGAGCCGCGCGGATTGGTCGACCAGAACAGATGGCAGCGCGTCTTGGGCGAGAGCACCGTCGAAGTGGTCTTGATCTTGTAGCCAAGCGTCACCTTCTCCGCGACCATCGTCGCCGAGAAGCAGCAACCGCTCTCGGTCAGATAATTGGGCGAGCCGAAGGCATGCGCCAGACGCTGAAGCTGGGGCCTCGCCTCCTTGGTATAACCGGCGAAGAAGGCCACCGCTGGCGCGCCATGCCCGGTCTTGACCTCGGTCAGACGCGCGGCGATGGTGTCGAGCGCCGCGTCCCAGGAAATCCGTTCAAAGGTACCGCTGCCACGCGGTCCGGTCCGCTTGAGCGGATACAGCAAGCGCTCGGGATGATTGCGCCGATCGATCTGAACATAACAGCGCGGACAGTCTGGCCCCTTGACGCCGATCGGCTCGCCAGCGTCGTCGAGTTCGACTTCGATCGCGCAATTGGCGTCGCATTCATAGCAGGTGCTGGGTTTGAACGGCATCTTGGCAGTCTCATTTCAATGATGGGGCGAACCGAAAGGGTCTATGATCGTTCAGCGATGACACTGCGTCATGGGTGGCATGTCTTGTTTGTGCATCGATTTTGCCTCGCATGAACCAAGGCGCGCTGACGCGATATACATTAGCAAGATCACTCCAGGAAACCGCCGACCATGAGTCTCGAAACCTCGATTGTCTCGACCTTGACAGCCGACATCGCCCGGCTGCAACCGGTGCTTGATCACTATGGCCTCTGGGCGCTCTTCGTCGCCTGTCTCGTCGAAGGCTTTGGCATCCCGCTGCCGGGACAGACCCTGCTCATCGCCTGCGCCCTGCTGGCCGCCAGTGGCAAGCTGGACATCGTGACGGTGTTGCTGGTCGCCTGGACCGCTACCCAGCTCGGGGACATCATCGGTTATGCCATTGGCCGTTACGGTTTGCAACGCACCCTGACCAGCGCCGTCAAGCAGGGCGAGCGGTTGGCCAGGCTGGAGCGCCTGTTCGACCGCTGGGGAATGGGACTGCTGCTGATCGCGCGCTTTCTCGATGGTCTGCGCCAGACCAGCAATCTCGCGGCGGGTGCATTGCGGATGTCCTGGTGGCGCTTTCTCGTGGCGACCCTCGCCGGAACCAGCCTCTGGGTCGGGGTTTACGGGTTGGGTGCCTTCTATCTGGACCGCGATTTCCACAAGATCGTCGATGTCATTGAACCGCTCAGGCCATTCGCGCTCATCGCCACGGCGGTGTTCTTTGCCGCCTTGGCCCTCTATCTGTTTGGTAGGCGTAAACGTCCAGTGAATTGAGATGCAGAAACCCAATTACCAGGGCGGCGGAATCGTCAACCTGATGAGCAGCATCATCCGGGCCCGGGGCGGTCGTCCCGACGACCCCGCATTGGATAGGCTACCAACCGACGATCTGGCGCACGCGACCAACCTCATTCTGCTGGTCATCGATGGGCTGGGCGCCGACTGGCTGGCCCGACACTCGCCCAATGGCATCCTGAACCGCGCCTGCCAAGGCGCCATCACCTCAGTCTTTCCGTCCACCACGGCGGCGGCCATCACCACCTATCTTACCGGCGATGCGCCGCTTCAGCATGGGCTGACCGGCTGGCATACCTATCTGCGCGAATTGGGTTGCGTGATGACCGTGCTTCCCGGCAAGCCCAGATATGGCGGCGTGTCGTATCGCCAAGCTGGCATCGATCCCGTCAAACTCTTTGGCCATGCGTCCGTTTTCGATCGCATCCAGACACGAAGCGTTATCGTCTCGCCCCACTTCATCGCCCGTTCCGACTTCAATCTGGCCCACAAGGGACGCGCCGAGATCGTCGCCTACGATGGTCTGCGAGATCTGTTCCGACAGACGCTGCGGGTTCTCCGCCCCCATCGTCGCTGGCGCCGACCGAGCCAACCGGTCCCGAGCTATCTCTATCTCTACTGGCCGGTACTGGACACCATCGGTCACGAGCAGGGCATGGACAGCGCGGCGGCCGTGGCGCATCTAGCCGAGATTGAGCAGGCGGTGGCGGATTTCCAGGCCGCCGCCTCCGGCACCGACACTCTGCTGCTGGTCAGCGCCGATCACGGCCAGATCGACACCACGCCACAGGACAACATCGACCTGGCCGATCATCCCGAACTGGCGGACTGTCTGCTGCTGCCACTGTGCGGCGAGCCGCGCGCGGCCTTCTGTTATGTCCGCGCCGACCGGGCCAGAATGTTCGAGGACTACTGCCAACAAGTGCTGAAAGATCGCATCGATCTCGTGCGCAGTCGGCAACTGGTGGAAGATGGGTTGTTCGGATTCGGCACGCCCCACCCACGTTTTATGGATCGCGTCGGCGATTATTGCCTGCTCCCGCGCGGCAATCGCGTCATCCGCGATTCCCTGCCCAGCGAAACGCCACATCCCCAGATCGGCGTCCATGGCGGCCTGAGCGAGGCCGAATTGATGGTGCCGCTGTGCGTGCTGGCGGCTTGAGCCGCCCCGACAGACCGAGCGTCACCTGCCACCGCATGAGAGTTGATGGATGAACGTACAACAGCTCGAAAACGAACTCTGGGATGCCGCCGACCAACTGCGCGCCAACTCCAGGCTCACCGCCGCCGAATACTCGATGCCCGTGCTGGGCCTCATCTTCCTGCGCCATGCGGACAACCGCTTCAAGGCCTATTTGCCCGAAATCGCCGCCGATATCCCATCGCAGGTGCCTGCCGCCCAGCGCGAGGAATTGATCAAGCTCGGCTTTCAGGGCAAGGCCGCCATCTACCTGCCCGAAGCGGCCCGGTTTGAGCGCATCGTCAGCCTGCCGCAAGGGGCCAATGTGGGCGAGGCTATCGACGCCGCGATGGACGTAATCGAGGCCGAGTACGACGTGCTCAAAGGCGCGCTGCCGCGTGGCTACACGGCGTTTGAAACCGACCTGCTGGCCGACCTCGTCAAAATCTTCGACCGTCCCGCCATCAAGGCCGCCACCGGCGATGTGTTCGGTCGCATCTACGAATACTTCCTCAACAAATTCGCGATGAGCGGCGCGCAGGAAGGCGGCGAATTTTTCACGCCACCCTCGCTGGTGCGCATGATCGTCAATGTCATCGAGCCAGACCACGGCCTGGTGCTCGATCCGGCCTGCGGTTCGGCGGGCATGTTCGTGCAGACCGGCCACTTCATCGAAGACGTGCGCAAGCAGCAAGCCAACGACAGGGTGACGTTCCACGGTCAGGAGAAATCCGACACCAACACCAAGCTGGCGCGCATGAACCTGGTGGTGCATGGGCTGGATGCCTCCAACATCCGCCAGGGCAATACCTTTTACGATCAGGCCGAGAACCTGATCGGCCAGTGCGATTTTGTGATGGCCAATCCGCCGTTCAACGTGGATGGCGTGGACACCAAAAAGGTCGAAGGCCAGGTCGATGAAGTCAGCAAAGGCGGCCGCCTGCCCTTTGGCCTGCCCGGCATCAACGCCAAGACCGGCGCCATCTCCAACGCTAACAGCCTGTGGATTCAGTACTTCTACGCCTACCTCAATGACACCGGACGCGCCGGGTTCGTCATGGCCTCCAGCGCCTCGGACGCCGGCAACAAGGACCGCGACATCCGCGAAACGCTGGTCAAGACTGGCCATGTCGATGTGATGATGGCCATCGGCAACAAATTCTTCTACACCCGCAGCCTGCCCTGCACCCTCTGGTTTTTCGACAAAGGCAAACCGGAAAACCTGCACGACCAGACGCTGATGATCGACGCCCGTCACGTCTATCACATGATGTCGGCGCGCTCGCATGTGTTCACCGAAGAACAGCTTGCCAATCTAACAGCCATCACCTGGCTGTACCGGGGCGAGCGGGAGAAATTTGGCTCTCTAGGATCTCAGTAGATAATATATTTCTTTAAAAACAGTAGAATAGGCGCGCCTCACCAAAAAGCATCGCCCCTATGGCAATCGGCGCAAAACACGCAAGCCATTGATTTTTAAGCATACACACGATAACCAACCAGATCCAGAGAGATACGTCGAAATAGACTTTCTGTGTTGACAATGCCGTAGC
>NZ_CAIPNF010000090.1 GCF_903866365.1 uncultured Thiocystis sp.
GTGGTCGTGACCTGGGCCGACAAGAACCCACACCCGCGTTGCGCTATCGTGCGGCGGAGGTCTGCGCCTGCGGCGCGTAGCGCAGATCGATCGATAAAGTCAAACCTTAAAAACTCGAAGATCGAGTGATACCGTGGCCGTGCTCCCCATCCTTGTATGTTCTGTTCCCAGGGATTGACAAGGGATTGCGATAAAGGGAATTTATGAAGAGTGAACCGGGGAAGCCGTCCCATCCTGATGCCTTGAGCCTGTACGTCGATTGGCTCCCCGCCCTCTTCGCCCATCCCGAAGAGTATCCGAGGCCGTGAGCGTCGCTCGTGAGCCTGCAGACACAAGGTCGGGAGGCGAGGGTCCAGGGTCGGGGAACCGGGTCACAGTCTAACGCCTACCTTTGCCGAGGAACAGAACGATGACGGTTGCTGGAATTGATGTCGCCCACCAAACCCTGGCGGTCGCGATTCGCACGGGCGAGAAAACCGCCAAGCCGGAGGAATTTGCCAACACCCCGAGCGGGCATCAGGCGTTGCTGACGCGCCTGACGCGCCTGACGCAAGCCGGCGTGGCGCGCGTGTGCCTGGAGGCGACGGGGTCGTATCACCTGGATCTCGCGCTGGCCTTGGATGCCGGCGGTCTGGCCCTGATGGTCGTCAATCCGAAAGCCGCCAATCGCTTTGCCGAGGCGCTGATGACCCGGACCAAGAGCGATGCCGTCGATGCTGCGGTCTTGGCCGAGTTCGCCCAACGCATGCCGTTCGAGCCTTGGCAACGCCCGGACCGCGCGGCGCTGGAACGGCGCGCCGACGCACGGCGCCTGAACGCGCTGACCGAGGCCCGCACCCAGGCGAAAAACCAGCTCCATGCCTTGCAGCAGAGCACCACCACCCCCGCCCTGATTCTGGAGGAGGTCCAACTCGCCATCGACGAGACCAACGCGCGCATCGCGCGCTTGCGCACGGCGGCACTGGCCCTGATCGCCGCCGAGGCGACGTTGCAAGACGCCTTCGACTTGCTCACCAGCGCCAAAGGCATCGGCGCGGCCAGTGCCATCCAGCTCCTGGGGGAGTTGCTGGTGCTGCCCCCCGACCTGCGCGCCAAGCAATGGGTCGCGATGGCCGGACTCGACCCCCGTCACGCCACCTCGGGCACCAGCGTGAACAAAAAGCCGCGCTTGAGCAAAGCCGGTAACCGCTACCTGCGCGGCGCCCTGCACATGCCGGCCTTGAGTGCGACGCGCCATGACGAACACGTTAAGAAACTGTCCATTAACTACTTCCCGATTTGTTTGGCCGGATGGTGTCGTTCAGATCGGGACAGAGTCGTCGTCGTCTCAGATTGAGTGCCGCCATTTCCTGGTTGGTGACCTTGATCCCTTTCAGGACTTACGCATTGACAAACGCGGCGTCGATCATCGCTCCGGCCAAAACCACATGACTCAGTAGGTTTTCGAGCTGGCTAAAGGTTGGCAAACGCTCCGCGATGTCCTCTACCCTTGGTGCTGCGAAAC
>NZ_CAIPNF010000091.1 GCF_903866365.1 uncultured Thiocystis sp.
CGCCTGGATGATCCGATTCAGATGCACGTACATGAAGGAGAGCCCAGGACTCGCGCCCCAATGGCCGAGCAACCGACTCTTCAGATGCGCCTCCTGCAGCGGCTCCTTGAGCAGCGGGTTATCGCGCAGATAGATCATGCCGACGGCCAGATAGCAGCAGGCGCGCCAGTAGGCGTCGAGCTTGGCGAGCTGGTCGGGGAACAGCGGGGTCGCGGTCGGTGGCGTTGCAGTGGCGGTCATGGCGGTCTCCTCGTCGTTGGCGGTGCAATCAAACAAGAATAGTAAATCCGTCAGGTGACGTTCATATGACGCTTTCAGCCTTCCCCGATCATTGGCGATCGCAGGGTTGGCGCGGTCTCCGGAAAGACGACATCCTCATAAATGGCCTCCATTTCATGTCCGAGAGATAGACGCGGCAGGGGCCGCCACGGACATGGGCGCGGAGGAGCGCAAAGAGGTTGCCAGCGATAGCATTGACCGATGTTGATACATTTCGGCGTGGACCAGTCCGTTCGCCTTGACGATGTCGAGCATCAAGGCCAGGAATCCATCCATGTTCTTGCCGGCGGTGACGCCAGCACGCTCGCCCTGGTCGGCATTACCCGATTCTCTCTGTTTCTGCTGCGCGGCCTCTCGGTTGCCCCAAAAAGCCTTTACCGCTTCACATGCTTTCTGTTCGTAATCGACAAGATCCAGGGCCATTTACTTTCCAGGGATCCCAAGGACGGCGCATTCCTCGTGACTCAGACCGTAGAGCCTGGCCACGGCACGGTTGCAGGCGTTCAAGTCCCGTGTGATGGCGGCCTCCGCCAACTCCAGACGGAGCGTCGCGGGCACCACCGTCCAGTCAGGCAGACGGATGCGGCGCAGGTACTGCGCTTGAAAGCGCAGAAACCCTCCGCGCATTTGAGTTGAGTAGGCGGCGACGAAAAATCGCGTGAGCGAGGAAAGCAAGACCGCTTGCAATGCCCGCAAATCCCACTCGTCAGCGGTGATGTAGTACAGGTTGTGATGCGGATACAGCTCCCCGCCTTCAAACACGACATGGGCGTTTCCCTTGATGTCGGGGATCAAGAGCTTCGGCCGCGAGGCCAGCGCCGGGGTGATGCGGTCAATCGTGCGATACCAGTTGCGCGGCGCTTTTCTGGCGCAGTGACGGCCGGCGATTGCTGCCCGGCGTGCCTCCAGATAGCGACGCAGACGCGGGTAGTCGCGCAGATCGACCAGGCCGCCGGTGTCCGCGAAGGGATTGATGACGCCCTGCCCACGCCATTGCATGTCGCCGGAGACGATATCTTGCGTGGTCGCCAGCCGGAGCTTGCGATCCGGCTCGACATCAAGGGCGTTGTAAGCGCCGATGAAGGCGTGATCCGCGCCAGTCGCCACCCCGATCCCAACCTTGCATCCGACATCCTCCAGACATGGAAACTCTTGTTCGAGGCGACGAATCAGGGCCATTTGATCCGACGATTCCAGCAACCATGGAGCGGAACCATGCGCGACTCGCGTCAGCTCGCGGACCGCGCCGGCTGGCTTTGGCAAATCCGACGCCCGCAACGCTTCGGCCAGGGTCGCCAGCGTGATCCGGTCAATCGCCGGACGGTAGGCGATTCGCGTCACGCCGGGCGCTTCCCGGCTAATGATGGTGATCGCGGGATAGGCGATCACCTCGGAATGAAAAGCCGGGGTATCCACCATGTCGACATGGATTTTCAGATGGAACCGCTCGGCCACGAGGCGGCGCAGCGGTCCGCCATAGCGGTTCTTCATCCATCGATCCGCGCAGATGAAGCCCAGGTTTCCTCCCAGTGCCAGCAGGGACAGGGATCGTTCGATGAAGGGGATGTAGAGATCGGCGCGGTCATACAGCGTTTGGTAACGGCTCCGGTATTCAGCCAGGAGCGGGGCCGGGATCAACTCCTGACGGACATAGGGCGGATTTCCGACCACGAAATCGAAATGGCCGGCGAGAGGCGCCAGCAGAAAATCCCCTTGGGAAAGCCAGCGATCCGCGAGCGCCGCCGCTGTTGCGGATGCCAGTCCCTCCTGCTTGAGCAGGGATTCCAGTGCCGTCCGTGTGGCGCGGTAGGTCTCGCGGTGCAGTTCAACCGCGCGAATGGCATCGCCCAGATCGTCCAGCGCCGTTCCAGTCCCTTGCGCGGTTCGCCAGGCGGCTAAAAGCCTGCCCACGACAGGCAGCAGAAAATCGCCGCCTCCGAAGGACGGCTCCAAAAGCCGCTTGGTGTGCAGCGGTTGATCCTCGGTATAGCCAGCAAGGTCGAGGATAAAGTTCACTACTTCCGTGCGCGTAAAAACAGCTCCGCGCGCTTCGGCTCCCGTGGCTTTGGACAGCCCTTCGATGGCGGCGGAAACCTTAGAAAAGTCCGGGATTCCCGAACCGCCATCCAGATCTAAAGCGAGCTGGCTATGGATCACCGTGACTCAGCCCCTCTATCGATAGGTGGGGTATCCCGTGTTTTGGTGGTGATCATGCGTCAGTTGGTCTTTCCGTTCGCCACTCCGTGAGCCCATTTGCTCCGCCGCCATGTATGACAGATGCAGCGGCGCTTGGGCTTGAGAACTCCGTATCTTTCGTAAACACCAGAAAGCCGTCACTGTCAGCAAGGATTCCGTTAGAGATGAGTTCTTTGCGCAAGGTTATGATATAGGGCTGTCGTTTTGCCGTTGCAGGGCGTTCGAGCAGGACAGCAGTTGAGCCCTTGAAAACAACGAAGCCGTCCGGTGTTGGCTGACCGAGGGCACGCGCACCTTTGACTCGGCAGACTAGAGCTATTGGGACGCCTGACGCAGCACCGCTTGTACCCGGAGCAATTGGCACGAGCAACTCGGACCCAAGAACAGGGAGAAGCTGTTGTATCCGATACAAGAAGACATTCATGTCAGCACGGCCTGACTCGGGTAGTTTGGAGCCGCTAGCCTGGCTGTTCTCAAGTGTGAATCGACCAACTTGAATTGCCTCCGAAATCAGGCAACCTTCAAGATATCTGACGTGGGCCTTCGTTAGATTTTCATCCTTGCTGACGAAAACGATCGCAGAGACCCAAAATTCTTTGCTCTTATGCTGCTTTAGGCGCTCGCGAATCACTTCAGCTTCGCCAATGTAGGCGCGAGGCGAACCGGAGTTTGGGTCTGTGCCAGTCAAGATATAAACGCCGGACTTTTCCAGTTCCTCGCGGGCCAGGAGATCATCGATTTCCGTTCGTGGTGCTGCAACTGCTTTACCAGACCAGTTCGAAATTTCTGCGGTTCGCAGGCTTTTGGCATCTCCGCGAGGTAGGTAAAGCGTAATCGTTGCAGACGTAATGGTCATAGAGGCTAGCGCTTCTTCGGCGCAATCAAATCCGTAATCGACCCATGCGCCATCTCCGCCGCCAGCCCGATGGTCTCGCTCAGGGTCGGATGCGGGTGGATGGTGAGCCCGATGTCCTCCATGTCCGCGCCCATCTCCAGCGCCAGCACAGTCTCGCCGATCAGCTCGCCGGCGTTGGGGCCAGCGATTCCGGCTCCGAGGATGCGCTTAGTCTCGGGGTCGAACAGCAGCTTGGTCATGCCCTCGTCGCGATGGATGCCGAGCGCGCGACCGCTCGCGGCCCAGGGGAAGACGCCCTTTTCATAGGGGATGCCGTCGGCCTTGGCCTTGGTTTCGGTCAGACCCATCCAGGCGACCTCGGGGTCAGTGTAGGCGACCGAGGGGATGGTCAGCGGGTCGAAGAGCGCGGGCAGGCCGGCGATCACCTCGGCGGCAACCTTGGCCTCGTGGGTGGCCTTGTGGGCGAGCATGGGGCCGCCGACCACGTCGCCGATGGCGAAGATGTTGGGCACGTTGGTGCGCAGGTGCTGGTCGACCTTGATGAAGCCGTGCTGATCGACCTTAACCCCGGCGGCCTCGGCGTTGATCAGCTTGCCGTTGGGCAGACGGCCCACCGCGACCAGCACCTTGTCGTAGGTCGACTCGCCGGGATGCTTGCCCTCGAAGACGGCCTTGATGCCCTCGGCGCTGGCGCTCAGGCTGGCGACCTTGGTCTCCAGCATGATCCGGTCGTAGCGTTTCTTGATGATCTTCTCGACGCAGCGCACCAGATCCGGGTCGCAGCCGGGCATCAACTGGTCCTTGAACTCCACCACGTCGATTGTCGAGCCGAGCGCGCTGTAGACGCTCGCCATCTCCAGACCGATGATGCCGCCCCCGACGATCAGCATCCGTGCCGGCACATCGGCCAGCGCGAGCGCGTCGGTGGAATCCATGACGCGCGGGTCTTCATGCGGAAAGCCGGGGATTTTGATCGAGGACGAACCGCAGGCGATGATGGCGTGGTCGAACTGGATGCGTACCCGTCCTTCTTTGGTTTCGACGCCGATGCGATTGGGCGACTCGAAGCGCCCACTGCCCTGGATGACCTGCACTTTGCGCTGCTTGGCCATGGCGGCCAGACCGCCGGTGAGCTTGGCGACCACCTGCTCCTTGCCCGCGCGCATCTGGTCGAGATCGACCTCGGGGGCGGCGTAGGTCACGCCCATGACGCCGAGCGTCTTGACCTCTTCCATGATGACGGCGGTATGCAGCAGCGCCTTCGACGGAATGCAACCGACGTTGAGACAGACGCCGCCGAGCGTTGCGTAACGCTCGATCAGGACCACTTTTTTCCCCAGATCGGCGGCGCGGAAGGCGGCGGTGTAGCCGCCGGGACCGGCGCCGAGGATCACGACCTCGGTGACCAGGTCGGCGGGTTCCTGATCGCCGGAAACCTGCCTTGCCTGATCGGAGCGCATGCGCGCGGCGGCCTCGCGGTCGACCTCTAGGGTGAGGATGGCATCGTTTTGCGAGACCCGGTCACCGACCTTGACGCTGACGGACTGGACGGTTCCCGCGCACGGCGCGGGAATCTCCATGGTCGTTTTGTCGCTTTCGAGAGCGATCAGCGACGCTTCAGCAGTGATTTGGTCGCCGGGCGCTACCAGCACCTCGATGACTTCCACATCCTTGAAATCGCCGATGTCGGGAACCTTGATTTCGATCGTTTCGCTCATGGTGCAATACTTCTCTATGGCCTGAAGCGGCGCTGGGTGATCAATGAATTCGATAATGGAGTGACGGTGGGGCGAGAACGGGGAGCGGGACTGAATTGCCTGAACGCGGCCACTCACCGACGAAGTTCACGCTAGACACGACCGGCCCGCGGAGGTCGCGGGCCGGAACGGACACGCTCCATGGAAATGTCCGGACGCCTATGCCGCGTAGTGAATGACCGCCAGTCCCCGCACGGCGGCCTCGCGATAGAAGGTCGCCAGCTTGTCGAATTCGTCCAGAAGATCCTGCTCATCTTCCTGGAAGCACTCAAGATGGTAGGCATCGTCTCCCTCGCCAAGGCCGCGCAGACCGTCGAGCAGTCGCTCGTGAGTCCAGCGGGAGAGGACTTCAGCGTGCTCCTTCACCAGCGCGGGATCGATCACCTCGCCGCCGTTGGACAGCACGTCATCGATAAACCTGCCGCCGCCGATTCCAGCGCCGTCAAGCAGTTTGTTCAGGATGTCCCAGGCGGTGCCAACATCCGTGGAAAGCAGGCATCTGTCTTCGCCCTCGACCCAAGCGTCGACCAGTGACGGATCTTGTTCCATGGCATCCGTGTCCTCTTTGGCGAACGCCTGGAAAAACAGGTTCATGCTCATGAGATCGTCTCCTTTTGCGGGAAATGCGCTGTTGTCGGCTTGGGTTTTTTCGTCGGCCGGATGTTGCCCGAGGCGATCAATTCGCGCTCTCGCTCTCCGGCCCCTGCAACCGGCTCCTGCCGCTCGTCCGGGCGACCGCCTGAATCCGCGTGCCGATGCGCTCCTTGAGCGCGGGGACATGCGAATGATACCGACAAGCTTGCCGTCCTGTCGCACCCCGGCGAGCGTCTCCAGCGCGGTGTCCAGCGTTCTTCGCATGGTTCGATCCTTCAGCAGGCTCAGGATTCACCGCGAACGGTTATAATTACAGGACTTCAGGACTTCAGGACTTCAGGACTTCGTTCCTTCAATCCTGACGAAAGCGGCCACCGCTGGCGTTCACGGTGGCATTTCATGACCTTTCCAACGGAGCCCGCGAGCGAGCGTTAGGGTTTGCGAAAGGGTTCAGGTCACCAGGAAGCGGTTGATCTCCAGCAGATGCATGGGCGGTTGGTTATTTCCGTCCACCGCCTCGCGCAAGGGGATCAACTGGTTGGTCTTCCCCTGCTTGCCCGCGAGGACATGACTCTTGCCGTCGAGCGCCGCCTGGACGGCGAAAACGCCAAGCTCGGTGGCTAGATAGCGATCCAGCGCCACCGGCGAGCCGCCGCGCTGGACATGACCCAGCACGCAAGTGCGCGTCTCGAAGCCATGGCCCTCGATGTCCGCCGCCACCCGGCTCACGCCGCCTTCGCAGGCGCCCTCGGCCACGACCACGATATGACTGCGCTTGCCGCGAGAACGGGATTCCTTGATGCGCTTGACGATGGTGTCGGGGTCGTAGGCGTGTTCGGGGATCAGAATCTCCTCGGCGCCACCGCCGATGCCCGTGAACAGGGCGATCCAGCCGGCATGCCGCCCCATGACCTCCAGCAGAAAGATGCGGTCGAATGCCTCGGCGGTGTCGCGCAGACGGTCGGCGGCATCCAGCGCGGTATCGAGTGCGGTGAAAAAGCCGATGGTCCAGTCGGTGCCGCCGAGATCGTTGTCGATGGTGCCCGGCAGTCCGATGATCTGCCCGGACCAATGCTCGGCGAGCGACAGCGCTCCCTGCATGGAGCCATTGCCGCCGATCACGAGCAGGGCATCGATCCCGAGTCCTTTCAGGGTGCTCGCCGCGCGCTCCAGACCCTCGACATGATGCATCTCGGGACAGCGGGCGCTGCCCAGGATGGTGCCGCCGCGATGGATGATGTTGGCGACCGAGCGCGCGTCGAGGGTCAGATATTCCCCGAGCAGCACCCCGCAATAGCCACGCTGGAAACCGATCACCTCCAGGTTGTGATACACGGCCGTGCGCACGATGGCGCGCAGGCAGGCGTTCATGCCGGGAGCATCTCCCCCGCTGGTCAGGACGCCAATGCGTCGCGGTCTCTGCGTGTTCACGTGGTCGGCCTCTCTGGGGAAATGATTTGGGTGGCGTGAATTGTCAGGGCTGAGAGACAGCATCTGGCATCGTTTAGCCACGGACTGCTGAAGTACGAGGCCAGCGTTGCCGAAACAGCAGCGCAAGCCAATCACTCGTCCGCGAGGCGCATCGCCTCGATCGCAACCTGGCGATCCGCTTCAGGCATTGGCAAGGTCTTCCGCCAGTTCATCAGGCGTTCTCTGAATTGGCGAAACACCATACCGATGCAAATCGAGAATGAATTCGACGCGCCCTATACCCGCCAATTGCGCCGCTTGTCCACTGGTTAAGCGACCTAACTCGAACAGTTTGACCGCCATCGCCATGCGAGCCTCCCGCTCAAACTCATGGCGGCTGACCCGCAGGGCATCCGGCAACATATCCGGGTATTCAACGACCAGTTGCATCAGCCATCTCCTGCTGCATGAGCCAGCGGATGCTGGCGTTGACGCGGTTTACAGCAATAACCGGCGAATATCCCCCAGCAACTGCCCCAGCAAGGCCGTGAAGCGCGCCCCATCGGCCCCGTCGACGACGCGGTGGTCGTAGGAGAGCGAGAGCGGCAGCAGCAGGCGCGGCGCGAACGCCTCGCCGTCCCAGACCGGTTTGATCGCGGAGCGGGAGACGCCGAGGATGGCGACCTCCGGGGCGTTGACGATGGGCGTGAAGGCGGTGCCGCCGATGCCGCCGAGACTGGAGACGGTGAAACAACCGCCCTGCATATCGCCGGGCAACAGCTTGCCGTCGCGTGCCTTGGCGCTGAGGTCGGTCAGCTCGCGGGCCAGCGCGTAGAGACTTTTTCGGTCCACGTCGCGCACCACGGGCACCAGCAGTCCCTTGGGGGTGTCGACCGCCACGCCGATATGCGTGAAGTGCTTGTGGATCAGGTGTTCGCCATCGCCGCTCAGAGATGCCTTGAGGATCGGCATTCGTTGAAGCGCGCTGGCGACGGCCTTGAGCAGGAAGGGTAGGAAGGTGAGCTTGACGCCCTCCTTGGCGGCCGTTTCCTGCTGGCCCTTGCGGAAGGCTTCCAGTTCGGTGATGTCCGCCTCGTCGAATTGGGTGACATGCGGGATCGTGATCCAACTGCGATGTAGATGTCGACCGCTGATCTTCTTGATGCGCGGTAGCTCGGTCATCTCGACCTCGCCAAAACGGGCGAAATCGATCTCGGGCACCGAGGGGAGTTGGAACGGCAGGGTGGTTGCGGAGGCCGCGCCCACGCTCGCGCCCTGGGTCAGCGCCTGTTTGACGAAATTCTGCACGTCGTCCTTGACCACGCGACCCTTGGGGCCTGACCCCTTGACCCGCGCCAGATCGACGCCGAGCTGGCGCGCGAAGCGGCGCACGCCGGGGCTGGCGTGTGGCTTGCGACCCGTGGCGATGGCGGTCATATCCTCCGGGCGCGGCAGCACCGGCGCCTGTCGGCGCTCGGCCTCGCCGTGTGCCCGCGGGGCGACGATCGAGCGTTCGGCGGCGTCGGGGGTCGAGGTGGCGGTCTGACTCGGCGCCGGCTGGGGTGGGGGCCGAGAGGACGTATCCGCGTCCGTGGCCGCCTCCGGCGTACTCGTGGCGTCGGATTCGGCGCGCAGGGTCAGGATCAGATCGCCGGGGTTCAGGGTATCGCCCAGCTTGACGACCACTTCCTCGACCACGCCCGCTTGAGGCGAGGGAATCTCCATGGTCGCCTTATCGGTCTCCAGCGTGAGCAGGGATTGATTGACCGCGATCCGATCGCCGGGGGCGATCAGAATCTCGACCACCGGGACATCGCTGAAGTCGCCCACATCCGGCAGGACGACCGAGACCGTTTCGCCGCTATCGGCGGATGTTCCCTTCGCTTTGGGCGCGGACCGGGTCGCGGGCAGGGATGCCGGCGGCCGAGGCGCTTGAGCCTCCGCTGCCGCGACGGTTGGCGCCGCTGTCAGAGTTGCGGCCTCGCTTGCCCCCGCCGTCTCCGACACCTCAAGTGTCATCAGCGGCGCGCCCTGGCTGATTTTGTCCCCGACCTTGGCGATCATCTCCTTCACCACGCCGCGCTTGGGCGAGGGAATCTCGATGGTCGCCTTTTCGCTCTCTAGGGTGAGCACGGATTGCTCGGCTTCAATCCGGTCGCCGGGGGCGACCAGGATCTCGATGACCTCGACATTGGAAAAATCCCCGATGTCGGGCAGCAGTATTTCTTCGACGGTTGCCACGCTGTGTCCTCCTGGGCCTGGGTTGCCGGGTGCTTAAACCGTGACCGGGTTGGGCTTTTCCGGGTCGATGCGGTACTTCGCGATGGCTTCTGAGACCATCGTCGTGGGGATTTCCCCTTCGTCCGCCAGTGCCTTGAGCGCGGCGATCGCCACGTAATATCGGTTCACCTCGAAGAATTTACGCAATTGACTGCGCATGTCGCTGCGTCCGAAACCGTCGGTTCCCAGCACCAGATAGCGGCGAGGAACATAGGGTCGGATCTGATCGGCGACGATGCGCATATAGTCGGTGGCCGCGACGACGGGGCCGCGCGTTCCGGCCAGTTGGGCCTCGACATAGGTGGTGCGCTGTTCCTGTTCGGGATGCAGCATGTTCCAGCGTTCCACGTCGATCCCCTCGCGCCGCAGTTCGTTGAAACTGGTCACGCTCCAGACTGCCGCGCCCACGTCGAAATCCTTTTCCAGGAGTTCGGCGGCGGCGAGCACCTCGCGCAGGATGGTGCCGGCACCGAGCAACTGGACCCGGTGACTGCGTTCCTCCCCACGGTAGACCCGATACAGGCCCCGGAGAATGCCGGCCTCGCTGCCCTCGGGCATGGCGGGCTGGACATAGTTCTCGTTCATCGCGGTGATGTAATAGAAGACGTTTTCCTTCTCCTGGTACATCCGTCGCAGCCCGTCCTGGACGATGACCGCCATCTCGTAGGCATAGGCGGGATCGTAAGTGACACAGTTGGGGATGGTGGAGGCCAGGATCGGGCTGTGTCCGTCCTGATGCTGCAAGCCTTCGCCGGCGAGCGTCGTGCGCCCGGCGGTGCCGCCGATCAGGAAACCGCGCGCCTGCATGTCCCCGGCGGCCCAGGCTAGGTCGCCGATGCGCTGGAAGCCGAACATCGAGTAATAGATATAGAAGGGAATCATGCTCTGGCCATGATTCGCATAGGCCGTGGCCGCGGCGATCCAGGACGACATGGCGCCGGCCTCGTTGATCCCTTCCTGAAGAATCTGCCCCTTTTTATCCTCGCGGTAATACATCACCTGATCGGAGTCCATCGGCTCGTAGAGCTGGCCCTGCGAGGCGTAGATGCCGAGCTGGCGGAACATGCCTTCCATGCCGAAGGTACGGGCCTCGTCCGGCACGATGGGGACGACATACTTCCCGATCTGTTTGTCGCGGATGATCATGGTCAGCAGGCGCACCAGCGCCATGGTGGTCGACATCTCCTTGTCGCCGCTGCCTTCGAGCAGCGAATGGAAGGCGTCCAGCCCCGGCACCTCAAGCGGCGCGGCCTCGTCGCGACGGGCCGGCAGGAAACCGCCGAGCCGTTCGCGAACCTTGTGCAGATACTGGATTTCCGGGCTGTCCGCCGCCGGCTTGTAGAAGGGCGCCGCGCCGATCCGGTCGTCCGAGATCGGGATATTGAAGCGGTCGCGGAACGCCTTGAGATGGGTCTCGCCCATCTTCTTCTGCGAATGGGTGATGTTCATCCCCTCGCCGGCCACGCCCATGCCATAGCCCTTGACCGTCTTGGCCAGGATCACCGTTGGCTTGCCGTTGGCCGTCATCGCCTGCGCATAGGCGGCATACACCTTGACCGGATCGTGACCCCCGCGGTTGAGACGCCAGATGTCCTCGTCGGTCAGGTTGGCGACCATGTCCTTGAGTTCGGGATACTTGCCGAAGAAATGCTCGCGGGTGTAGGCGCCGCCCCGTGCCTTGTAGGTCTGATAGTCGCCGTCGACGCATTCTTCCATGCGCTTGAGCAGCAGGCCCTGTTTGTCGCGCGCCAGCAGCGGATCCCAATAGCTGCCCCAGATCACCTTGATGACGTTCCAGCCGGCGCCGCGGAAGACCGCTTCGAGTTCCTGGATGATCTTGCCGTTGCCGCGCACCGGGCCGTCGAGTCGCTGGAGGTTGCAGTTGACGACGAATACCAGATTGTCGAGACGCTCGCGGGCGGCCAGCGAGATGGCGCCGAGCGACTCGGGCTCGTCCATCTCGCCGTCGCCCAGGAAGGCCCAGACCTTGCGCTCGGCGGTATTGACCACTTCGCGGTCGCGCAGATAGCGCATAAAGCGCGCCTGATAGATGGCCATCAGGGGACCGAGCCCCATCGAAACCGTGGGGAACTGCCAGAAATTGGGCATCAGCCAGGGATGCGGATAGGAGGAGAGCCCCTGTCCATCCACTTCCTGTCGGAAACCGTAGAGCTGCTCCTCGCTGAGGCGGCCTTCGAGGAAGGCGCGGGCATAGATGCCGGGCGCCGAATGGCCCTGGAAGAACACCAGATCGCCGCCGTGGTCCTTGTCGCGGGCGTGCAGAAAATGGGTGTAGGCGATATCGAAGAGGGTCGCCGAGGAGGCGAAACTGGAGATGTGTCCGCCCAGCTCGGTCGACAGCCGGTTGGCCTGGACCACCATCGCCATCGCGTTCCAGCGCACGAAGGAGCGGATGCGCCGCTCCATGGCCCGATCCCCAGGAAAGGGTTTCTGGCTTTGAACCGGGATGGTGTTCAGATAGGCGGTGTTGGCGCTGTAGGGCAGATAGGCGCCGGAGCGACGCGCCTTATCGATCAGGCGCTCCAGCAGAAAATGGGCGCGTTCGACGCCTTCGTTTTCCAGCACGGCGTCGAGCGAGTCGAGCCATTCCTGTGTCTCTTGAGGATCGATGTCGGGCTTGTTGATCATGGCGTTTCCCGGAAGGCGTTCAGGACAGGCAGCGCGGAGAAAGCCGGGATTATATAACAGCCGCTTTTTTTAAATGCTAAGGATCCGAGAAGGCAATGAGAAGGTGCGAGGAGGGAAAACGCGGATGGCGAACCGACTACCCCGCGCGACCGGGTGATGCCGGTTCGTTATGTCGTTGGATTGTTGTGCTTATTGTTCGCAGAAACCAGGCGTGAGACTGGTGCTGACAGCGTCCCTCCAGGGTGCTCCGAGCGCGAAGGTTTCTACGTCCCAAGCGGTCCAGGTGGTGGCATCCTTGAAATCGACCAGGGCATTGTCGGCGATGATGCCGACCAGACCCCAGATGCCCGTCTGTATCCCGTCGAACGCCACGTAGGAACGCAGCAGAATATCGGTGATGGCCCCCCCTAGATTTTCCCAAGCGGTGAGATAGATATGATCGACCGCATCGATATCGTCCACATCCACGAGTGGCTCCAGAGCGATCCGGTTAAAATTATACGTGGTGCGGACCACGGCCCAGATTTTAGGATCGCAGAACACTTCGCTGCCGTCGGCTTTTTCGCAGACATAGGGATAATCGACTGGCGCCGGCGCCGTGGCCGTGTCCAAGGGCGGATCGCTCGGATCCGCGCCGAGGGCGCTCGGGTTATAGAAGAACACGTAGACATCCTGAGTAGGGGAAGTGGCATCCAAGTCCGCTTTGCCAGCGTCATAAATCAGTTGGAAGGAGAGCGCATCCACCTTGTCCACGGTACAAGGGCTAAAAGGGGTTGCGGAAGGCAAATTCTTGTTTTTCGCGACGGCGTCGGCGGCGCTGCCTTTTGGTTTGGACGTGGAGATTTTCATCGAGTAGCTATAGGCTGCGGAATGCCCGCCAAACGATGCTAGCGCCAGGCAGCCGGCGAGCAGGATGCTGAAATACTTGGTCATGAAACAAGACTCCAAGGCAAAGGTTGCTTCCCAAAGAGAACGCGAATGGACCGCTGGTTCAGAGTGTGGACATAAAATGATGTGGCGGGAACCGCCGCCGACCCCGACAAGCAGCGGCAGGGCGGGTTTGCCGCATCGTCAACCCGTAACGGCTGAAACCCCGTCTGCTTGAGACCTTGCGAGAAAAACGATTGGCCGTGGATTTTTGAAATGATCGATCAAGCGGTGGGCGGGATCGAGATCAGGCGGCTGTGCTGCTCGCCCCCGGATTGCCGGTTGTAGAGACAGGGCATGCTCTCTCTACTTGGCAATCCGGGAAGGTTCGCGGGTCTTTCCGCGGCGCGGCTTAATTCACCGGCTGGCCATTGCGCATCACCACCGGCAGGCTCGCCAGATTCACGGTCCCGTACTGGCTGGTGAAGGTGATGGACGAGCCGCCACCCTGCTGCTGGGAGAAACCGCCGATCTGATGATCGAGGGTGTCATAGACCCAGCAGTTGCCGCCGGTGTCCACGGCCAGGCGGCGGGCGTTGGCGAAATAGGCGTATTTGACGTTGTTCTGAGCGCCGGTGGCGCTGGGCGAGCCGAGTTCGGCGGGCCACCAGTTGACAGACGGATCCGGGACGAAGAGGCTGGACTGGCCCTGAAAACCGCCCGCGGTCTGGGTCTGGTAGCCCGCACCACCCTGGTTCTGGGACTGGAAACTGCCGCTCTGGAGCAATCCGGGCTGACGCGCCAGGACGCCCGCGATCTCGTTGCACAGCGAGTCGACACGGCCTTTCAGCGCATGGTTGAACATGTCGCCGAGCATGATCATGCCGCCTTGCATCCATTGGCCGCCGCCGCCGAATTCGGGATGGCCGAATTGGGCCATGGAACCGTTGCCGTGCAGGACGGCGAACAGCATGTGGGTGACGGCGTCGGTGCTGAAGCCGTGACGCTGGGCCAGTTCGGAGACGAGATTTTGACCTTCGGGTGTCAGTTGCTGCATGTGCATGGCCTGGTGAGGTTGGAGTCGAATACAGGCTAGCACGCGCGGATGATTACAAGC
>NZ_CAIPNF010000092.1 GCF_903866365.1 uncultured Thiocystis sp.
CAGCTTCTTCCAGACCTTCGGCGGCAGGGTGGCGACCACCAGCGCCGTGTCCGTCTGGATGCCGATCTTCATTCCGGCCTTGACCGGGAGGGGCTGAGGCAGTTGCGTAAACTTCACGGTGAGTTCGAGGCGACCGGTCACAATGTTCTCCAGGGTCAGTGGGGCGTCGAGGGGAAGGTCGGGCGTGGGCGTGGGCGTGGGTTCCTGCGGGCGCTCGGCGCGCGGTTTGGGCAGGGGCGTGTCGCCGGACAGCCGAGCTTGCGCGTCGGCGGCATCGTCCTCGGTCACTTCACCGGCGGGCTGGCCCTGGAGGTCGATGCGCGGCGTTCCGGCGACCGTCAGCGCTTTGAGGTAGGCACGGCACGTACAGTAGCGCGCGAGCGCGCGTTTTGCCTCCTTGTGGAGATAGCCGGCGGCCATCAGATCCTTGTGGATGCGCCGCTTGAGCGGGCGCGGGTTCGCCCGGTCGAAGCAGGCCGGATAGAGCGCGGGCAAGTCGAGCGGAGGCGTGGAGGCGTCTGGCGAGTCAGGAAGGATCTCGGTCATAGGTTCGCCTCGTGTTGAACCGAAAGCAGGATCGAACCCAACAATTTAGGGCATGGCAGAGTGCATGCCTGGCCCGAACACCGCCGTCATGACCGCAAAGAAGATCGCCCCCAAGGACGCTCAGGATAATGACGGCCGGGATCGAGGCAATCGCCACCTTGACCATGAAGACCACCATGGACCAGAACGGCATCTGAATATCGACGACGGTCACTTTTGAGTTCTGTTCAGTTTGCATCGTATGGGCTCTTGGTGACGGTGAGCGATGGGACGGTTTCGGTGTCCAATCTTGACACACAGGCGGATTGTTTCAAGTCCAAGCGGGGCTGGCGGGGATTGGGCTGTCAGCCGATGTCTGCCGCCGCTGTCTCGTTCAAGGGCGTGCGGGCGCTCACGTCGAGCCAGCGCCACACATCCACCCGCCGCCAGATGAAAGTCGGGCACATTACGCCAAGTCGCGCCGAGCGCCACCCGCCACGGGCCGTCTATTTACCCTGCGAGGTCTGCCAACTGCTGCGGATTTCGCGCTCGACCCTGCTCGCGCTGTGCGATCTGGCCGAGCATCCCGCCGCGCGTCCGGCCAATCCCCGCGCCCTCGACTCCTTCCTGGTCGGCTGTCATCACAGCATTGCGCATGCGTCGCTAGTGGTTTGGTTGGAGCGCAACCAGAAGTTTCAGCGCGACAGCGCGTAACCGCGACCGTCTCGCGCGTTGGCCTGATCCTGGTGCGCCCAATGTGCGGCGGGTGAACCTGGAAGCGATGGATTCGACGACCAACATCTTTGCGCTGGGCGCGTCCGACCAAGAATACATCATGATCGCCCGGCGTCTGCCGCGCGCTTTCGCGACGTGGATTGAATTGAATTGCCGTTGGCGTCGTCCGCTGGCGTTCGCCCGAGCCATCTCCTGATCAGGCGTATTCCCGGCTTTATCCGTGCGGCGCGGTGCCGCGAAAGTAGGCCACGCACCGGCGCATCGCCCATGTCGACAAAACGCTCGCCCTGGTGCATGAGCGACTGAGCAAGGAAATCGCCTTCTGGCAGGACCGTTGGCTCAAGCTCAAGGAGGATGGCGACGCGGGTAAGGATGTCCGGCTCAACCTGGAGAACGTCCGTCGTACCCTGGCCGATCTGGAAGGCCGCTTGGAGAACCGCAAGCGCGAGTTGCAGGCGATGCGTCAGGTGGTGAACGGCACCCCCATCGTGCTGGGCGCGGCCCTGATCGTCCCGACGGGCTGGCTAAAACAGCAACGCGGCGAGGCACCCGCCGCTGCGATGGCCGCGACCTTCGCCGCCGATGCCGTGGTCCGCGCCCGCATCGAGCGTCTGGCGATGGACGCCGTGCGCCAGACCGAGGAAGCCAAGGGCTGCACCGTGGTGGATGTCTCCGCCGCCAAATGCGGCTGGGATCTGACCAGCTATCTGCCGGCCCGCGACGGGCAGCAACCCGAACCGCGCCATATCGAGGTCAAGGGGCGGGTGAAACGGGCCAGCACCGTGACCGTGAGCCGCAACGAAATCCTTTATGCCTTCAACCAGGGCGACAAGTTCGTGCTGGCGATTGTGCTGGTGGACACTGACGACCGCACCGATGGCCCGTACTACATCCGTCACCCCTTCGAGCAGGAACCGGGTTGGGGCGTGGCGTCCATTAACTATGATCTGGGTAGCCTGCTGGCCCGTGCGGAAGATCGGCTGCCATGACGACCTTACATCTGACCCTTCCCAACTCGATTCAGCGCCACCTTCAAGAGATGGCCGATCTGGACGGTGTCCCCGTCGAGCAGTTTGTCATGAGCGCGGTGGCGGAAAAAATTTCCGCGCTGACCGCCGAAACCGATCTCCGTGCCCGTGCGCACCGCGCCGATGCCGCCGCATTTCGCGCCATCCTGGAGAAGGTCCCGCCGCGCGCGCCACTCGCTGGCGACGACTAACCGCCAACGCTCAATGACAATCCCGTGCGGGATGTTCCCGCAGCCCATCGTGGCGCGCTACAATTGTGGAAACCGTCAGCGTAGAGGAACCTATCCATGACAACGGTCTCCATTCGGATCGACGAAACCCTGGTCAACGCCGCACGTTCCGCCGCCAAGAGCGAATTTCGCACCCTTCAGGGCCAGATTGAGTTCTGGGCGAAGGTCGGGCGCGCGGCACTTGACAATCCCGATCTTCCCGCCTCATTCATCGCTGAATGCCTGATGGCGATGAACGAGCCCGCCGAAGAGTCCACTCCGTTCGTGCCGCGTTCTGGCGCCTCCGCATGACCTGGGAGGTCCGTCAGACCCGGCGCTTTGCCCGTGCCTACAAGAAACTCCATGACCGACAGGCGGCTGACGTGGATGCCGCCGTGGCGGCGGTCGCCGACGATCCGGAGCGCGGGGAGAAAAAGAAGGGCGATCTGGCCGAACTGTGGGTCTACAAATTTTACAGCCAGGGGCAGCTTTTTCTGCTGGGTTACACGCGCGAACAGCAAGTGCGTTTGATTTGTCTGGAAGCCGTCGGCCCGCACGAAAATTTTTACCGCGATCTGAAACGCGGCTGAACGAGTTGAGGAGAAAATTTGATGACGATCGGCATCAAAGAAGCGGTGAAGTCGGCACGCGAGCAGGCGCTGCAACTCTTTGAAGAAGAGACGCTGAACCATCTGGCGCTCGAAGAAGTCGAGTTCGACGAAGCGACTCAGCATTGGCTCGTGACCTTGGGATATGACTCGCCACATAAACTGAAAAGAAAAACCACCGGCCCCAGTCTATTTCCGACCATCGAGGAAGAAATGCAGCGGGAATACAAGGTATTCCGTCTCGATTCCAACGATTGCCATCTGATTTCCATGTCGATCAGGAGTCTTTGATGTGCAGCGGCATCACTTCGCGTCGCCACACAAAGGCGTTCTGGTGGAAGCGATCAATTTCAATCACCTTCGGGAACACTGGCTGAACGGTTGAGCGTTCCAGACACCACCTGAATCACCATTTCAACCGCTATCCCGACTTCCGCTATTCGAGCCGGCTGTAGCCAACCTTCCGCTTGCCCGATTCCGGTGGCTCGCATTCCACATAGGTGCTGGTCAGATCGTAGAGCAGCACCTCAAAACGGGCCTCGAACAGCGCACGCCAACGGGCCTGGAGATGGGAAAACAAGGCCTCGCGATGCCCCGCGAGCCGGTCGAGACAGCGGTAGAGGGGATCGCTCGGGGCGATCGCGAAGTCTTCCCCCAGCAGATCGCCGATGGCGCTGCGGTCGTACCAGGAGCGATGCAGGCGCCATTCGCTGCCGGGGTCGATCAGGCGATCAG
>NZ_CAIPNF010000093.1 GCF_903866365.1 uncultured Thiocystis sp.
CCCGCTTACGACCGTTCGTTCAACCACTTGCCGATGGCGGGCGTGACTTCCTTCTGCGCCTTGCCGCTGACATAGATGCCGATATGGCCGCCGGGGAAGGCGAGTTCGGTGTAGTCCTCGCTGCCCACCAAACCCTTCATCGGGCGTGACGCATCCGGCGGAACCAGATGGTCCTGCAGGGCGTAGATGTTCAGCACCGGGCAGGTGACATTCTTCAGATCCACCTCGCGCTCGCCCAGCATGACGCCGCCATTGATGAAGCCGTTGCGCTGGTAGAAGTCCTTGGTGAACTGGCGGAAGGTCTCGCCGGCCTGGTCCGGGCTGTCGAAGATCCACTTTTCCATGCGCAGGAAGTTCTTGACCTTGGCCGGATCGTCCAGCATGTCGACCATGTTGATGTATTTCTGTCCCATCAGGCTGTAGGGCTTGAGGGTGAGGAAGGTCCAGTTCAGCAGCTCGCCGGGGATGTTGCCGATGGTGTCGACGGCTAGATCGACATCGACGTTCTGAATCCAGGCGGACAGCAGATTGTCCGGGGTCTTGAAGTCAACCGGCGTGACCATCGTCACCAGGTTGTTGACCTTGTCCGGATGCATCGAGGCGTACATGAGGCTGAAGACGCCGCCCTGACAGATGCCGAGCAGGTTGACCTTGTCCACGCCGAGTTGCTCGCGCAGATGGTCCACGCAGCTATCGAGATAGCCGTTGATGTAGTCATCGAGATTGATGGCGCGATCGGCCTGATCCGGATAGCCCCAGTCGATCAGATAGACATCCTGCCCGGTGGCGAGCAGACCCTTGATGGTCGAGCGATCCTCCTGGATGTCGGTCATGTAGGGCCGGTTGACCAGCGCATAGACGATCAGCAGCGGCACGGCGCTCGGGGTGACGCCCTCGGGGGTGTCATAACGATAAAGCACCAGCTTGTCTTCCTTGTAGACCGGTTGTTTCGGGCTGACGCCGGTGTCGATGGCCTCGGCGTTGAGCAGGTTTTCCATGCCCTGACCCAGCTTGCGGCTGTAGTCGAGCATTTCCTCGGCAAGTTTGTCCGGGCGGATGTCGATCGGGATCATGATATTTTGCCTCGCGGTGTTCGTTGTTGACGCAGCGCCGTGGAGATGCCGGCCGGTTTACTCGGGCTTGGCGACGGGCTTGCGGCGCACTGGCGCCTTGGCGGCGGCTGTGGCGACTGGCACGGCGGCCTTCAGCGCGGTCGGCGGAGCGGACAGGGTGTCGCCCGCCAGTGCCGCGACCTGCTTCTCCAGCGCGTGCAGTCGATTGCGCAACTGCTTGTTCTCGCGGCGGGTCTCCTGCAGACGATCCTGCACCGTGCGCATTTCGCTGCGGCTTGGCATATTCATGGCGCCGAGCTGTTCGTCGACCATGATCGACATGCGTTTTTTCAGGGCCATCTGCGCATTGATCAGGCGACCGTGGATCTGGGCGTATTCCGGCGTCGCGACCTCGGCGGCATAGACGGTCTCGCAGCAGTTCACCCAGTTGTCATAGAGCGCGCGGGCCGAGTCGATGCTCTTGCCGCTGTCGATCACGTCCTGAAGGTAGCCGCCCATGCGTTCCACCGACTTCATCCCGAGTCGGTTGTAGAAGCCGATGTAGTCCTGCAACGCGGTTTGATAGTCCGCGGCGCGGCGCATCAACTCCTGATGCTGGCCCTGTTCCTCGCGGGTATAGCCGAGCCCCGGCGCGGAGAGCACGCGGTCCAGATTACCCTTGAATTGATCGTGCGGCATGTTGCGCAGAAGATCGCCGGGCATGGGCGACATCGAGGACATCATGCGCTGCCAGTTATCGAGCGGCAGTTCCCAGAAGGACATCATGCGCTGCGCCGCGTTGCCGCCGTCGTCCACCGAACCGGTGAAACGCTTCTGCATGTCCTCGATCGCCTTGGTCCAGAAGGCCAGGCCATTGGTGGCGTTGTCGTCGCCCGTGCGCGCGCCGAAGGTCTCCGCCAGGCGGAAGAACGCCTTGCCCTGCTCCATCATCTTTTCCATGAATGCCTTGGAGACATCCGGCGCGGCGGGGGAGATGGCCTGCCACCAATGATCGAGCGCGCCCTCCCAGGGCGTGGTCAGCTTGGCGCCTTCCATGCCCATCGCCTTGCTGCTCATCTCCGTCCAGTTATCCCAATACTTGCGCTGCAGCGCGAACCAATCGTTGTTAAAAAAGGTTTCGTTCGACATGTTTCTGCCCTCCCGGTTTCGTCTGGGGCGAAACTTAACACGCGGATTTGTGCGCTGCAACAAAGGTGGTAGAATGAGACAGGCAATTTCCTGAAAAAAATCCAAGAGGACATCCACACCATGAGCGAAAACATCGTGATCGTTGCCGCGGGTCGGACCGCAGTCGGCACCTTTGGCGGCGGTCTTTCCGCCCTCCCCGCCACCGAACTGGGCGCTATCGTGCTCAAGGCGCTGATGGAGCGCACCGGGCTTGCCCCGGAGCAGATCGACGAGGTCATCCTCGGCCAGGTGCTGACGGCTGGCGTCGGTCAGAACCCGGCGCGTCAGACCACCCTGAACGCGGGTCTGCCCCACCGGGTTCCGGCCATGACGATCAACAAGGTCTGCGGCAGTGGGCTCAAGGCGGTCCATCTGGCGATGCAGGCGATCGCCTGTGGCGACGCGGATATCGTGATCGCTGGCGGTCAGGAGAGCATGAGTCAGTCCTCGCATGTCTTGCCGCGTTCGCGCGAGGGTCAGCGCATGGGCGACTGGCAGTTGAAGGACACCATGATCGTCGACGGTCTCTGGGATGCCTTCAATCAGTACCACATGGGCATGACCGCCGAAAACATCGCCAAGCAATACGAATTCACCCGCGAGGCGCAGGATGAATTCGCCGCCGCCTCGCAGCAGAAAGCCGAGGCCGCCATCAAGTCCGGTCGCTTCGCCGACGAAATCATTCCGGTGAGCATCCCCCAGCGCAAGGGCGATCCGCTGGTCTGTGCCACCGATGAATTTCCGCGTCCCGGCACCACCGCCGAGACCCTGGGCAAGCTGCGTCCGGCCTTCGACAAGGAAGGCACCGTGACCGCCGGCAATGCTTCTGGCATCAATGACGGCGCCGCCATGGTCGTGGTGATGAAGGAGTCCAAGGCCAAGGAACTGGGTCTGACCCCGATGGCGCGTCTGGTCGCTTTCGCCAGCGCCGGCGTCGATCCCGCCATCATGGGCACCGGCCCGATTCCGGCCTCCACCAAATGTCTGGAGAAGGCCGGTTGGACCCCGGCCGATCTGGATCTGATCGAGGCCAACGAAGCCTTTGCTGCCCAGGCCATGTCGGTCAACCAGAACATGGGCTGGGATCTGTCCAAGGTCAATGTCAACGGCGGCGCCATCTCCATCGGTCATCCGATCGGCGCCTCTGGCGCGCGCATCCTGGTCACCCTGCTCTATGAGATGCAAAAGCGCGATGCCAGGAAGGGCTTGGCGACGCTGTGCATCGGCGGCGGACAGGGTGTCGCCCTGGCGGTCGAGCGTCTCTGACGAAAAGGCAGGGGGAAATCCGCTGTCACGTGTTTCCCCCTGATGATTGCGGTTTAAGTGATTCAATATTTAAACTGCGTCAGCGCCGACGTTTGTTGGCGCGAACGAGTCCAGAACCCATGCACAAAACTTCGCAGACCATGCCGGACGCGGTTTAGATGACCATGAAAAGCGAGCGTCTCATTAAGAAGTATCCGAACCGCCGCCTCTATGACACCGAGGTCAGCCGCTACATCACCCTTTCCGACGTGCGCGCACTCGTGATGGACTGCACCAGCATCAAGGTCGTCGACACGGCCAACGACAGCGACATCACCCGCTCCATCCTGCTCCAGATCATGCTCGAAGAGGAATCCGGCGGCGAACCGCTCTTCAGCGCCACCATGCTCGCCCAGATCATCCGCTTCTATGGCGGCACCCTGCAGGGCATGTTCGCCCGCTATCTGGAAACCTCGCTCGACCTCTTCGCCAAACAACAGCAGGACATGACCCAATCCTGGGCCGAGAACCCCTTCGAGGCCATGAGCCGCATGACCCAGAAAAACGTCGAAATCTGGGCCGACCTCCAGAAGGATTTCATGCGCGCGGCCCGCTTCGAGTTCGGCGGCGAACGCAAGAAAAAGGACGATGCGGTTTAAGCGATTAAATCAATAGAATTGCAAAATTGGTGTTGACCTGGGCGGCCGAGACGGCTATTGTGCACTGCAACAATTGCTGCACTGCACAATCCTGCTTCTGGAGAGAGACCGATGAACACCACCGATACCTTGAACACCGTCAACGAAATTGCTAGCAAGAGCGTCGAGCGCCTGACCAGCCTGGGCGAGCTGAACGTGCGCATCTTCGAGAAGATGGCGGCCCGTCAGATGGACGCGCTGACCCTGTACATGGATCACGTAACTCGCGTCACCAAGCTGGCCACCGAAGCGAAAGGCTACAACGAATTTTTCCAGGGTCAGGTCGACGCGACCAAGGAACTCAGCGAGCGCGTGATGGCCGAAAGCAAGACCACCATGCAGTTGGTCAGCGAGGCACGCGACGATTATCGCGCCTGGCTCGAAAAGAACACGGCCGAACTGACCGCCGACCTGCAAAAGAACACCGCTGCAGCGTAATCAGGCAGCGCATTCCAGCAGTCCAGGGACGGACTGCCATTGGCCATGATGCCGGGCACGCCCGGCATCATGGCCAATGGAGTTCAGGCTTGACCCCGTCAGGCCATCGGAACCGCAAACGCCTTACAAACCTTAACGACCAATAAGATTCTGGAGGAAAGACCATGGCACGCATCGCACTCGTCACCGGTGGTATCGGCGGAATCGGCACCGCCATCTGTACCCGTCTGGCCAAGGACGGTTGCACCGTCGTGGCGAACCACCACCCGTCCGAGGCGGATGCCGCCGACGCCTGGAAGAAAGAGCGCGCCGCCGAAGGTTTTACGATCGCGACCTTTGCCGCCGACGTCTCCTCGTTCGAGGATAGCGCGCGCATGGTCACCGAGATCACCGAACAGCATGGCCCGATCGACATCCTGGTGAATTGCGCCGGCATCACCCGCGACAAGACTTTCAAGAAGATGGAAGCCGCCCACTGGAACGCGGTGATCAATGTCAACCTGAACAGCGTCTTCAATGTCACCCGCCCGATCTGGGAAGGCATGCTGGAGCGCGGTTTCGGACGCATCATCAACATTTCGTCCGTCAACGGACAACGTGGCCAGTTCGGTCAGGCCAACTACTCGGCGGCCAAGGCAGGCATGCACGGCTTCACCATGGCCCTGGCCCAGGAAGGCGCGTCCAAGGGCGTGACCGTCAACACCGTCTCGCCCGGCTATGTCGAGACCGCCATGACCCTGGCGATGGACGAGACCGTGCGCAACAGCATCATCGGCGGGATCCCGATGCGTCGCATGGCCCAGCCCGAAGAGATCGCCGCCGCCATCGCCTTCCTGGCCAGCGATCAAAGCGCCTATGTGACCGGCGCCAATTTGCCGGTCAATGGCGGCCTGTTCATGCACTAACGCTCAACTGTGGACGAATCGGGCGCCAGCATTGCGACAAGCCTGATCGCCGACAGATTTTCACAGAGTCCTCCTCGTCTCTCTCATCATGAGACGTTTTCAGCCCGGCACCCGCCGGGCTTTTTTTATGCGCGAGAAGCCCTGTCGCTGACGACGGCGGGATGTCTTTCGCGGGATTTTAGCCCGTGTAGGCGGCGTTTTGCTTGGACTCCTGGAGAGGATGCCCTGCGCGCCCATGGCAAGCCCGAGATCGTTAATACCGACGGGGTCGCCATTCACCAGCGACGCCTTTACGGGGGGGGCTGCCTGGATGCCGCGATCGCCATCAGCATGGATGGCTGCTGACGCGCGTTGGACAACCTCTTCTTCGAATGCCTGTGGCGTCGCGTGAAGCATCGGACATCAACCTCGTCCTTGAGCCGTGCGTTCTCCGTGCGCAGACGTGACAGTTCCAGCGCACTACTCAACTTTGTCGTCGATGTCAGCAAGGCCCAGGCGACTGTCAATAGCGACAATGTCGAGCTGTGCCTCACCACCATGATGGTCGCATCCATGTCTGATCGCTTCCGCGTCGCCCTGGCAGACTTGATCCCGGCAGCGAAGACCATAAGGTCAGTCTCCAGCGCATCGAGATAGCGCGCCGCAACAGCCGCGCTACGATCAGATGCTCGGCGCTCAGCTCGCCATCCAGCGCGGCGGCGAGTGCTTCGCGCAGCACCTTGAGCCGTCCGGCATGGAGCAGAGCCTGTTGCGGGGTGCCGCCGTCGAGCAGACAATCGATCATCGCGCGTGCCGCGATCCCGTGGGGATCGGAGACCTCCGCCGAGAGACGGATGTCGGAGTCCCCGAGCACGCGCACCAAAGGTGTGCTTTTTCGGCCCCAAGCGTGGCGGTCAGAGGCTGATGCCCGCCGCTAAACGCCCCGTGCCTGCCGTTTCATTTTATTGACGATGGCATAGACGCCGACGTGTCGATTCGGACTCAGATGTTCTTCGAGCCGCAAGCCCTTGAAGAGATCGTCCACGTCGAGCGAGACGATGTCCGCCGGGGTTTTACCCGAGAACAGTCCCACCAACAGTGCGACCACGCCCTTGATGATGGCGGTGTCGCAGTCGCCGGTATAGCGTAGATTTCCCGGCCGGTCGGGATCCGGATGCGCGGCGACATGGACCAGACTCATGCACTCCATCACTCGGTTGGCGTCGGTCTTGTCTTCGACGGGCATCCGGGGCAGTTGTTCGCCGAGTTCGACCAGGTATTGATAGCGCTGATCCCAATCGCCAAGCAGATCGAAGTTGTCGATGATCTCTTGAAGGTCGTCGTGTCTCATCGCGGGCTCGTGGGTCACCTCTAAACGCTGAACGACTCGCCGCACCCGCACTGATCCTTCACCCGGGGATTGCGAAACTCGAAACCTTCGTTGAGCAGGCTGGATTTCACGAAATCGATTTCCATGCCGTCGATGCGCTCAAGGCTGTCCGCCTCGACCACCACCTTGACGCCATGACTCTCGAACACCCGATCCTGGGCGTCGACGCCATCGGCGTAATCGACCTCATAGGCGAAGCCGCTGCAGCCGCTCTTTTTCGTGCCGACCCGCAATCCAACGCCATGCCCGCGCTTTGCGAGCATCGTCGCCACATGGCGGGCGGCCGCTTCTGTCAAGATCACTGCCATGGAAAACCCTCGTGAATCAGACGATGTCGATGGTCTTGAAAGTGCTCCCGAAGCGGTCGATTTCAATGCCGATGCTCAGCAACGTACATGCTGGAGGCCGACGCCATGTCCAGCAGTCCGCGCATCAGGGCCGCGCGCTCGCCGGTGGAGATGGTCTCGATCAGTGCCTGCTTGTCCTCTGGACTGAGCGGCAGATGGGCGCAGAGCAGATTGGTCAGATCGGCGTCGGCCATCTTTTCGATGTCGTCCCAGGGCACCTCGACCCCGCGCAGCTTGCAATAGGACTTGAGCGAGGTGAGAAACCCCTCGCGGTCGGCGATCGTTTCCGCGTTGTCATGACAATCCGCGGCGAAACGCTCCCAGTCGACAGCCGCGCGCCGATAGCCCTTGTGACTCTCGATTTCGCGCTTGATCTGAAACCGGCAGATGCCCGTCAGCACCAGGATCACCCGCCCGTCGCTGGTCTCGCTGTAGGAGGTGATGCGCCCGGCGCAGCCGATGCGATGGAGCGCCGGCACCTCGTCCATCAGGGTTTCGCTGGTCGGCTGGATCATGCCGAGCAGATGATCCGAGGCCAGTGCGTCGGACACCAGATTGAGATAGCGCGTCTCGAAGATATTGAGCGGGAGCTGCACGCCTGGCATCACGACCGCGCCGGCCAGCGGAAAGATCGGGAGTTCGGCGGGCAGGTCGGAAAATTTGGGAAAGAAGGGACTACGGGTCATCATATGCTCCAGGATCCGAACCCGGCATCCAGGCTCGTGACAATTCGCCGATACCGATCGCGTCATCGCACGTCGATCGTTGTTGACGGTTACATGGGGTGCGCGCGGCCGTTCCACAGTCCATCGGTTGCGAAATTCGATCACGGGGTCAAGGTCAACGGCGTCTGCCGCGACGACCCCTCATTGCCGCGAGGGTGAGCCCAACTTAAAAAACCGCTCGGGTCATGCCAGAGCGGTTTCGTCACCCATTTAACAGAGCTGAAATTCGAGGAACTCCGATGACGACCAAAGCAGACCTGATGACCCGCGAGGCGCAATGCAAGAGCGCGGCCGACTTCGCAACGCTGGCGCAAGCGGCCCTCGCGCTCGACGCGGACTATGCCAAGACCCTGCTGGAACGGGCCGAGGCGCACTGTCAGATGCCGGCGGACTATCTGGCCGCCGCCGAAGGTGCCGTCGCCGCTGACCTGACCGAGTATGCCGGGGATCTTTACGGGCAGGCGGAGGATGCCTGCTTCGACGCCATGGAGAAGGCCGCGCTGGGCGCCAGTCTCGCGCGCACCGGCACCGATCCCGCGAAGGGTCGCGCCTTGATCGAGGAGGCCGCCGGCGAGGCCAAAAAGCTTGGCGAATTCCTCGTCCTCTCGGGTTACGCCAAGGATGCGCTGGGCGACGCGGCGCTGGCCGCGAGCCTGCTGTCCAAGGTCGAGGCACAGGCCAAGACGCTGGCCGACTATCTCGATCTCGCGCGCACCTTGGCCGCCGAAGGGAATCCCGATGCGGCGCGCGCCTTCTACCGTAAGGCCGAGCGCCATCTGGACGGCATGACCGAGACGGTTGCCTACGCGAAAGGTTACCTTGACACCTTCGGCGACCGGGACGCGGCCCGCAAAGTGCTCGACGACGCCGAGACCGACTGTCAGTTCCCCAAGGATTTCGCCGCGCTGGCCAGCGGCTACAAGGCCCTGTTCGAGGATGGCGACAAGGTCGCCGAACTGATGGAGCAGGCCGCCGAATTCGCTATGAGCGGCGAGGAACATCTCGATCTGGCTACCGGCTACTGGACCCTGCTGGGCGCTCGCGACAAGGCCGTCGCCGCCTATCGCAAGGCGCTGCCCGAGGTCAACGACAAGGGCCAACTGCTGGAACTGGGCGGTTATATCGCCGCGAAAGTCGGCGATCCGGCGCTGGCCAAGCAGTTCTACGCCAAGGCCGAGGAGCGCATGAGCGCCGCCGCCGAACGGCTCAAGCTGGCCGAGGCGGTGATCGCGGATACCGGCGATAAGGCTTATGCGGCGGAGGTCTATGGCCGTGCGGCGGATGCCTTGACCCAGCCCAATGACCTGCTGTCGGTGGCCGCCGAGGTTGTCGACCGGCTGGGCGAAACGGCCAGGGCGACCGCGATCTATCGTAAGGCGATGGCCGGCATGACCGACCTGGGACAGCATCTGAAACTGCTGGACGCGGTCGCGGCCAAGCTCGACGATCCGTCATTCGCCCGTGAGATTCTGGTCAAGTCCAGCGAGCTGGCGTCCGGAACCCCGGCCTTGCTGGATCTTGGCAAGCGCGCGCTGGCCGTACTGGGCGACCGGGACATGGCCCGCGCATGGTTTGCCAAGGCGGAGGAGCAGGTGACCTCGGTCGGCGAGATGAAGAGTCTGGTCGCGGCCGTCAAGGCCGATTTCGCGGAGGACGCCGACTGGCTCGCGGTGGTTGCGGAAAAGCTGGCGAAGCGCGAGGCCAACCAGGAAAAATACGCCGTGTTCCAGGACGCCGAAAAGGGTGCCAATACCGCGGTCAAGACGCTCAAACTGATCGACGCCATGATGGCCGAACTCGACGATCGGTTTTATGCCCGCAAACTACTGCTGGACGCCCAGAAAAAGCTGGACGAGGAGGGCTGGGACTTCTCCAAGGCCCGCAAGCTGGTCGCCAGCGTGAGTCAGCATCTGGGCGATAGCGACTGGGCGGTCAAGCTGCTGAAGGATGCCGCCGATCGGGTGCAGGGCTTCGCCAATGTCGTGCAGATCGCCGAATCCGCCGCCGAGTTGCTGCCGGATCGCGAGCAGGCGAAGGTTCTGGTCCGGGAACTGCTGGAGGACTGGGAGCGCCAACTGGCCAGCCTGAGCGCGCGCACCGCCTACGATTTCAGCAAGCTCGCCGCGGTCAAGGGGCGTCTGCTGGGCGATCGGGACGGGGCCGCCGCCGCGCTGGAACAGGCCGCCGAACAGGCCGGTAGCCACTTCGCCTTTGCCGAACTGGCGCGGGTGGCGAGGGATCTGGGTCTGGAGGAGACGGGTAAGACGCTGCTGGAGCAGGCCGCGGCCTGCTGCGGCTCGGCGGGCGAGGCGCGCCAGCTCGCCAACCGGCTGCTGGAGAGCGGTTTCGGTCAGGAACAGGTGCGCGCGCTGTATATAGGCATCAAAGGCCGAATGACCGCCGCCGCCGAACAACTGCAATGGACCGATGGTATCGTCGATCTGTTCGGCGACCGCGCCTGGGCCGGGCGGGAGTTCGCGGAACTGGCGGGCGCCACGCAAGGCGCGGACGCGCTTCGTGTGCAGCGCCGTCGTCTGCAACGGATCGAACATCTCCACTGATCCTCGCCGGACAGGCGTCCGTGAAGCGGGTTGAAACAGGAGCCATCTGGTTCCGCATTGGTGCCGATCGGTCTGCCGCATGCGGCAATCAGGCCGAGAGCCAGTGAGCAGCGGATGCCATGGATCGGCTCTCGCGCGTTTGCAGGCGCCGTGCACGTCGTTATGATGCGATTCCGATATCGCATTTAAGGATCCCCATGAGCGTACAACTACTTGACGGCAAGTCCATCGCCGCCGATATTCGCGCGGTCATCAAAGGCAGAGTCGATGCCCTTCGCTCGGCGGGCGGGCGGTCTCCAGGGCTGGCCGTCATCCTGGTCGGAGAGAACCCCGCATCGCAGGTCTATGTCCGCAACAAAAGGAGCGCCTGTGCCGAGGTTGGCTTTTATTCGGAGATGCACGAACTTCCTGCCACGACCAGCCAATTCGAACTGGTCGATTTGATCGATCGGCTCAACGCCGATGACCGGATCGACGGCATTCTTATGCAGCTTCCACTGCCAGATCGAATCGATGAGGCGGCCGTCACCGAGCGCATCCTGCCCACCAAGGACGTCGACGGTTTCCACCCCTATAACATTGGCCGACTGGCGCTCCGGATGCCCTTGCTCCGGCCTTGCACGCCGAAAGGCGTTATGACGATGCTTGCGCGAACCGGCCAGCCCTTGGCGGGGCTGGATGCGGTTGTCATTGGCCAGTCCAATATCGTCGGGCGGCCGATGGCGCTGGAACTCCTTGCGGCCCGCTGCACCGTCACGATCTGTCACAGCCGGACCAGGGATTTAGCCGAAAAGGCCCGAGGCGCGGATCTGCTCGTTGCCGCGGTCGGACGCGCGCATTTCGTTCCAGGAGACTGGGTCAAGCAAGGCGCCATCCTGATCGATGTTGGCATCAACCGCGGTGCGGATGGCAAGCTGGTCGGAGACATGGATTTTGCCGCCTGCTCAGGGCGTGCCTCCTGGATCACCCCGGTTCCCGGCGGCGTTGGCCCCATGACCATCGCGAGCCTGCTGGAAAATACGCTTCAGGCTGCCGAATTACATGCGAATATGACCGCTATGGAGGCGTCCGGGAACCCCGGCGTGTAGAGTTCAGGCTGACTGCCGGGATGTCTGCGAAGTTTGAGAGGATGCATGCCACGCTTGCCCAAGCGCTTGGATGCACTCTCTCTGAACGCTCTCCGGAACATGCGCGATGAGGAAGCCACATCCCCGGCGGGAGGCATGAATGCTCGACGGAATCCTGAGTTGCATCGAGAGCCATCGAGCACTGACCATTGGGCTCGTGGGGTTGTCCTTTGCCACCTTTGTCGCTTCCCTGCTGATCCTGCCGTTTCTGGTCTCGCGTCTGCCCGTCGATTATTTCAGCGATCCCCGACGTCATCGCAACCGTCTCAGGCAGGAACATCCCTTGGTTTATTTCATGCTCCGCGGTTTCAAGAACCTATTGGGCTGGGCACTCATCCTATCCGGCATTCTGATGCTGGTTCTGCCGGGTCAGGGGCTACTGACCATCATCATCGGGCTGATCCTAAGCGATTTCCCTGGTAAATTCGCACTCGAACGGCGTCTCGCCAGCACTCCAAAAATCCTCGGCGCCATCAATTGGCTGCGTCGACGTCGAGGGCTCCTTCCCCTGCTGGCACCCTGGCCGGATGAATGAACCGGCGCTGTCTTTGCCGCTCAGCGGTGGCGCTTCGGTTTGCTCATACTGGCGCGCGACCTCTACCCCGTGGTAGGTAGCAGTCTATCCGGCGAACCGTCGCTATGACTTGGCGAAGCTCAAGCCGGGACTAAACGGTGCTGCGGTTTCGATAGTAATATTGGACTAAGCATTTGGACCTGGCATGTGTTGCTCTGATTTCAACCCGAATGGCGCCCGATTTGGCTTAAATCACGTCTGAAAAATCTTTTGTTTTATATATTAGTAGGTTGTAAGCAGTTTGCGGTTTGGAAAAATATTTTTGTCAGTGGTTTTCACGCCAAGGGTGTGATGGAACTCGTGCCGGCGAAGGGTTAATCAGGTCAGTATCGAAAATCTGTCCGATCAGCCACCCTGTGTCATGACTTCATCTCAGGTAGGCGCTGACGGATTAGGATGCCAATCGTCGGTAGACGAAGTCCTTTCGGTTCTGGTCGGGAATCACCCGGCTGCAGCCAGGCGATGTTTCAATCAGGCAGTTGATTCTTAGGGGCGCGCTGCGGGCTGCCAAGGAAGAGCGTCTTTGCTTGTTTTGATTTGGTGCCCGGAGCCGGACTCGAACCGGCACGACCGAAGTCGAGGGATTTTAAGTCGAGTAAAAACAATAACTTACAACACATTGCAGCACACTACAGCACGAAAAACAGCAGCTTAAGCATACGTTGATGTTGGTGTGTGTGACGAGAGTTTACCCCGTAATGCCCCGCAGTGTCCCGTGAGTGTCCCACGGAACAACTACTCGGCAACCAGATTATTGACGGACGCAA
>NZ_CAIPNF010000094.1 GCF_903866365.1 uncultured Thiocystis sp.
ACTGATCACTGCCAACTGCCAACTGCCAACTGCCAACTGCCAACTGCCAACTGCCAACTGCCAACTGCCAACTGCCAACTGCCAACTGCCAACTGCCAACTGCCAACTGCCAACTGCCAACTGCCAACTGCCAACTGCCGCCTACTGCTCGGGCAGCAGCCGCTCCAGCATCAGCCGATAGATCGCGGAGAGCTGGTCGAGTTCCGCCACGCCAACGCACTCGTCGATCTGATGGATGGTGGCGTTGAGCGGCCCCAGTTCCACCACCTGCGCGCCGGTGGGTGCGATGAAACGTCCGTCGGAGGTACCGCCGGTGGTCGAGAGCCGGGTGTCGATGCCCGTGACCGTCCGGATGGCCGCGCGCGCGGCGGCCACCAGCTCGCCGGCGGGGGTCAGAAAGGGATTGCCCGACAGGCGCCAGGTCAGGTCATAGTCAAAACCGCCGGCATCGAGCATCCGCCGGACGCGCGTCTCGATGATTTCGGGAGTCAGCTCGGTCGAGAAACGCAGATTGAACTGGGCCTCCAACTGGCCCGGAATCACGTTCTCCGCCCCCGTGCCCATGTTCAGATTGGCGATCTGGAGACTGGTCGGCGGGAAGTGATCGTTGCCCTGGTCCCACACCTCGGCGCAGAGCGCGGCCAGGATTTGGGCGCTGACATGAAAGGGATTCAAGGCAAGTTGCGGATAGGCAACATGGCCCTGTTTGCCATGCACCTTCAGAAAACCATTCAGGCTGCCGCGCCGACCGTTCTTGATGGTGTCGCCCAGACGCTCGCGACTGGATGGCTCGCCCACCAGCGCATAGTCGATCTTCTCCCCGCGCCGTTCCAGACGCTCCACGACCTTGACGGTGCCGTTGACCGATGGGCCTTCCTCGTCGCTCGTGATCAGCAAGGCGATGGAGCCGCCGTGGTCGGGGTGCCCGGCCACGAAGTCTTCTACGGCGGTGATCATCGCTGCCAGCGAACCCTTCATGTCGGCGGCACCGCGACCGTAGAGTCGACCGTCGCGGATCGTCGGGACGAAAGGGTCCGATGTCCAGCGGTCGCGCGGTCCAGTCGGCACCACATCGGTATGTCCGGCAAAACAGAAGACCGGCCCGGCGTCGCCGCGCCGCGCCCAGAGATTGCTCACCTCGCCGAAAGGCATGGGTTCGATGCGAAAACCGAGCGCGGCTAGACGCGCGGCCATCAGATCCTGACAACCCCAATCATCGGGCGTGACGGAAGGGCGAGCGATCAGATCGCGAGCCAGCGCGAGCGTGGGCGACATCAGCGGAACAGCTCCTGATATTGAGTCTCGGAAAAACCGACATGGCGGGCCGTGCCGGTGTCGAGCAGCGGGCGGCGGATGATCGATGGCGTGTCCAGCATGACCTGGATCGCGCGCGCCTCGTCCATCCCCTCGCGCACGGACTCCGGCAGCTTGCGCCAGGTCGTGCCGCGACGATTCAGCAGGGTCTCCCAACCGAGTTCGGCCACCCAGGCGCGCAGTTGGACTTCGTCGAGTCCCTGTTTTTTGTAGTCATGAAAGACGTAGTCGATGCCCCGACCGTCGAGCCAGCGGCGCGCCTGTTTGACCGTATCGCAGTTCGAGATGCCGTACAGCGTCATCAAATGTCCCTTAAGAGTTCATTGATGCCCACCTTGCTCCGGGTCTTTGCGTCCACCTGCTTGATGATGACCGCGCAGTAGAGGCTGTAGGTGCCGTCCTTGGACGGCAGATTGCCGGGGACCACGACCGCGCCCGGCGGCACCCGTCCGAACAGGATTTCCCCCGTTTCGCGATTATAGATCTTGGTGCTCTGGCCGATGTAGACCCCCATCGAAATCACCGCGCCCTCGCCGACGATGACCCCCTCGACGACCTCGGAGCGCGCGCCGATGAAGCAATTGTCCTCGATGATCGTGGGCGCGGCCTGCACCGGCTCCAGCACGCCGCCGATGCCGACGCCGCCGGACAGATGGACATTCTTGCCGATCTGGGCGCAGGAACCGACCGTGGCCCAGGTATCGACCATGGTGCCAGAGTCGACATAGGCGCCGATGTTGACATAGGAGGGCATGAGCACGCAGCCCGGCGCGATGTAGGAACCCTTGCGAGCGGTCGCCGGCGGCACCACGCGCACGCCGGACTCGCGGAACTCGCGCGAGTTGGTATCGGCATACTTGGAGGCAACCTTGTCGTAATAGTTGGTGAAGCCGCCCTTGATGAACCAGTTGTCCTCGATGCGGAACGACAGCAGCACCGCCTTCTTGATCCACTCGTTGACCGTCCAGTCGCCGTCGCGCTTCTCGGCGACGCGAATCTCGCCCCGATCGAGCCGCTCGATGGCGTCCTGCACGGCGTCGCGGACATGGGTCTCGACGTTGCGCGGGGTGAGCTCGGCGCGGCGCTCGAAGGCTTCGACGATGATGGTCTGCTGATCGGTCATGTTGTTTCCGTCTTGGTTGAAAGTGAAGGTTTATTCGCGCCAGTGCCGAAGCTCGTCGAGCGCATGGGCGCACGCGATTTGCCCCCGCATATGCCCAAGGAACCCTGGTCGCAGTGCCTGGACCATCCAGGCATTGGCGTGTTCCGGCGGAATGGGGTAGGGGGCGTCAAACCCGAGGCTCCCGGCCGGGACAAAACCGTACCTGGGATAATAGTCGGGGTGACCAAGGACAAAGACCAGATCCACGCCCGCCGCCGTCAGTCGCGCGAGTCCGTCCGCGATCAGCCGCCCGCCGATCCCCTGGGATTGGACGTCGGGGTGTACGGCCAATGGAGCAAGAAGCGCGGCGGAAACGTTTCGACTGGCTCGCTCGATCCTGGCATGGGTAAAGAGGATATACCCGAGCAGCGGATCGCCAATGTCCGTTCGCTGGGTCGTGGCGACGAGCGACAGGAGGGGTTGCGCGCTCGCGTCGGCCAGCAGATCGACCGTTAATTGCGCGACCTCAAATCCTTGCGGATCGCCAAACGCGGCCTTGATCAGATCGCAAATGGCTGGCGTCTCGGCGTTGTCGGTCTGACGTATCTGAATTTGCATGGAGGTCAAAAGTTATCAGTTGTCAGTTGTCAGTTGTCAGTTGTCAGCGGAAGCGGGTTGCTCGTCAAAGGGCACACGATGGCGTCGGGAGGGCGATGCAAGCCCGCATAGGGGTTTAAGTGATTTCCGGAAAACGTTTTAACCATTGAGAGGCAACGAATGGACAGGATTCACACGATTTCGCCGGATGAACAGGATGGAAGCGATCGTTTTTCATCCTGTCAATCTTGAAAAATCCTGTGAGTCCTGTCTATTTAAAGCGTTGATTCTGGATCGATACTTTCTTGGAAACCACCTCAACCCTCGCGCTGGATCCGCTCGACACAGCGCCGGATGCGCCGCGCGGCGTCCACGCATTCGTCCAACGGTGGAACCAGCGCCAAGCGGACACGATTCTCGCCGGGATCGCATCCCGCGACCTCGCGCGAGAGAAAGCTGCCGGGTAGCACGCTGAGGTTTTCTTCGGCATAGAGCCGACGCGCGAATTCGGTGTCAGGGATCGGCGTCTTTGGCCACAAATAAAAGCCGGCGGTGGGCCGTTCCATGGGTAGGATGCCATCCAGGATCTCGAGGACGGCGGTGAATTTATCCCGATACAGCCGGCGATTTTCGCGCACATGCGACTCGTCGCCCCAGGCGGCGCGGCTGGCGCTCTGGATGGGCAGCGACATGGCGCAGCCGTGATAGGTCCGGTAGGCGAAAAAACGCTCGATCAGCGCCGCGTCGCCGGCGACGAAACCCGAGCGCAGTCCGGGTGCGTTGGAGCGTTTGGACAGGCTGTGGAAGACGATGCAGCGACTGAAATTCGGGTTGCCCATGGCCGCCGCGACCTGGAGCAGCCCCAGCGGCGGGGAGGTCTCGTCCAGATAGAGTTCGGAATAGCATTCGTCCGAGGCGATCACGAAATCATGGGTGTGCGCGAGTTCGATCAGACGGGCGAAGGTGGACTGGTCGAAGACGGCCCCGGTGGGATTTCCTGGCGAACAGACATAGAGCAGTTGACAGCGTTTCCAGGTCGCCTCGTCCACGGCGTCGAAATCGGGAATGAAGCCGTGGTCCGCCCGGCAGGCCAGATAACGGGGTTCCGCCCCAGCGAGGAGTGCCGCGCCCTCGTAGATCTGATAAAAGGGATTCGGCATCAGCACCAGCGGTGTGCGGGAGCGGTCGACGACCGCTTGGGCGAAGGCGAACAATGCCTCGCGGGTGCCATTGACCGGCAGGATCTGGCGCTCGGGGTCGATGCCCAGGCGGCTGGCGTTGCCGCCGACGAGTTGGAAGCGGACCGTCAGCCAGCGGGCAATTGCCTCGCGTAGTTCGGGCGTTCCGCGGGTCGTCGGGTAGACGGACAGTTGGTGGAGATGCGCGATCAGTGCGTCGGTGATCAGGGATGGCGTCGGGTGCTTGGGCTCGCCAATCTGCAGGGCGATCGGCTCCTGCCCACGGGGTGGCTGGAGTCCCTGCTTGAGCGCGGCGAGCTTTTCGAAAGGGTAGGGTTGGAGGCGTCCCAGGTCCGGGTTCATCTGAAATACATGGCCTATCTTGTACCGCCACCGCATGGTTTAACGGTGCCGCTCGAATGTGAAAAGCCAGTATAGTGCAAGGCTCTAGCCGGCTCCATGCCAAGGAGAACCTCATGTCGCTCGTGCGAGACATCCATCATGTCAGCCTGATTGTTTCCGATACCGCCAAAGCGCTAGGCTTCTATCAAGGTGTACTGGGTCTGAAGATTCTCTCGGAGCGCCCAGCGCTGCCCTTCCCAGGAGCCTGGCTCGGGGTCGGGGCGCGACAGATTCATCTGCTGGAACTGCCGAATCCGGATCCGGTCGCGGGCCGTCCCGCCCATGGCGGACGCGATCGGCATGTGGCGCTGCTGGTGTCGTCGCTAAACGCGCTGATCGCGCGTCTCGATGCCGACGGGCTTCCCTACACCCTGAGCCGCTCGGGACGGCGTGCGCTCTTTTGTCGCGATCCGGACGGTAACGCATTGGAATTTATCGAAGAGGCTTAGGCGGGCTGCGTCGTCTGGCGCTGCGGCACGTCGCCTGGACGATTGGTTTCATCCCATGCCGCCAGCGCGAAAGGTTGTATCGGAAGGCTGCAAATGCGACGATAAGCGACTGAAACGCCGATAAAAGACAGACTACGTTCCCGATGTATCCAAATCCCGTTCCGAATTCAAAGTATGTCAAACCCTGCCGCCCGTGCGCGCGCGGATGGTGTTGACCCGTGGCCGCACCGCGTCGTCAATCCGCTTCTCGCGCGAGGAAGCGCCCGCCTCCCCGCAAACGTTTCCGTCTCGGCGGATTTCTGTTGTTGTGGGCGCTCCTGATCGCGGCGGGGATCGGCGTGGCCGGTCTGCTCTATGGCGTCCATCTCGACCGCGTGATCCGGGGCAAGTTCGAGGGCCAGCGCTGGGCGCTGCCGGCGCGTGTGTTCGCGCGCCCGCTTGAACTCTATGCCGGCCGGCCGCTGAATCCGGAGCAGTTTCAGGCCGAACTGGATCGTCTCAATTATCGCCAGGCCGCCGAACCTTCCAGTCCCGGCACCTATCGTCGCGAGGGCGAGCGTTTTCTGGTGCATACCCGGCCCTTCCGCTTCTGGGACGGTCAGGAGCCGGATCGACAGCTCGATATCCAACTCACCGACCAGCGGGTCGCGGGCCTGAAGGATGCCGGCGGCGGCCCCGATCCGGCGCTGGTCCGGCTCGATGCCATGCTGATCGCCAGTATCTATCCCACGCATAACGAAGATCGCCTGCTGGTCCGCGGCAAGGATCTCCCCGAGCTGCTGGTCAAGACCCTGATGGCGGTCGAGGATCGCAACTTCGACCGTCACGTCGGCGTCGATCCCAAGGGCATCCTGCGCGCCGCCTTCAGCAATCTGCAGGCCGGTTCGGTGGTCGAAGGCGCCAGTACCCTGACCCAGCAGTTGGTCAAGAATTTTTATCTGAACGCCGACCGCACCTTCGAGCGCAAGCTTAAGGAGGCTTATATGGCGCTCCTGCTGGAGCGTCGCTACAGCAAGGAGGAGATCCTGGAAGCCTATGCCAACGAGATCTATCTCGGTCAGGACGGCAGCCGCGCGATTCACGGATTCGCGCTCGCGAGCACGTTTTTCTTCAACAAGTCGCTGAGCGAGATTGGGATCCCGGAAACCGCGTTGCTGATCGGCCTGGTTCAGGCGCCCTCCAGCCTGGATCCGCGGCGTCACCCGCAAGCCGCCAAAACGCGCCGCGATCTGGTGCTGGATCTCATGGTCCGCGATGGCGTGATCCTGGCCGAGGACGCCGCGCGGGCCAAGACGGCCCCCTTGGGGCTTTCGGAGGAAGGCGGGCGTCCGGTCGGCGAGTATCCCGATTTCATCTCGCTGGTCAGGCGCCAACTGCAACGCGACTATCGCGACGAGGATCTGCGCTCGGAGGGGCTGAATATCTTCACGACCCTGGATCCGCTGGTGCAGTCGACGGTCGAACGCTCGCTCCCGGTCCAGTTGGCCGCGCTGGAAAAATCCCGTGGCATGAAAACCGGAACCCTGGAGACCGCGGCGGTGGTGACCTCGGTGGATCAGGGTGAGGTGCTGGCCGTGGCCGGGGGCCGCAAGCCGGGCTACGCGGGCTTCAACCGGGCGCTGGACACCGTCCGCTCGATCGGCTCGCTGGTCAAGCCGGCGGTCTATCTGACGGCCCTGTCGCAACCCCAGCGTTTCACGCTGACCACCAGCATTCAGGATACCCCGGTCAGCCTGCCCGACGGCGACAAACGCTGGGAGCCGAAGAACTACGACCGTCGGGTCAATGGCTCGGTGCAGCTCTCTGACGCCCTGGCCCGTTCGCTGAATCTCGCGACGGTCAATCTCGGGCTCGGCGTCGGGGTGAAAAAGGTCGCCGAGACGCTCTATCAGCTTGGGGTCCAGCGCAAGATCCGGGTCGTGCCCTCGCTGCTGCTGGGATCGGTGTCGATGTCGCCGCTCGAAGTGGCACAGATGTACCAGACCATCGCGGCGAACGGTTATCGCGCGCCACTGCGGGCGATTCGCGAGGTCGTGGATGCCCAGGGGCGGCCGCTGAACCGCTATCCGCTCGCGGTCGAGGCGGTGGTCGATCCCAAGGCCGCCTATCTCACCACCTGGGCCCTGCAGCGGGTCGTCACCAACGGGACCGCCCGCTGGTTGGGGGAAAAATTGCCGGAAGGCATGACCATGGCGGGCAAGACCGGCACCACCGACGATATGCGCGACAGTTGGTTCGCCGGCTTCTCGGGCGACAAGGTCGCCGTGGTGTGGGTCGGTCGCGACGACTACCAGCCCATGGGGCTCGCCGGGGGCACCGGCGCGCTGCGGGTCTGGGGCGATTTCATGCTGGCACTGCCCAATGAACCGCTGTCGGAGTTTCCGCCCGATGGCGTCGTGATCGCGAATGCCTGCGGGCGCGCGAATGTGCCCTACATCGGTGACAGCGCAGCCCGCTGCGGCAGCAACGGCGGCGACGGGAACGCCGGCGCCAAGCGACCCAGTCAAGGCGGTGGCGGTGGCGCTGGCACGAAGACGGCCGTTCAAGCCGTCGAGGAGCCAGTCGCCGAGCGCGAGCCGCCCCCCCCCGCGCCAAAACCGAAACCGCGGCAGCCGGCGGGCGGCGAAAACCTGTTCATGAGCGATTTTTACAATTAAACCGCGGCCAGGGCGAACCATGTCGCCGGGCGGATTTCCCAGGCACGCGGTTGCCAGCGACGCGCGGCGGGATGCGGTTTAAGACGACATGATCTTCACTTTGCGATCAAGAACCATGATGGATATATCGACCAGACTGCCGACCATTCTGATGGCCGTGGTGGGCTTGACCGCCTGTGCCATGGAGCCCCGCGAGGGACCGCCAGCGCCGGTCGTCCAGGTGGCACCGCGTCTGCCGGCGGAACCGGTCGCGGCACCCGCGCCCGAGACCATCCGCAAGACTGCACCGACACCAAAACCCGCCGCGCCGGCTAAAGCCAAAACCACGCTGTATGCGTACCGGGATCCCGGCGCGCCACCCGAGCCCGAGCCGGCTGCCCCGCCAGCGGCCGAGCCGGCGCCAGCCGCGCCCACCGTCGGGGCGGCACCCGTCAAGCCCGCCGCGCCCAAGGTTGTCCAGGGTGCGCCAACGCCGACGACAGACGCGAAGCCAGCACCGGCCAAACCC